>JBEEHC010000021.1:0-8415 GCA_041167205.1 Verrucomicrobiota bacterium
TTCTGGCTTTGCTCGTGAATTTGCTCCTGGTGGGATTCGCCTTCCGATACGCCAGCCACTTTACCCGATGGATGGGGCAACAAGGTATGAAGGGTGTATCGAAACTCATTTCGCTGTTGCTGGCCGCGATCGCCGTGAGCTTGATCCGGCGTGGATGGCAGACGCCTTAAAACTGGCCCGTCCGGAGCATCACCAGGGTGCACCCTTCGACGACTTCGATGCCGGCTTCCTCTGCCTTCGTCGCGAGTGCGCTGTTCTCGGCGCCGGGATTCAGGATAATGCGGCGCGGTTTCGCGTTGATGATCTCCTCGATCAGCGGATTCGACCGCTCTTCGCCGAGATAAAGCGTCACCGTGTCGATCGGGCCGGGTGCGTCCGCGATGGTTGGATAGCACTTTTCGCCGAGGATTTCGTTGAAAGCGGGATTGATCGGGAGGGTGCGGTGCCCGTACTCATGGAGTAACTCCAACGCTTTGTAGGCGTAGCGGTCCGGTTTTGGCGAGGCGCCGAGGATGGCAACGGTTTCGGGTGAGTGAGGTTCCTTCATCCATAGTAAATCGGACGGACCGACCTCAAAAGCTGTGAGAAGTCTAAGCAGGATTGTCATCCCGAGCCGCGCAGACGGCGAGGGACCTCACATTGACAGATCGATCACGCCGGACTCGAGGAGGCGCTATTGCAGTTGCAAGGTCCCTCGGCGTGCTTCGCCAGCCTCGGGACGACACGCTTTTTCTGGGCATTTTGGAGCGTCGTGGCGTACACTAGTGCCTGATGAGCCGAAACCCGCGCCCATTGACAGGGGGGGCTCCCTTGTTACTATCCTCGCTCTTATGAGATTCCCTCTGGCGTTGACGACCAAGATCGCCGCCTACATCATCACGCAGAAGCTCCGCCGGACCGATAAGTTCGCCACCGTCCTGCAATTGGAGCCGTTGCATACCTGCAACCTCACCTGCACCGGCTGCGGCCGCATTCGCGAGTACTCCACCTCGCTCAAGGACATTTTGCCGCTGGAGGATTGCCTGAGCGCCGCGATGGAATGCAACGCGCCGATGATCTCGATTTGCGGCGGTGAGCCACTCATTTATCCGCAGATCGAAGCGCTGGTGGAAGGCCTGCTCGAGCAGAAGCGGATCGTTTACATCTGCACGAACGCGATGTTCATGCGCAAAAAGATGCGCGAATGGCTTAGCGCGCAATTGGCAACCCGCTCCGCATTTGTGGAAGAAAAGCTTTCAGCACTGCTCGCGGCCGGTTTGATCAGCGAGAAAGAGGCCGAGGCTGTTCGCCAGGGACCGAAAGATCCGGCCAAGCCGACAATTGGCCCGAGCCGTTGGATGTATTGGAACGTGCACCTCGATGGCCTCGAGCGGACGCATGACCTGATCGTCGAACGCGAAGGCGTCTTCAAAGAGTGCATTCTCGCCATGAAAATGGCGAAGCTCCTCGGGTACCAAGTCGCGACCAATACCACGATCTACAAGGAAACCGACATGGCCGAAGTGGAGCAGATGTTCGATTTCCTCTCCGATCTCGGCGTGGACGGACACACCATTTCGCCGGGATACGAGTACGACGCCGCGAAGAAGGACATGATCAAGCGGCTGAATCTGCAGCCGGAAAATTTCTTCCTCACGCGCAAGATGACGATCGAGAAGTTCAAGAAGATCGAGGAATGGATGGGCAAGTACACGCTCTTCGGGACGCCGATCTATTTCGAGTTTCTCGCCGGAAAGCGCGACCTGAGCTGCTCGGCCTGGGCGATTCCCACCCGCAACATCCGTGGCTGGAAAGGCCCCTGCTATCTCATGACTGACGCGCACTATTCGAGCTACGCGGAGTTGCTCGAGAAGGTGCAGTGGGAGAAGTACGGCGTGGTAAATGGCGTCGCCAAAGACAGCCGTTGCGAAAATTGCATGGTCCATTGCGGCTACGAACCCACGGCAAGTCTGGGGCTTAACGCGCAGCGCGGCGATACCTGGAAAAATATCCGGTTCAACTTTGGTTCTAAACCGAAACCGACCGGCAAAGGCAACGAGCTCGCAGCGTACAACGGGGTCACGTCCGGTAACGGTCACCTGACGGGCAAACGCGCCGAAGTGGCCGCGCAAGCTTCCTAGTACCCCGATGCCTCCGTCACCCGCGAACCTGATCGCGCTGCCGAGCGTTCTTCCCGATTCCGCCACAGGATATCCGGCGGACGACGCGGAGATCGCGAACGCGATCGCGCAGGCGCAGGAAAATCTGCTCCGGCAGCAGCACCCGGACGGTCATTGGTGCGGGGAACTGCTCGTCGACAGCACGCTTTGCTCCGATTTCGTCCTCTTCATGCATTGGCTGGGAGAAGTGGATGATGGGCTCCAGCAGCGGTGCGCCCGTCACATTCTGAAGCGCCAGCTCGCGGATGGCGGTTGGAATATTTATTATGGCGGGCCGAGCGAAGTGAACGCATCGGTCAAGGCGTACTTCGCGCTGAAGCTCGCGGGTCATTCCGCCGATCTTCCCTACATGCAGGAAGCGCGTGCGAACATTTTGCGTCTCGGCGGCATCCCGCGCATGAACACCTTCAGCAAGCTCTATCTTGCGCTGCTCGGGCAATTCCCGTGGCAATATCTGCCCTCCATTCCGGTGGAGATGATCCTGCTGCCGACCTGGCTGCCGTTTAACATTCACAAAATGTCGTCGTGGAGCCGGGCGATGTTGATCCCGCTCGCGATTATCAATCATTTTAAGCCGACGCGTGAACTGCCGGGGCTGAAGCAACTCCACGAGCTCTATCCGCTCGGCACTGAGCACAAGGATTTCACTCTGCCGCGCGATCCGCGGTTTTTCGCCTGGCGGAATTTTTTCCTGCGGGCCGATCACGCTCTCAAATTGATCTCGAAGCTGCAGTTCAGGCCAATGCGACGCCGCGCGCTCGAAGAAGCGGAACGCTGGATGCTGGATCGGATCGGTGAGGGGAGCGACGGATTGGCCGCGGTCTTTCCGGCGATGCTCAACTCCCTCATTGCGTTGCGCGCGCTTGGTTATTCCGCACAACATCCGATCTACGAAAAGGCGGCGAAGGATTTCGCCGGACTCTTTGTCGATGATCCGGAAGATTTTCGCATTCAACCGTGCATGTCGCCGGTCTGGGACACAGCGATCAACGTTATCGCGCTGGCGGAATCCGGTTTGCCGGCGGAGCATCCGGCTCTAACGAGCGCGGCCAGCTGGCTCTTGGAAAAAGAAGTGCGGCTGGCGGGGGATTGGGCCGTGAATAATCCGCATCCCGAACCGAGCGGCTGGGCCTTCGAATACAACAACGTTTATTACCCGGACACGGACGATACCGCCATGGTCCTGATGGCGTTGCGTCTGGTGCGGCCCATGGAGCCGAACGGATTGGGCGAGGTGTTCCGGCGCGCTCTGGCCTGGCAATTAAGTTTCCAATGCGGCGATGGAGGTTGGGCGGCGTTCGATAAGGAAGTCACGCAACATTGGCTGGAGGACATGCCCTTCGCGGACCACAATGCCATTCTCGATCCGACCTGTAGCGACTTGACCGCGCGAACGCTGGAACTCTTTGGCTACATCGATTTCGATGTGAAGCAGCCCTCGGTGCGCGAAGCCGTGAAATATTTAATCGATACCCAGGACGACGATGGCTCGTGGTACGGCCGCTGGGGCGTTAACTACATTTACGGCACGTGGCAGGTGCTGCGCGGGTTGCGCGCCATCGATGAGAACATGACGCAGGACTGGATCTTGCGCGGACGTGATTGGCTCGAGAGCTGTCAGAACGACGACGGCGGCTGGGGTGAGACCTGTGCCTCCTACGAAAATCCCGTGCTCAAAGGCAAAGGCGAAAGCACGGCTTCGCAAACTTCCTGGGCGTTGATGGGAATTTGCGCCTGCGGCGACCTGGACCGATCGAGCGTGCAGCGCGGTCTCCGGTATTTGTTGGCGACGCAACGGCGCGACGGCGCGTGGGACGAGCCGCAGATAACCGGGACCGGTTTCCCGCGGGTCTTCTATCTAAAGTACGACATGTACCGGCAAAATTTCCCGCTGCTGGCGCTGGCCACGTATATCAATTATCGGAGCGGGCTCGGGCATTATCCGAGCTTCTATCGCTGCCGGGAATGAGCGGGACTCCCGCGCCCAAACGCGGATCCATGTGGCGTTGCCCGGAATGTGGCCGCCAGTTCGCAAACCGGAATCAATCGCACGCGTGTGGCAATTACACGCTCGGTTCCCATTTCGAGGGAAAGCCTCCGGCGGTTCGCGCGATTTTCGACAAAGTGCTGCGCGCCGCGAGAAAAAACGGGCCAGTCACCGTGCTTCCGGAGAAGACAAGGGTCGCGTTTTAGGTGCGGATGAGTTTTGCTGCGTTCGTCATTCGCAGGAACTGGGTCGATGGCCATGTAGTGCTGGCGCGCCGCTATTGAAAATCCGCGTTTCTGCCGAATCGAAACTTTCTCAACCAGAAATCATCTGCACGCCTTCCGATTCGGGAGCGTCGATGACGTCGATAGCGAAGTGTCCTCATGGCTGGCCGAGGCTTATCGCGTCGGCGAACAGCGACACATGATCTGAGGCAATGGGACTGGCGCTCGCCGCGGCGAGCGCCTCTCCATTTGCGGGTGACGATTGACGCGCCGCCTTCCCGGCGGGACAGTGCCGATTATGGC
Source organism: Verrucomicrobiota bacterium (assembly GCA_041167205.1). Taxonomy (GTDB): domain Bacteria; phylum Verrucomicrobiota; class Verrucomicrobiia; order Chthoniobacterales; family UBA10450; genus AV80. Next base: position 4,674 of record JBEEHC010000021.1, read on the forward strand.
CTACGAATTACCTAAACTCCCTTATGCCTACGACGCTCTCGAGCCGCATATCGACGCGCGCACGATGGAGATCCATCACACGAAGCATCACCAGACTTACATCACCAACGTTAACAACGCGCTCAAAGACAAGCCCGAGCTCGCCGCGAAATCAGTCGAGGATTTGATCAAGGATCTCAGCGCGGTACCCGAAGAGATCCGCACCGTCGTGAGGAACAACGGCGGCGGACACGCGAATCATTCCTTCTTTTGGAAAATCATGGGTCCGAATGCCGGTGGCGAACCTTCCGGTAAACTGGGCGACGACATCAAATCCACCTTCGAAAGCTTCGACGCGTTCAAGGAAAAATTCGCGGCGGCCGGCGTGGGCCGGTTTGGCAGCGGCTGGGCCTGGCTGATCAAAAACAAGAGCGGAAAGCTCGAAGTGATTTCCACTCCCAACCAGGACAGCCCGCTGATGGACGGCAACACGCCGCTGCTCGGCGTGGACGTTTGGGAGCATGCCTACTATCTCAATTACCAAAACCGGCGCCCCGATTACATCAAAGCCTGGTGGAACGTGGTGAACTGGGACGCTGTTGGGAAGAACTACTAGTTCCTAATCGAAGGTAGAGACGCCGCGCTACGGCGTCCGCGGACAGCGCAGCGCGCTGTCCCTACCAACGCAATGGCGTACCTCAACGAGAATTATCTTAAGCTCCAGGCCGGCTATCTCTTTCCCGAGATTGGGCGGCGTGTGCGCGAGTTCTGTGATGCGAATCCGGATGCGGCCCGGCGGCTGATCCGCTGCGGCATCGGTGACGTGACCGAACCGCTGCCTCCAGCGGCCATCGCCGCGATGCATCATGCCGTGGATGAACTCAGCGCTCGCGAAACATTCCGCGGCTACGGTCACGAGCAGGGTCTTGAACCTCTGCGCGAGAAGATCGCGCAACAAGATTACCGCGACCGCGGAATTGACTTCGCCGCGGACGAGATCTTTATCTCCGAGGGATCAAAGTCGGACTGCGGTTACATCCTTGATATTCTGGGCGACCAAAACAAGATCGCGATCACCGATCCCGTTTACCCGGTCTACGTCGACACAAACGTGATGGTGGGACGCACCGGTCCGGTGACCGATGGCGGCCGTTACGAAGGGATCACGTATTTACCATGCAGACCGGAGAATGACTTTGTCCCACAAACTCCGCGAGAGCCGGTCGATATTATTTATCTCTGCTTTCCGAATAATCCGACTGGCGCGGTGGCCTCACGCGCGCAACTAACGCGTTGGGTCGAGTACGCGCGAGAGCATGAGTCGATTATCCTGTTCGATGCGGCGTACGAGGCTTACATCAGCGACCCGGCGGTCCCGCATTCCATCTACGAAATTCCGGGCGCGCGCGAGTGCGCGATCGAGTTCCGGAGTTTCTCGAAGAATGGCGGCTTCACCGGCGTGCGGTGTGGGTTCACCGTGATGCCGAAAAATTTGCATGCGCGCACCGCCGATCGCCGCAAGCTCCCGCTGCATCCCCTTTGGCATCGGCGCTGGAGCACCAAGGCAAATAGCGTGAGTTATCCGGTGCAGCGTGGCGCGGAGGCCATCTACAGCGCCGAGGGCCGCATTCAAGTGCGGAGTCTGATCGATCATTACATGGGAAATGCTCGTATCCTGCGAGAAGCGGCGGCGCGCGCCGGACTGCCAGTTTACGGTGGCGTGAATGCTCCCTACATCTGGGTCAAGACACTTCCCGGCCTGACCAGCTGGCAGATGTTCGATCGGATGCTCCAGGAGTTGAATGTCGTCATCACGCCCGGGAGCGGCTTCGGGTCGTGCGGCGAAGGATTCTTCCGCATCTCGGCCTTCAACAGTCGCGAAAACGCTGAGGAAGTGGCGCAGCGTCTGCAAACGCTGGCGTAAATCACGCCGGATCGGATCTCACGTCTTGCCCTCCAGAGTCGACGCTCGTTAATTTTCCGGGTAGAGAGTAACAGCGTGTCGGTCACCACCAAAAATCTCCCGCAACTTTATCGGTTCTGTTTCTTGATGACAGGCGGTGCGAGCAAGGCGCAGGACGCATTTCAAAATACCGTTCGAGAAGCGGCTTTGCGTTCCGCCCGGGACGAGCCGCCGCCGGATCGTCTTTGGTTTTTTCGCGATGCCAGATGGCGTTGTCTCGCCGTGAGCGAGCAGGGTCTCCAAGCCGAGCAGGGGACGCTGGAGGAAGCAGAGATTTCACCTGTAGCTCCGATGCAAATCGAACAATTGGATCCCGACCAGCTCGCCGTGTGGATTTCGGCGGCGCCGGAGCCGCAACGCAGCGCGCTTGCGCTCTTCTATCTGGATGAATTCAGTTTGCGCGAAATGCTGGCACTTCTGGAGATAAAAGCGGGCGAGTTGTCGGAATTGATTTCGAGCGGGCGCCACCAATTCCAAGCGTGGCTGGATGCCACAACGCCGTACCAGGGAGAATGAGCATGTTCCAAATTCGCCCCAATTACAGCTCTTTGGCCCGATGTGCACCCATCACGGAAAAGCCGGGAACCGATCGAGCGATGCGCATTGCCATCGAGCGCGCGCGCCGGGGGAAGAAAGCGGCGCCGTTCGGACAGCAGCAGGCATTCGATGCCGCTATCGCAAAACTCGTTCGCGCGATCCCCGTGGATGCGCAAGTCGCGGAATGGTTCGCGAACGAGAGCCTGATCCCGTTGGTCAAACGGCGCTGGAAAAAAATCCTGCTCAACCCGGTCGTGATCGCGATTGCCCTCGCTCTCGCCGTGATTGGCGGGGTTTTCGCTTACCGCGTCCATGAGCACCTGCACGATTTTCCCGGAGCGGACAAGGCTCGGCGGCTCCTGTCGGTCGCGAGCTCGACTCGATCAGTCATACTCGACCCGCTCAAGACGGATGCCGGGGCGTTGAGCGACCTGTTTTTCCTGAAGCATCGGCTCGAGCATTACGATATCCCGCCGGAGTTCGCCGACTTTCGCACTCTGGGCAGCCGAGTGTTTGACGATGACGAAGTGCATGGCGTGGCCCAGATCTGGGTCGTGGAAAAACGAATGCAGTTCTTCCTTTTCCCCGCCGAGAAGAATCCCAAAGACGGCAGCGTGACCGATTTTTCAGATTGGCGTTTTGTCGAGCTGGAGGGTTGGACCGGTGCGGTGCAGCAACGGAACGGCGTTTGCTTTATGGCTGCGCTTCGAGGCCGTGAGAAAGATCTCGCCCCCTATTTGGAAAAGCGAAAGCAATGAAGGCAGGTCGTCGGCCGGGCGTTGACATGCCGACGCCCCGGCATTCAATTTGTCGCGCATCGCCAGGGTAGCTCAGCGGTAGAGCAGCCCCGAAAGCATTCGGGGTTGGTCGGCTCTGAGAAGCGCGACGATAATGAACGAATTGATGCCAGGGTAGCTCAGCGGTAGAGCAGCCCCGAAAGCTTTCGGGGTTGGTCGGCTTTTGAGAAGCTCGGCGAACGAGAACAGTTATTAATGCCAGGGTAGCTCAGCGGTAGAGCAGGGGACTCATAAGCCCTTGGTCGGGAGTTCAATTCTCCCCTCTGGCACTTTCTACAATGCCTTGGGTTTACATCCTTCGTGGATCAAGCGGTCGTCACTACATCGGCTCGACTGTCGATCTTGACGCACGTTTCGCGCAACATCTACGCGGTCACACTGCGACGACGAAGCGACTCGGTGGAGAATTGAAGATCGTCGCGAAAAAAGAGCTAGCCACGTTAAAAAAGGCGCGTGAAATAGAGCG
>JBEEHC010000022.1:0-8841 GCA_041167205.1 Verrucomicrobiota bacterium
GACACCAAGCAGGCGATTTACGGGTTCGAATACGATAAGCTGAATCGAAAAAAGACGTCAACATATCCTACGGCTTCTCCTAGCCCGAGCCCAACGGAAACGTGGCTCTATGATTTAGTCGGAAACCTCTATGAGTACAAGAATCCGGCGGGCCAAATAAGACACTTTCACCATGATGATCGAAACCGCCAGGACGACTCTTGGTGGACTGGTCCTGGCCTCCTCGGACCGCGGATAACAACTGGGTATGATGATGCGAGCAGGTTGACCAGCGTCACGACAAACAATGGGGAAACCGTAGTGGCTTTCGTATACGACCACGCTAACCGAAAACTCTGGGAAGACCAAACGCTGGCCGGAGCAGGAAATCAGCCCGCGACGACGCGTCGCGTCAAGACTCCTCCTGATCCAGATGGTAGGCGAATGAACCTGGAAGTGATCGATCAACCCTCGGGCAACCCAGTAATCGGCGAGGAAATGGAGGGAACCGGTTTGTATCTGGTTACCTACGATTACACGGAGCGCAGTCAACTTAAGCACATTTACACCGATGGTTGGACGTTCGAGTACAACTACGATCCAAGCGGAAACGTAACCACGCGGCAGGCAACCTATAATGACAAGGTCAGTTCGACGAATTGCCCGAGCGACGACTACGACGCGTTGAACAGACCGAGAACCTGGGAGCAGACCAGCCTCGGTTCCCGTTTCTCATTGAGTAATTACCAATATGACCGCAGTAATCGTGAAGTCGCGACCTGGCGCGAGGAAGAGGATAACAGAGGCGAACGGTTTACCTATGAGCCGACGAATCAATTGGCTACGGCAGCGTACAATGGGCATGTCGCCAACGGCCCACCATCTGACGCCACTCGGACTGTGACTTACGCCTACACCCCGGACAAGTTGAACCGCAGCAGCATGGTCGAAGTGGGTGGATCTGGAGCTGTGGTAGAATACTCGCCGAACGCATTGAACCAGTACAGAAGCATCCCGGGACACACCTACGGGTACGATAGCAACTTTAACCTAACGCTCACCGAAGGGTTCAACGGTGTGTACGATGCAGCCAATCGTCTTGTCTCGGCGTCCAATGGTGGATCCGGCGAGGCCCACGTGACAGTAGCCGGATTCGTCTACGATGGGCTAGGCCGGTGCGTCAAACGGACCTTCAACGGGGCGTCGACGGTGTTCGTCTTTGACGGATGGAAGCCAATCGCGGAGTGGTATGAGTCATATCCGAGTTCCCTTCTAGCCTGGAATCTCTACGGGCCTGGTGCGGATGAGATTCTTCTTCGGCAGCAAGGGAAAATCGGCTATCTTCGGTTTCATTCAGATCGGCACGGCAACGTCGCGTTTATCCTGGATGAGAACGCCGAGATACTCGAAAAATACAAATACGATGCTTTCGGTCGACCGACGGTGACCGACGCGAATGGCGGGAACGCGCGCTCATGGAGTTATTATCTTCACGACTTCTTGTTTCAAGGGCGCGAATACATCCACGAGTTGGAAATCTACGACTACCGAAACCGGTTCTACCTTCCCGCGACTGGCAGGTTTCTCCAGAGCGATCCGACAGGCTTTGGCGCGGGAGACATGAACCTCTTCCGCTATGTGGGCGATGATCCGGTCGATAAAGCTGACCCCCTAGGTTTGTTTGACATCAACTTACTGTCTCCCTGGGATCCTGGTCATGCAGCCGGAGATCGCGCGCCGCTCTCAAACGACCGGATTTCGATTGGAGGACATGGCGCACCTACCTACATGAATGATTCGAACGGCAACCGTATCTCTGCAGCGAAACTAGCACAAATCATTCGTTCGAATCAGAAATACAACCCGAGGATACTTATAAAGATGGAGGTTTGTTGCGCAGGGGATTTTATGGGGGCCGCTAAAGTAAAAGGAGGAGTCGCGTACGCCCAGCAACTGGCGAATGAATTGCGCACGAACCCGGTTTCGGCACACACATCGGGTATTAAATTACTGGACGACGGGACAACTACATTCACTCAAGGTTACGACAAAAGATTCTACGGCCCCAACGCGGAAAAAACCTCCGACGTGGTGAAGGGATTGCTCCTAAAGAGTTTGCGCCAGGGTGGGCGACCCTTAAGTGCGGACGGTGCCCAGAAGACGGATCAAGGTGCCCAGAAGACGGATCAAGTGAAACCGCCAGAGCCTTTGTCACAGGCTGATTGGCCCGACTTTATGGGAGGTGGCAGCGCGGGCATTAGCCACCCACCTATCCAAACGATAAAATCCCTTTAGATTACCAGTGGCATTCATCACATGAAGAGTAATATTGGAAGCCGGACGCAAAGTGACTTGGGTTGTGAAGGACGCGGACAAGGTATTATGATGTTCGTCTTGGGTTTGAGAATGGGTTTTCTCAATCTACTCCTGCTTGTAATGCTCTTCGGTTGCAAGAAAAGGGAAATGGCGGCCGTTAGCAATTCAATTCCGGAGATGGCAATGCGCGCTTTGGAATACACGCCACAAATCACACTATATGCCCTCAACCCTACTCCCGATGCCGGCGATGTGGCGAACCCAGGGGTTCTCCACAGATTTCGCATCATTGGACAGACCACACTTTCTTCGACTGAAGTTCGCCAGCGTCTTGTTCGAACCCTTCAGCAAGATATTTCGCGCTCGGAGGAAGGATATGACATGTGCTTCTTTCCTCGACATGCTATTAGCGCTAGGAATGAGGACACTAGTTATGATTTTTTGATCTGCTTCGAGTGTAAGCGTGTGGAGATATTTGCTAACAAGATGCGAATTGCCACAACAGGTTTTGTGGCTTCCGAAGAACCTTACGACGAGATCTTTAGATCTGCCGGCCTTTCCATCCCGAAGCCGCCCGAATAAGAGGGAGATGATAGTCCGCAGGGAAAAATTGGGGGATAATAGGGGTCAGTCATCAAATCTTGACAGCAAGGACAGATTGTAGCCACGTCTGGTCTTGCACACCGCACGCTTCGCACTCTCAAGCGGCTAGAGCGATCCGATTTCCAAGTCGATAAAAGCGCGACCGAGATTATCCAGGACATCGGTGGGCAGCAGCGTTTGCTCGGTCGCCCCGTTTTGGAAAATGGCGAGCTCGGCGGAACGGCCGCAAAGCCAAGCGCCGACGCGGGCGGAATCGTAAAGGGACATCCCCTGACCAATCAGCCCGGCACAAACACCGGTCAGCACATCGCCCATTCCGCCCGTGGCCATCCCGGGATTTCCCGTGCTGTTAAAGCTGAGAGGAGAATCGCGCTGGGCAACGATGGTGCGGCTGCCTTTGAGCAAAAGCGTAACAGGAAATTGCTCGCAAAAACTTCTCGCAAGCCCGGCCCTGGCCATTTTTCCGGGAGCGACGAGGCGTTGCATCTCGCCGGGATGCGGCGTGAGAAGCCGCGGGCCGCGGCAACGTTTCAGCACTTCGATTTCTTCCGCCAAAATATTCAGGCCATCCGCATCGACCACCATGGGTTGCTCGACGCGGGCAATGAGATCGAGTATCCGCGCGCCATTCGCCTTGCCCAAGCCCGGTCCGACCGCCCAGACATCGATCTTCTCGGCGGGCAAATCGCGATAACCGCGCGTTGCTTTGACCATCACTTCCGGCGCGGCCGCCGCTGCGGCGATTTCATAAATATCGTCGGGCACGAAAAGCTCCACTAATCCCGCGCCGGCCCGCAACGCGCCGCTGGAGGTCATGAGCGCGGCGCCGACGAATCCCTTCGAGCCGGCCACCACCGCGATCCGCCCGAACTGGTTCTTGTACGCGCCGAATTTCCGGCGCGGAATGAGTCCACCCAGGGCTTGCGGTGTCGCCATGATCTCGTTGCGAGCGCCTCCCGCCTCCAGATCGGGCAGCGGCCAAACTTCAATGCGGCCGACGAAATCGATCGCGCCGTCGGCAATCAGCCCATGCTTGGCAAACCCGATCGTCACAGTGAAATCGGCCATGACGGAATCGGGATCAGCCTCGCCGGTATCGGTGTTCAAGCCGGTCGGAAGATCGACCGCGAAGACAACAGCGTTTCGGTCGAGGCGGATCCGATTGAGCTCGCGCGCGGTCGCGCGGATCGGCTCGCGCAAGAGCGACTTGGTCCCGACGCCGAGAAGCCCATCGAGGATGATTGTGCGGCCGCCACCCGCGAATGTTGGGGCGTCAGGGCCGCCCCCATTTGCAGAGTCACGCAAAGAGGCAAGTTTCTTGCGGGTCAGCTCACTGCAATCGCTTTCGGGAAATGGAAGCCTGGTTTCAATTTTCCATCCCTCCCGCTGCAAGCGCTCGGCCGCGACGAGCGCGTCGCCGCCGTTATGACCTTTTCCTGCGTAGACGATGCACGCGCCCGGGTGCGGGAAAAACTTTTGCACGGTCCGCGCCACTCCGGTCCCGGCCTGGTCCATCAAGGCCTCAATGTCGACGCCGCGCGCGAAGGCCGCTTCTTCCGCCGCGCGCATCTCCGCCGAGCTCACGATCGGCGAGTCCAATCAATCCTCCGATTTCTTCTTGCGGACCTTTTTCTTCCGGGGCCTGTCTTCGTCGTCATCGCTGCTTTTTTTCTTTTTCCGGCTCGACGCGTGGTGGGACGACTTCCTGTGCTTGGATGACCCGCTCGAACGCTCGCGGACCGCTTCAGCGCGGACAAAGTCGCGGTTCGCGCCGGTGTTGAAGGGCTGCGGTCCATACAGGCCCGCCGTTGAGAGTGAGGAGGTGAGAGGCCGATTGAAAGGCGGGGGTTGGCGCCGGATTCCACGCGCAATTTGTTCGGCCAGCTTTTGCCGGTAGCTGTCGGTTTGCGCGAGCCGGCCTTCCGTGGGGTTGGTCAGGAAACCGCATTCGACGAGGACCGAGGGGATCGCCGTCCGGCGAAGAACAAAAAACCCGCGGCGCCGAATTCCACGGTTTTCGGTCGGGGCGCCCGCGACGACGTTGCGGTGAATGCTGGCGGCCAGAGCCGCGCTATCGCTCCGGTAGTAATAGGTCTCGATGCCGTTGGCGCCGCCGCGCGTGGAACAATTGAAATGAATCGAGACGAAACTCGCGTTGCGATATTGGTTCGCGATCGCGGTCCGCGTTCCAAGCGGAACGAAGACATCCTGATCGCGCGTCATGACTACTCTGTAGCCGTCGGCTTGCAGGATGCGTCTCAGACGCAGGGCAACATCGAGCGTCTTGTCTTTCTCGGCAATGCGCTGGCCGGGAACGCCGCCGCGGTCGAAGCCTCCGTGGCCGGCATCGATCACCACCGTCGAGCGCGCCTGGCCGCAAGCCAGCGAGGCGAGCGCCATAAAGCCAGCGATGGCCGCGACGGAGATATAACGGTGAAGATTCATTGAGGCGGTAGGCAGCAAGTCTTAATCGTCCGCCGGCACACTGGGCGGCCGGGCTGGCAATTTCGCGGCAGGGCTCCGCGCGGATTGGGCGATCGGCAAGTCGAGCCTTCCGCCACTGACCGCGATAGCGCCATCCGCCGCATGCCGCAAACGCGGTCGCGTTTTTGTTTCGATGAAAATAGAGTGCGCCAAGAGTTCCCCGTTCACGCCAATGTGGGAATAAGCCCAACTTCGGGGCGCGGCGCAATGAAGAACATGCAATTGATTTGCGCGGTCGAGTTCCGCTTGCGGCTCATCATAGGCAATAACCCGGCCTAACGAGTAAGTGGTGTAAACGACGCCGCGGCTTTTGTTCTCCACGCGCACGTAGAGCGAGGTGTGATCCGAAAAGCGATTCGAGAGCAGCGAATACGTGCGCACCTCGCCCGCCCCCGGCGTTCCATCCGGGATGCCGATCGTCCTTTGCCAGATCGGCCGGGCGTCCGCCACCTGAAAAACTTTCGTCTGAGAATAAAAGAACCTGTTTAGATCGGCGAAATAAATATTCGCGCGCACGTGATAGGAGCCGAAATCGTGCACGGGAAAAACCGGAGTCAGATTGATCGTTCGCGTGACGGTCTTGCCCGTTTCCACATGGAGCGCCGGCTCGGCGGCGTGCTGCCGGGGGGCGCGACGAGACGGCCTTCGCCGGCGTTGATTTCAAAACCGAACCAGTGCTGGCTGTTTTCATCGTGGAGATCGATGTCGCGCCCAGCGAGATTCGTGATCTTCACGGTGGCCATGACCGGCTCGTGCGCGATGTACTGCATCCGCTTGAATTTCAATTCCACCTGGATTTGCGCCTGCGCCGCCGCGGCTAGAAAAAGAAACAGGCTAAGGGGAACGATAGCTTTCATCGGGCGGCTAAAATAATGCATCTCGGGGGGGTGAAGAAAGAAAGTGAAGCGTCAGCTTCGCCTGAGCGCACTGAAGAATCCACGCCTGGCTGGTTTCGGCGGAGGAGCATCGATTTCAGCCGGTTGTTCGAATTCTGGCAGGGCGCTCTCTGGCGACTTGTTTTCCTTATGGCCCACCACGGCCTGGAGCAAGGCCTCGTCCCACGGCATCGAAATCGTCTCGGGCCCGCGGACTGATGGGTCGTAGGCAAATTCAACCAGGTCCCACGCCACGATTTCAAGTAACGCCTCGGTCCCGCGCGCTGCCGCGCTTTCGGCGTGGACGATTTTTCCAGCGCAGAGATAGACGATGCCGCTCCCGGTTTGCTTGACGATTTGCACCGCGCCGCTTTGCCCGCTCAGGCAACACATTTGGAGCACATCCAGCACCTGAAAGAGATCAGGCGCGTCGGGTTCTGCCGCGGACGCGACTTCGATCGCCTCCAGCAGACGCTCGCCGTCGATGGGTTCGGGAAATACTTTCGTCTTCGCGATCTCGAGACGTTGTTCGGTGCCGGGATACGCCGGGAAGAATAATGTTTGCAGCCCGGGAAAAATTTCGCTGAGCGAGCCGCCGAGCGTGAGGCCATCGACCGCGGACCCTTCCAATTGGGCGAGCAAGAGTCCACAACGGGCATGCTCCTCGGCCCAGCGAAGCGCGGCCTCGTTGCTTTCGACCAAGGCGCACTGGTGCGCGGTATAGTCTTTTAGCATGCTCATCAACTGCTCCCCAACCTCAGCGTCGTCGTGGACGATGAGCAACTGCATCACTGCGAAGGAGCGGTGAAGGGCGGCGGGAAAAGATTGAGCAGTTTTGTCGGATCGGCGCGGACGGCCTGTAATTGGTCGGTGTAATAAATGCGCACGATGTAACCGAGATACTTCCGGTGACCGCCTTCGCCCGGTAGTTCCGCCGACGGCTCCTTTTTGGCGGGAGTCTTCTTCTTGCCTCCGGGCGGCGTGACGTTCGCGGCTGCGGCCGACAAGGCTGCGTCGGACGACATCGGTTTGTTTTTCTGCCGGAGATACGTCACCGCGAGAATTTCCGGGTTTGTGTCTTTCCAATCGTGATGCGGCGTGAGCCACTCGTAGCTGACATCCGCATCGGTCAGGACCACTTCCTTGTTATCCACCGTGTCGTAGAAAAACACCTGGATTTTGACTTTCGTGTGATCGATCGCCGTGTTCGGCCGCACCTTCACGGAGATCTTCAATTTCATGTTCGTCTCCGCGTCCGCGTCGGGAGAATCGGTCGCGGTCACCTCGGTGATGCCAAAGCTGGAGCCGTCAGGAATTCCATCGGCATCGTTGCGAGTCGTGCCGGCATCGAGCGGTGAAGCGCCCACCAAGCCAGGGCCGGTGGTGGTAGTCGCTGGAGCCGGGACGCCATTCTTCAGTTTCATGTCCGCCAGCTCGTAAAGGGCTCCGGCCGAAGGACCAATTTCCTGGATCTTGCGCCACGTTTCATTCGATCGCTCGAAGAGCTGGATCGATTCGTAAATCATAGCCATCTCGGCAAGCACGTTCGCGTTCTTCGGATCGCGTTGCGCCGCGTCCTGCAGGCGCGCGAGGGCGTTGGTCGTATCGCCTTGATCGCGCAGCAGCGTCGCTTCCTTCAAGAGTCGCTCGGCCACGGAGAGCACGGCGGCGCTGGGTGGCGCTTGGACGGCGGCCGGTTCGGACGCGCTTTGGTCCACCACCGGCGCAGCGGTCGTTTTGGGCGCTGCCGCGGGCTCAGCCGCCGCCTTCGGATGTGCAGCGGCATATTCGGCCCGCGCCTTGCCAATGTAATAAACAGCGACCCCGCCAATTTCTACCGCGCCAAAAATCGCCACGACGCCAAGCGCGATCGCGAAAATCTTGTCCGGCGGTGTGGGAGAGATGTTGGCCGCTTCCATGTGTCGACAATTATGCTCTGTAAACGACAGCCCGCAACGCTGTCAAATTGGGTCTCCTCCTCTCCTGCTCCTGCTCCTGCTCCTGCTCTTGATCTTGATCTTGATCCTGCTCGCTGTTCAAAGCCCTGGTGAAAGATTGATCAAGAGTAAGACCAGGAGCTGGAGTGAAGGCGTTCGGCGCAGGACCGAAGATCCGCCTGCACGTTACCGGGAAATATCGGCCTGACTGAGAAGCTTAAAGCCTTCGCCGAGCAGCACGGAAGAGGCACAATCCGTGTCGTCCACGTGCAAAGCCAACGCGGCGAACCCGCGTGGATGGGTCAGCAACGGGTAGCTGAAATGCACGTTCACTTCCGCCATCAGAAGCGCCGCCAGAAGTTTGGCCAACTGGGTCGCCACCTCCCGCAATTCCACCACCACCATCGCGCAAACTCCGAAGGCGACATCGTGCTGGCGGAACAGTTCCTCCACTTGCTCCGGATCGCTCACCACGATCCGCGCAATCGCCGAGTCCGTTGATTCCGAAATGCTAAGTGCCACGACATGAGTATTATGCGCGTGTAAAAGCTTCACCACATCGAGCATCGCGCCGACCTTGTTCGGGAGAAAAATCGAGAACTGTTTGACGAGAGGTCCGTCAATTTTTGAGGTGGTTTGCGGCAGGT
>JBEEHC010000023.1:0-13480 GCA_041167205.1 Verrucomicrobiota bacterium
CATGAACCGTGCTGACTTTATCTTCCTTTCCCCTATGCTGACCATTGGTTCCTTCGTGATCGCCATTTTCGCAGTTGTGGGTTGTGTCTTTTGGGCGTGTTTGAACGACCGCGATCGCACCTGAAAACAGCGAGACCTATGCTCGATCACGAAGATTTGAAGTGGATCGCAGCCACTTCGACAGAGCTGAACACCATGCTGCAACAGATCTCGCGTTACGCCGATCTGGCTCGCCAGCACAAGGGCGAATACAATTACATCGAGATGCTCGGCGAACGAGTCGAGCTCGCTTCGAAAACCGCGCAATCCCTTTTCGACCTGGTAACGTCACGAATTCTGGAGGGGAGCGCGCCTAAAACCAAAGCCACGCCTGACCCGACACGACCACCCGAATTCACCATTGTCCCACCGCCCTCCGAACCGGCCCCTGCGCAGACGAAAGCCAAGGCCGCGCCGGAGAAATCGCCCGCCCATGAGAAGGCCCCCGCCGTGGAAAGCAAAACTCCCGCGGCAAAGCCCAGTTCGATCCCGGCAGACATCAAGGTGTTGAATGAGAAGGGTAATCGCGAGCTGATCCTGCTCGTAGATGACGAAACCGAGATCGCCGAGCTGGCTTCCGCGATGCTGACGGACGAAGGCTATCAAGTCATCCTTGCGCGTGACGGTTTCGAAGCGCTCAGAATCTACCAGCAAATCAGCAAACAGATCGGCCTGGTTATCCTCGATTTTTTTCTTCCCGTCATGGACGGCGACGCGGTTTTCGACGAGCTCCGCGCGCTCAACCCGGACGTCGCAGTGGTCCTGAGCAGCGGCTTTGCCGAGCAGGGCAAGCTGGGCAATATGCTCGCGCAAGGGCTGCGCGGATTCATTCCCAAGCCGTACACGCGAGAAAAGCTGCTCGAACAAGTCCGTTCCACGCTGGATTCGGCGCGGGATTCGGCCCACTAGGGCCAAAGTTTCGCCGGGGCGAACGGAATTCACGCGAAGCGAACCCCTTGCCGTGGAATCCACGGCGGGTGGCATCGATTTAGCTTTATCAGGGTTGCTCCCATGGCCCGCATCGATTCATTCTTCAAGCTGATGGGAGAGCAGAAGGCTTCCGACCTTCATCTCTCCACGAACAACCCGCCGATGCTGCGCATCAATGGCGAACTGGTCCGCGTGGATTACCCAGCGCTGCGGAACGACGAACTGAAGGCGATGGTTTACGAGATTGCGCCGGAAGGGAAAATCAAACTCTTCGAAGAAACGTCCGACATCGATTTTGGCTATGAAGTCCCGGGAATGGCGCGTTATCGCGCGAATTTCTTTCAACAAAAATACGGTATCTCCGCTGTTTTTCGTTTGATCCCTTCGACGATTTTGACGGTCGATGATCTGAATCTGCCGCCGGTCCTGAAGAAATTTCCCATGTTGAAGAAGGGGTTGGTCCTGGTCACCGGACCGACCGGTTCTGGCAAGTCGACCACTCTGGCCGCGATGATGGATTACGCCAACATGCAGCGGCACGATCACATCATCACGGTCGAGGACCCGATCGAATTCGTCCACCGCAGCCAAAACTGCCTGGTGCAGCACCGGGAAGTCGGCGTGCACACGCGTTCTTTCGCGGCCGCCCTCCGCGGCGCCCTGCGCGAAGATCCGGACATTCTCCTCGTAGGTGAAATGCGAGACCTCGAAACGATCGAACTGGCCCTTACCGCGGCAGCGACTGGACACCTTGTTTTCGGAACACTCCATACCTCGAGCGCTTCGAAAGCGGTCGATCGTATTATCGACGTGTTCCCGACGAATCAACAGAACCAGATACGGGCCACCCTCGCCGAATCGCTTAAAGGCGTGATCGCGCAAAACCTCTTTAAGCGGATCGACACGCCCGGGCGCGTGGCTGCCTTGGAGATTCTAGTCGTCGATATGGCTATAGCGAACCTCGTTCGTGAGGGTAAGACGCACCAGATTCCCGGCATGATCCAGGTAGGCAAGAAGAAGGGAAATCAACCGCTGGACGACGCGATCATGGACCATTTGCGGCATACCCGGATTTCGGGCGAAGAAGCGTACGACAAGGCGGTCGACAAAAAGAAGTTCCGGCCCTTCCTAAAAGAACCTCCAGCCGATGGCGCTGATGAATAACACCCAAGTGCGATGAGAATTCCCGATCTCGACAGGATTTTGTCCGCGATGCTGAAGACCTATGACGGCATCTCCGACCTTAATTTTTCCGTGGGCCATCCGATGCAGGTGGAAGATTACGGCGAACTGAAGCCGGTCTTTGTGGACCCGCCTATCGATGCCCTGACCCCGTACCAAACGGAGCAAATTGCGCTCACGTTGATCCAGGGAAATCGGCGCCTCATTTACGACTATCTAACCGGCGGCTCCTGTGATTGCAGTTATTCGCTTGGCGATGAAGCGCGTTTCCGTGTAAATATTTTCCGGCAACAGGGTCATTTTTCGATCGTGCTCCGGAAGCTGCAAGGCGAAATCCCCACGGTCGAAAGCCTCGGGTTGCCCGTGATCTTTGAAGAGATTGCGAAGGAAAAAACCGGCTTGGTCCTGGTCACCGGCGCGACCGGAAGCGGCAAAACGACGACGCTGGCCGCGTTGCTCAATGAGATCAACGCCAAGCAGCCCGTTCACATTGTCACCTTGGAGGATCCGATCGAGTTCGTGCATCCGACGCTGAAGGCCACCTTCAATCAGCGTGAACTGGGACACGATTTTAATAACTACCCGAACGGTTTGCGCGCTGCGCTTCGACAGGCCCCGAAAGTGATTCTGGTCGGCGAGATGCGAGATCGTGCGACGGTGGAAGTTGCGTTGATGGCGGCCGAAACAGGACATCTCGTGCTGAGCACGCTTCACACGGTCGATGCTGGTCAGTCCATCAACCGCATCCTGGGTCTTTTTTCCCTGGGAGAAGAGCAACAGTTGCGCATCCGCCTGGCCGATACCTTGCGTTACATCGTCAGCCAAAGACTCGCGCCCAAAGTCGGTGGCGGCCGGCAGTTGCTCACGGAAATCCTTGGCCACAATCTGCGCACGAGAGAGACGATCGCGATCGGCGAGGGCGAGCACCGCAGCTTCTACGAAATCATCGAGGCGAGTTCGCCCTTCGGCTGGATGACCTTCGACCAGTCAATTCTGAATGCTTACGAGAGCGAGTTCATCACCGAGGAAACAGCGAGGCTGTTCGCATCACGCAAGGGAAAAGTGACCCGCGGCATAGACATTATCCAAAAAACCCGCGGGGTCGATAATGACCTGGACTCGGGTCTGCGTCTCGACCGTCCGGCAAATGCTTTCCGTTAAGGCCATGGAAACACAAGACCCCTCCTTTTTCGATCTGGGCGACAACACGGCGCTCGTCTGCGTCGATCACCAGCAATATCAGAAGATGGTTGTGCCCCAGTTGATCGACATGACTTATAAAGTGCACCTCGGTTTGTTCGAGGAGGATGTCGTCCTAAAGCTCAAGACTTACAGTTACAATGTGGTGGTGGTTTACGAGAACTTCAAAGGCTCGACCCCGCAGGACAATCCGATCCTGCGCGAGATGATCAAGCGTCCCGGAACCGAACGGCGCCAGCATTTCGTTGTGCTCCTGAGTCATCGTTTCGCCACCAACGACGCGATGAGCGCGTTCGTGCAGAGCGTGGATCAGATCGTCAACATCGCAGACTTGGCAAATTTCAAGCCGGTCCTGCGGCGAGGCGTCGCGCAATACCGCGAGCTCTACAGTTCGTTTAACGAAACGCTGCAATCGGTCCAGGCGATTTAATTTGCCCTGAAATTGGAGCCAGCCGACGGGCTCCGGCCATTCGAACGTTCAGTTGCGGCCCTTGCGCCGCACACGATACTATTCAGCGAACCGCATGAACTGGAGCAATTGGATTCAATTTCGCTGGGATCTGACTCAACTTCCAAAATTTGACGCCAAGCTGCCGGAGCATTACGAAATCGGACCCGCTACGGCCGAAGACGAAACCGAGCTGCGCAAGATTATCTCCAGTTCGTTTGTGCTCGACCCCACATGGAACCCCGCGACACAGGATGTCATGGAAGCGATCGAGCCCTGGCTGGTCCGCGCCTTCACATCTCCCGCGAGCACCTGCCTCGCGTTGCGGCATGGCGTCCGAATCATCGGGGCGGCAGTCGTTTCCCAGGAGTCCGAGGCGGAGGTCCATCTGACACCGGGCCCGTGCGTCTCAATGGAATATCGCAATCGTGGCTTTGGGACGCGCTTGCTCGAACAATCTCTGACGAAATTGCGTGACGCTGGACTAAAAGAGGCGATTGGGATTGCGCACGAAAACGCGCCCGTGACAAAATTTCTTTATACGAAATTCAACGGCACGCCATCGCCCTACGACCCCACGCCAGCAGTGGCGGCGTGAGGTTATCCTTTCGTTCCGGCCGGATATTCCGGCGGTGCGTAAACATTAAAAGTCACTGCCATTTTCCTGGCCTTGTTTGTGAACCGGTGGGGCGTCCCCGCCGGAATCAGGAGCACATCGCCTTTCTTGAGACAGACTTTTTCCTGGCCAATCTTGCCGGTTAGTTTGCCCCCCAGCATGAGGAGCACCTGATCGCTCTTCTTGTGCGCCTCAGCTTTCCTGCCCGTCGAAAAGCCAGGGGCGAGCGTCATCATCGCGGTCTGACTGCGCTTGCTCGTTTGCAAAACTTCGAACCATTCTTTCGCCTCGCTGATATTCGCCAAGTCCATTCGCTACTTTTCGGCGGGCGATCCGCCGCTAGCAACCTCGCTCCCGAGAAATCCCCGATAGTCGTCCGCGCGGAATTTCTGAATCCAATCGGCCGATCGTCGGCATCTCACTGGTAACCTCATATGATCCAGGATTTTAAATTCGCGGTCCGGCAACTTTGGAAGGCGCCGGGGTTCACCATCGCGGCGGTTATTGTTCTCGCCCTCGGAATTGGCGCGAACACCGCCGTCTTCAGCCTCGTCCACACCATGTTGTTCGCGCCACCCGGCTACGCGCGTCCCCACGAAGTCGTGCAGGTCTTTTCGCAGGATAAGAAGAACCCGAAAACCTTCCGCGGGTTTTCCTATCCGACCTATCGCGACATCCGCGAGCAGAACAGCGTCTTTACCGAGGTGATGGCCTACAACCTGGCCATGATTGGGATCGGGCAAAAAGGCGACACTCGCCGGGCGTTCGCCGCCACCGTCACCGCGAATTACTTCTCCGTCCTCGGCGTTCCACCCGCGCAGGGTCGCGCATTTTCACCGGAAGAGGAAACTCCCGGCCACGCGGCGCCCGTCGCAATTGTCAGCTACGCTTACTGGGCGAAACATTCCCTTGATCCGACGTTGCTCGGCTCGCAATTGCTCATCAACGGCCACCCGTTCACGATCGTTGGTATCGCGCCGAGAGGATTCACCGGTCTGATGCAGATTATCTCACCCGAAGTGTGGTTGCCTCTCGGGGTTTACGATCAAGTGGCGAACGATTTTGCGGGCGAGAATAGTACCAAGCTCGGCGACCGCGGCGGACACCAGCTGCTCATCGTGGCCCGGATGAAGCCAGGTCTTACTGCCGCTTTGGTCGAGCCCTCGTTAAAAGGGCTGGCCGCTAATTTGGAAAAAGCATTCCCGGTCGAGCAGAAGGATCAAACGTTCCAGACGACGCCGATCTCGCGCTTTTCCACTAGCACAAGCCCCTCGGGTGAGGGCGGAATATCGAAGCTCGCGCCGTTGCTTCTCGGCATGGCGATCGTGGTGTTGCTGGTGGCCTGTCTCAATCTCGCCAACATGTTGCTGGCACGCGGCACGGCCCGTCGCAAGGAAATTGCGATTCGTCTCGCACTCGGGGGGAGCCGCAGCCGGATCGTTCGCCAGCTTCTGACCGAAGGCCTGGTGCTCGCTCTTCTCGGCGGTGCCTGCGGCTTGGTGCTCGGTCTGTGGTCGTCCGACCTCCTCGTGACGTCTCTCGGGAAAATGCTGCCGCTCGACATCATTTGGCTCGGCGGTCCGAACGCCGCCATTCTCGCCGCGACCTTCGGTTTTTGCGTGCTGGGCACTATTGGTTTTGCGCTCGGGCCCGCCCTCAAGCTTTCGCGCAGTGCGGTGGTGGCTGATCTGAAGGAACAGGCGGGTGAAGATGTCGTTCGGCGGCGCTGGAAATTTCTGCCGCGCAACCCGCTCGTCGTGGTCCAAATAGCGTTCTCCCTCGCCCTTCTCACAGCGGCCACCCTGTTCATTCGCGGCGCAGGCAAAGCGGCCTCGGTAAACACCGGCCTTCAGCCGGGTGCGAGTTTTCTGGTCGAAACCGACGCGAGCCTCGCCGGCTACGAACCGAAGCGCGCACAGGAACTTTACCGCAGCCTGAACGAGCGGCTGACCGCATTGCCCGGCGTCGAGCGTGCGAGCATCTCCGCCACGATTCCGTTCGGGATGATCTCGCTGAGCAAGAATGTGCAGCGCGCCGGGTTGCAGCCCGCACCGGATGCGAAGCCAGCAACGGCTGCGGAAGGGTTGGCTTTCAGCGCCGCATGGAACAGCGTCGGGGCGGACTATTTCTCTACGGTCGGGTTGCCGGTCTTGCGCGGTCGCGTTTTCAACGAAGCGGAGGCCACCCAATCTGGCGGAACGGCGGTGGCGATTGTTGACGAGATGTTGGCAAAGAAACTCTGGCCCGAAGGCGATGCTCTCGGGCAGCGGATTCAGTTCGCGAGCGACAACGCGCCCCGCGCGAAAGGCAGCGATTCTCGCATGGGAATGAGCGAAGACCTGAGCGGTCAAATCAAACCCGGGGAAACCATCGAGATCGTCGGGATCGTGCCCGCGACGCGCAACGGTCTATTCGAAAGCGACAGCAGCGGCGCGATTTACGTTCCCTTCGGACGGGGCTTTCAAAGCAACATCTCCTTTCTTGTCCGGTTTCGCACGCTCGCTCCGGGCAGCGAGACCGGGACCGCCGATTTGCTGCGGCGTACCGTGCGCGAGGTCGATTCCGCGCTGCCGATTCTTTCGCTCAAGACTTTCGCGCAACACCTGGAAAGCAATTTCCAACTTTGGATCGTGCGCGCAGGCGCGGCAATGTTCTCAGTCTTCGGCGCGCTTGCGCTCGGACTCGCGGTCGTCGGCCTTTACGGGGTGAAGGCTTATTCAGTAGCGCGCCGCACCCGGGAGATTGGCATTCGCATGGCACTCGGCGCGCAGCGGGGCGCGGTGCTGCGGATGTTTTTGCGCGAAGGCTCGATCATGCTTGTCTGCGGTCTTGCCCTGGGGTTGCTGCTCGCCGCCGGAACGGGAAAAATTCTGAGTGGAATGCTTTACGAAGTCGGCGCGCTCGACCCGGTGGCTTTCACCGTCGCGCCCGCCCTGCTCGCCGCCGCCGCTCTCGTCGCCACCTGGCTTCCTGCGCGCCGCGCCACGCGCATCAGCCCGATGGCCGCGCTGCGAACGGAGTAGGGTCCGCACGATTGGCACTGGCGGAAACCGTGGTGATAGGGGGGTCGCGACATCACGCTCAAGTCCGTCCAGAACTAGGCGGAACGACCGGGCAACGCCTGCGGTTGGCAGCTGAATAGCACTTAGGCTGGCACCGTTCTCGCTTATACAGAATATCTGTGCGCCGCGGATATTCTGTTCTCATTTTCTCTCTCGGATTCACTGCTGGAGCGGTTCGGGCTCAAGTAGCCATTGAAGGCACCGTCCAATTGCCGAAACCGTCTTTCGATCGCGGCCTCAATCAGCGCTACACAGTGAGCAACGATGTTCCACTGGCCCCAACCAATCCGCCGGCCGCTGTAGTTTTTTTGGAAGGCGATTTTCATTCCCCGCAGAACAACAAGACACCGGCCCAGATGGCGCAAAAGAACATCGCGTTCGCGCCTGACCTCCTCCCGGTTCTGGTCGGCGCGGCGGTCGATTTCCCGAATATGGACGACACCTATCATAACGTTTTTTCCTATTCGAAAACAAAACGGTTCGACCTGGGACGTTATCGCAAAGACGAAAAACCGACCACGGTCGTTTTCGATAAACCGGGAGCGGTCACCATTCACTGTGAAATTCACGAGAGAATGCGCGGCACCATCCTTGTCCTCGAGACGCCCTATTTTCAGAAGACAGACACAGCGGGCCGCTATCGTCTGGAGCATCTCCCGGCCGGGAAATACCTGCTGAAAGCTTGGGTGGCTGGAGACGACGTCCGAGAGCGTGCCGTGGAATTGAAAGCCGGCATGACTTTGCATGTCGATTTTCCAGCCAAGTAACCAAGCCCATTACCTTCAATTACAATTTTACGGCGGCATTGAGCTTCCGCGCAAAGTTGCTCCTGGCGATGATGCTCGTCGTCCTCGCGGTAACGACTGCCACGGTCTATCTCGCCGAGGAAAATCGGCGGGCGAACCATCAGCGGGCGCTCGACGCGCAATTCCAGAATCAGGTCCAATCCTTTCTGAAGATTCAGGAAGCCCAGTCACAAGCCATCACCGAAAAATGCCGTGCGCTTTCGCGCGCGGTCCGACTTCGCGCGGCGCTGGAAGAGAGAGATATCGATGACTTGTACCGGAACGCGCTGACGGAGTTCGAGGGCACTCTGGAACGTCCCGGCACTTCGCCTGGAAACCAGCCCGAGGTCGGGCGTGCGTCGTTTTTTCGTTTTCTCGATGCCGAGGGCGCAGTCTTGCCGCCCGAAAATCATCCCGCCGGGTTGACCGACCAACCGTCACTGCATGAGGCGTTGTCCACCATGGGCAAAGTGCTTCGCGAGGATGACGACCAAGCTGTCGGTTACATTGCGCTGGCGCGCGGAAACCAGCCAACCGCTCTGCGACAGATTGTTCTGACCAAGATTCGCGATCGCAATGGCAGAAACCTGGGCACGCTCGTTGTCGGTTTTCCAGTCGGTCATCTCCAGGATTCGGAAGTCGATCGCGCCGGCGCCATCAAAAATGGGATCTGGCTCAACCAGCGCCTTTACATGGAAAACTTGGGCGCGGCGGATCGGCATCTCATTGCTCAACGAATCAGCGCGGCGTCGAGCAGACAGATGGCGAGCCGCTTACCCGTCGATCTCGAAACGGGACCCCATCTCCTTTATTTCAAAACACTCGATCCGGAAACGCAGTTCGTGCCGGCCTATCAGGTTTGCCTCTACCCCCTTGCCGCGTCGATTCGGGAAGAAGAAGCGCTTCGCTGGAAGATCATTGCTTTTGGTCTCGTCGTTCTCTCCTTCGGGTTTGCCGCCAGTTTATTCGTCGCCAAGCGCCTTTCCAAACCGGTCGAGAAGATCGTAGCCGGGTCAGTGGAAAACCTGAGCCGGCGCAAACAAGCGGAGACAGATCTGCGGGAGACCAATCGGGAGCTGGAGAAAGCGCTCAGTGAGCTAAAAGCCACACAGCAACAAGTCATTCAGCAGGAGCGTCTCAGCGCCATCGGCCAGATGGCCAGCGGCATCGCGCACGATTTCAATAACACGCTCACCCCCATTCTCGGATTCACGGAACTGCTCCTGGAAAGTGAAACCTTGCTTAATGACAAAGTCGAAGCCCGCCGCTGCCTCGAAATGTTGCGCACTTCGGCCAAGGACGCGGCCAGCGTCGTCAGCCGTTTGCGTGAATTCTACCGGCCGGCCGACACGGACGAGGAATTTCCCATTGTCGATCTGGCCAAGATCGTTCAACAGGCCGTTACCCTCACCGAGCCCAAGTGGCGGCGCCAAACTCAGGCTAAGGGACTGACCGTTGAAGTGACGGCGGAACTCAAAGGATCCCCCTTCGTGGCGGGCGAAGAATCCGCTCTTCGTGAGGTCCTCACCAATCTGATTTTCAATGCGGTCGACGCGATGCCTGAAGGCGGCCGTATTGCGCTCGAGACCGCGATCGAAGGGGACGATGCGGTCATTCGGGTGCGCGATACAGGGACCGGCATGAGCGAAAGCGTCCGCCAGCGTTGCCTCGAACCGTTCTTTTCGACGAAGGGCGAGCTCGGCACCGGCCTCGGGCTTTCCATGGTTTACGGAATCGTGGAGCGGCATCGAGGGAAACTGGAAATCGAATCCGCTGCCGGTCAGGGAACCACCTTCATCATCCGCCTCCCGCTCGCCGAAAATTCGACCGCTTCAGTCCCGACGATCGCTGGCGAAGCAAGATCGAAGTCGGTCCTCAAGGTTCTCATCGTCGACGACGAACCGAGCGTTCTTGAAGTGGTTTCCGCCTACTTGCGCTGCGACGGACATGCGGTGGCCACGGCGGCAAGTGGTCGCGAGGCGCTGGAAAAATTTCGCAGAAATCGCTTCGATCTCGTTGTGCTTGATCGCGTCATGCCGGAGATGAGCGGCGATCAGACCGCCTGCTTTATCAAGCAACTGAAGCAAGACGTCCCGGTGATCATGCTCACCGGCTTTGGCGCATTGATCGAAGTCACCGGCTCTCAGCCCCGGGCCGTGGATGTCGTCCTCAGCAAACCCGTGACCATCGAGGCGCTGCGCCAGACCATCGGCAAACTCCTCCATGCCGCGTAACCCGCACATTCTCGTCCGTCTCGTCCGGTGGCCCGCGCTGATCCTTTCGCTGCTCCTGGCTTTCCGCGTGGGCGCGCGCGCGGACTTTCTCGAAAAGGCTCATGACGCGCTTTCCCTTAACGATCCGCAGAACCGTTTTCATCTCCAGTTGAGCGGACTCGTCGATCTTGAAGAGTATTTCATCGATCGACCGGCGCCCGCGCTCATCTTTGCTGATCGCACCTTTCTTCTTAACCCAAGGCTCACCTTGTTTTTCGATGCTCAAATTGGGTCGAAGATCTATGTCTTTGCGCAAACGCGGGTGGATCGCGGTTTCGATCCCACTGACGACGGCGCAGAAATTCGTCTGGATGAATATTTTCTCCGATACAGCCCGGCGAGAAGCGTGAACGTCCAGATCGGCCAATTCGCCACTGTCGTCGGCAACTGGGTCTCGCGGCACGATTCCTGGCAAAACCCTTTCATCAATGCCCCGCTCCCCTACGAGAATCTTACCGGCATCTGGGACAGCAGTGCGCCGGACAACGCCGATGACCTTTTGTACTGGGCGCATGTCGGAAATTACGATAACGGCGATTACTCCGACAAGTACCTGCGTCTTCCCATCATCTGGGGCCCGAGTTACGCCAGCGGCGTCTCCGTCTCCGGCTCTCTTGGCAGTTTCGACTACGCCGCGGAAATGAAGAACGCGGCGCTCGCCTCGCGGCCCGAGTCGTGGAGCATCACCCAGGTTGGTTTCGAACATCCTACTTTCAATGGCCGGGTGGGCATTCGTCCGAACGAAATGTGGAACCTCGGCCTCTCTGCGAGTGCTGGTCCCTATCTCCTTTCCCAAGCTGCGCCTTCTCTCCCCGGCGGTCGCGGCATCGGCGACTATCGGGAGCTCGTTCTGGCGCAGGATGCGTCCTTCGCCTGGCATCACCTCCAATTATGGGCAGAGCTTTATGAGGCGCGCTTCGAGGTGCCCCGCATCGGGAATGCCGATACCTTCGCTTACTACCTCGAGGCAAAATACAAAATCACTCCGCAACTCTTCGGGGCCCTGCGCTGGAACCAACAGCTCTTCGGCACCATCCGCGATGAGGATCACCGGGCAAAATGGGGCAACGACATCGGGCGCATCGATGCCGCCCTCGGCTACCGCTTCACAAATTACCTGCAAGGAAAATTCCAATACAGCTTCAGCCACCAGGATTCCCCGCAGGAAGGGGCACACCTGGTTGCCGCCCAGCTCACCCTAAAGTTCTAGGCGAATCCAAGCACCATCAACGGCTCCGCGTCACGCGAGCGATGGAAGCGCGGTTTCCGATCATGTTTGAGATTTGGAAGAAGCAAGAAGGTTCCTAGACGCCAGCGGTGGCTAATCCTATTCTCGTTCGATGTGGAAGTTTCTCCTAGTTGCAGGGCTCGCTTGCGTAATCGGATTTGGCATCGGCTATGCCACGCGAGGGCGCCAGCGTCCCGACGATCCCGCCTTGGCGATACGGTCCCAAATGCGTGAGGCCATTTCGTCACAAACCTCCGCGACCGTTCTTAGCCTCCCCGTTTTGCTGATGCTGGAGAAGGGCGATGTCGAGAAGGCAAAGTCCCAGTTAGCGCGACAGATTGCGGACTATCAGCGCTCGTGGGGTGAATACGACGGCGTGGTGCCAGGGCAGCCGAAGCTTCTGCCCATGATTCAGGAGTCGGCCAAACGTTCTCCGGCACTGCAACAAGAACTGGCTCACAGATCAAACTGAGCCACTACCCAGACGCCGGGGAAGACTATTTTTTCGAGAATCGGCAGAACCAGCCGAGCGACGCCCAGTTGTTGAAGTAAGCCTCGATCTCCTCGCTCCAATCCACGCCGCTGCGCTTAGTGGAAGAGAGACCTTGCAAACAGGCTTTCTCGACGCTCGAACCCGCATGAAGCGCTGTGAGAATGACGAAGGCTTCCGGATCAAGACGTTTGTAATAAAGCACGTTGTCGTGCCGATGAACGGCCAGATGAATCCGCTTACGTTTCGGCAAGCGAACGCGCTTTTCACGCCCGGACGCGTGTGGCATCGCCTCGAACGTGTTGCTGGCTTCACTGCGCAACACGGCCGATTCGTTTTTTTTCACGGCGAGGAGGAACTCATCGACTTCGTAATTCAATTCGAGCAGCGAGAGATACGGCTGCAAACCGAGCCGCAACTTGTCCGGCCGCGCGTCCAGGATGTCGTCGGGTGTAATCGCGGGCTTCGACTCGTCGTCGAAGGCCACGACCTGCGCCCATTCGAAGCGGACCATGTCGCGCGCAAGCTCCGCGCGCGGCGCGATCCAGCGCGGCTCGTCGCGGAGAAATTTTTCGAGCCGGCTGCCCAGGTTACGCAGGGTAAACGAAGCCGACGGATACTTCGTCAGATACGCGACGATTAACTTCATGAACTTGCGTTCGCCGAGGACAGCGCGAAGTCCGGGGTAATCGTCGTAAAGGCAATCGAGGACCCGGAACCAATAAACGCGATTGTAGATTTCCAACCGATCGAAGGAGGTCAGCCGGTCGTTAGGCTTGATGAAGGTTGCGGCCAGGTCGTTCGTCTTGCGGCCGTCGCTCCAGCGTGGCTGCATTCCGTCTTGTGCGGTCAACGGACGGAAGACCGCCGTCGCCATCAGGCTTTGCAGCGCTTTGAGTTCCGCGCGCGAACGGACGTCAAGCCGCGGCGTTTTCGAGCTTTTGGATAAACTTGTTGGCCTTGAGCGCTTCATGGTGGACTTCTTCAAAGCTCGGAATGCTGTCGTCCCATTCTAGTAACGTCGCCGTGCGGCCGACAAGTTTCACGGCGTGCGCGTAGAGTTTCCAGACCGGGTCGAGAACCGGATGATCGTGCGTATCGAGAATGTATTTCTCGAACTTGGAATGGCCCGCAATGTGGATTTGCCCGACGCGATCGTGCGGAACATTGTCGAGATAGCTGTAAGGATCGAAACTATGATTTTGCGACGAGACGTAAATGTTGTTT
>JBEEHC010000024.1:0-15918 GCA_041167205.1 Verrucomicrobiota bacterium
TAAGACTCTGGCGCAGCGCTGCACGCGCCGGTTTGGCGAATGGCGCCTCAGGAAATTTCCTCACCAGCCGGACGAGTAGCCAATGTCCGTGCACGGACGAATGCCAGTCGTAGCAGCCGTAGAAGGCGGGCGTGAGCTTGCGCGGGGGAGCGACGTCGGCGTCGCTGTTCAAGACATGGCTGATCTTGTTCGGATATTCCTGGGCGACGCACGCGAGTGCGAGACGCGCGAACCGTTCCGCGGCCGCGGCGTCGAACGTCGGAGCGGAGTTTTCGCCTGCGGCGGCGATGACTGATGGAAGCAACGCCAGAACACTGACGAGAATCTTCATGACGCCAGCTTGGATCGCGCTCTCGGAACGGCTCTCAAACCGCAGGCACCGCGGGTGGCGCATCAAACAGTTTCGGGCTCATCGGCACCGGTTCACCGCCGCGGCTCAGGTAGAGCTGGTAGAGCTGCTTGTGCAGGTGCGTCCACGAGAAATAGACCAGCACCGTGGCAAAATACATGCCCACACAGAAGACGACCATGCCCAGGCAGACGAACAGGGTGCCCGTGACAGCGACGAAGAGCGAACTGAGCACAATCTCTTTCCAGGTGAGAGCCACGAACCGTTTCACGAAACCGACATCAAACGACTTCACAAAGTCCTGCGTGAGGGAAGCGCGTATCTTCAGCGGCACCAGCACCAGCATCAGGACGAAAATCAGGACTGCGACAACGAGCATCATCACGATCATGGCGAGGGCGCCAAAACAAGTGCCGGCGTTCGGCTCATTCCCGGAGGAAAGTCCACCGATCACCATCATGGGTATCATTAGAACCCAGACCAGTGGCACCAGCACGATGCTGGCGGCCATGCCGAAGACGAAGGCGACGAGAAACGGCCACAGGCCGCGTTCCAGATACTTCCCGAAGTGGGAAAAATCGAACTCAGGAAACGTCTCGAAATTTTCGTCCTGCCGCGCCCAAAATCCGGTGATGAGCCAGCCCAGGACCACCATGGGCCCGACGATGGGAATCAGCACGCAGACGCCGCCGAGCAGGAGATTCATTATCCATTTCGGGCTTTTGAAAAAATCGGAGACGGAGTCGGTGTAGTTCACAGTGACCAACGTAAGGTCTAACGCCGCGCAGGGATTAGAAGCAAGATTGGAAATCGCCGGGCGTATCGATGTCGATGGCGCCTTTCTCGAATTCTATCCGGGCGACATCGGCGGCTCGGGATTCAATGAGCGATTTCGCGCCGGAGCCGTCTGGGAGCGCGAGGAGCGCTTCGAAACAGGAGCGGTCGAAAAGCGCTGGAACGCCGAGAGTACCAGCATAGCTGGAGGCGACGATCGGTTTGCGGGAGTTTTCCCACTGCGCGATGAGCGACTTGATGATGCTCGCATCGACAAATGGTTGATCGCACGCAAGCAAAACGATGGCGTCGAGTTCGAGGCTCGAGCTGACCAGATGGCGTAAGCCACACCGAATGGAGCTGCCGAGGCCGCGCTGCCATTCCGGGTTTTCGATGATGACCGCGGAGGTTTCGCGCAATTCGTTTTCAATGCGATCACGGGCCTCTCCGGTTACGACGGCAACGCACGCACAATCGGCTTCGATCGCGCCGCGGACAGCGCGCCGCACCAGGCTCTCTCCATGAAATGAGAGAAGTTGTTTCGCCTGGCCGAATCTGGAGGAGCCGCCGGCCGCAAGAATTATAGCGCCGACGTTGCGCATTCCTCGGCCTGCACCGGTCCCGCTTTGCGAACGAGATTCCACCCGTGGATGGGCGCCTTGCGTTCGCGCAACGATTCGCCGCCGGCCTCGGCGAAGACGGACTGTATTTCCGAAACGATGGCGAGCGCGATTTCCTCCGGTGTTTCCGCGCCAAGATCGAAACCCGCCGGAGCAAATAGTTCTGAATCGATCGCGACACCGGCATCCAGAAGAGCGTTGACCAGTTGGTCCCGACGCTTGCGTGGACCCAGCAGACCGACGTAGCGGAGGTTGAGCTGGAGCAAATGCCGCAGAGCCGCGAAGTCGCGTCCGTAGTTGTGGGATTTGACCACCGCGGCGGTTCGCTCGTCTGCGCCCGTGGGGAGATCGGAAGCTTGAGCGGCCGCGACCAGACGCCAGCCCAGAATTTCCGCGAAAGACCGCAGCGGAGTGCTGTCCGGGCCGTCATCGAAAATGAGCAACTGGATTGGTGGTTGGAGGTCTTGAACGAAAGCTCCAGCGGGAGCGTGTTCGCCGGCGGAAAGGATCCGGCTGCCCAGCTCTTTTTCCTTTCCGGCGAAGACCGTCGCGATGCGACAAGCGCGGCGCTCGCCCAGTTGTGCGGCGACCTCGGCCAGAAGACTTTCGCGCGCGGCCTCCACGAAAATTTCGATCGTGCCGTTGCATCCAAAGCGCAGCCGCGTGTCAAAGCTCATCAGTGAAGGCGCGCCTGCGCGAAGCACATCGAACGCGCGACGGGCGACTTCTTCCTCGAGACAACCGCCGCTGAGCGAGCCGGCGGTGGTGCCGTCCGAACAGATCAGCATGCGCGCCCCCGGCCGGCGATAACTTGACCCTTGCGCTCGAACGAGCGTGGCCAGCGCGAGCGGCTCGCCCCGGCGGCCTTCCCATTCGCGAATGATGTCGATGATTTCTTTCACTCGTTAGGCACCGACTGCTTTCAAATCTCCCGGCCGAATTGGCAGGCGACGGATGCGCTTGCCGGTGGCGGCGAAAATCGCGTTCACGATCGCGGGTGCGATCGGAGGCACGGGTGGCTCCCCCATGCCAAAGGGTTGCGTGGCCTCGCTCGGGACGATGTGCACTTCGATCGCGGGCGTGTCGCGCATCCGGGCCACGCCGTAATCGGCGTAGTTCGCCTGTTGCGCGGTGCCTCCGCGAAATGTGATCTCGCCCAAAAGCGCGGACGAAATTCCCCAGAGGATTCCACCTTCGATTTGCTGTTCGACACCGGTTGGATTGACGACGAGACCGCAATCGACGACCGCCACCACGCGCTCCACCCGCACTTTGCCGGCATCGTCCACCACCACGTCCACGACATAGGCGATGTGGGTTTCACCATCGTAAATATTGCAGGCCACACCGCGCCCGTGTCGGGCGGCGACCGCGGTGCCCCACCCCGATTTCTCCCGCGCGAGTTCGAGGACCCGCCGCAAACGCCGCCGGTCGATCGTCAAAGAGCCGGCCTTCACGGTGTCCGGTCCGTTGAGCAACTCGAGGCGAAACCCGAGCGGATCACTGCCGCGGGCGTGCGCCACTTCATCGATGAACGCCTCCCGCGCAAAGACACTCGAGGGCGCGAAAACCGAACGCCACGGGCCGTGCCGTACCGCCAGATCAACCGTCACGTAGGCCGTTTCGATCGAGGGAATGGCGTAGGGCACGTCATAAACCCCCCACGATAAGTCCTGGTAAAACCCGGCGTCCCGCACCGCTGCCGGATCAGGTAATTTGAGATTATGCGGCGAGCCCGCCTTCGTGTGTCGCCAGGCCACAAGCGCGTCCGCCGAGTCCAGACCGGCGGACAGGCGATGCACGGACGCAGCCTGGAAGTGGCCTTGCCGCGTGTCGTCGGTCCGAGTCCAGAGCACTTGCACCGGCGCCTTGACCGCACGAGAAATTTCCGCCGCCTCCAACGCGTAATCGACGGCGAGCCGACGCCCGAACCCCCCGCCGATCAAGGTCACATTCACTTCGACTTTTTCCGGCGCCAATCCGAGAAACTTGGCCACTTCGTCCTGCAAGGAATTCGGCGCCTGGGTCGGCGCCCAGATCACGCAGCGATCTGCCCGCACATCGGCGACGCAATTCATTGTCTCGACGGGAGCATGCGCGTAGAAGGGATAAAAGTAGCTCGCGTAGAGTGTTCGCGCGACCGCGCGCGTGCCGGCCGGCGCTTCCTCTTTGCGCGTCACGAAACCCTTTTGCTCCGAAGCTTCATCCAGCCGTTTGAAATGCGCCTCGGAATCGAACGCATTCGCTGGCGGGTCCCCCCATGCGACTGCGAGCGCGGCGCGGCCTTTCAGGGCGGCCCAGGTTGTCTCGCCGACGGCAGCGATTCCGCTCGTGCACGGAACGATGCGAACGCCGTGAATCGCCAGCGCCTTTGCATCCTGTGAACTTTTCGGCTTCGCCCCGGTCCAGGGAGCTCGCTCGATCGAGGCGTAGAGCATTCCCGGAACTTTCGTGTCAATGCCGTAGCGCGCCGCGCCAGTCACGATGCTGCGTCCATCGATGCGCTTGGTGGGTTTTCCAATCAGCCGAAAATCGCTCGCCTTTTTCAGTGGCGGATCGGCAGGCACAGGAAGCTTCGCGGCGTCGGCCACCAGCTCTGCGTACTTGAGACGGCGTTTACTCGCTGCATGGAGGACCTCTCCTTTTTCCGCGGAACAAGCCGCACGATCCACTTTCCACCGCGCGGCGGCCGCTGTGATGAGCATTTCGCGAGCGGCGGCGGCGGCCTGCCGCAGAGTTTCCCAGCTGCCGGCGAGACTAAAACTGCCGCCGGTACCGAGTCGCTTGAAGTCCGGACCCGGCAAGGCTTGCACAAGCTTGATCCGGGACCAATCGGCTTCGAGCTCGTCGGCCAGGATCATCGCGAGCGACGTGCGAACGCCCTGACCCATCTCGGATTTTCCGATGGTCAAAGTTACAGTCCCGTCGGCATCCACACGGATCCATCCATTCGGCTTGAATTGTCCCGTCGCCTCTTTTTTCGCTGCATCTTTTCCCGCGCCAAAAAGCCGATTCTCATTGAAAGCGACGACGAGCGACGCGCCGCCAAGTGCGGCTGTCTTAAGAAAAGCGCGACGCGAAGTGATCATGGCTTTTTCTGCGTCCGGGGCGCGGCCGCGGCCCGCCGAATGGCTTTGCGCATGCGCGGATAGGTTCCACACCGGCAAACCGAGTCCGACATCGCCGCATCGATCTCTTCATCCGTTGGATTGGGATGATCGCGCAACAGTCCGCAAGCGGTGAGAATCATTCCCGGTTGGCAGAACCCGCACTGCGCCACGTCTTCCTCGAGCCACGCACGTTGACACGGATGGCTCGCGTCCTTGGACAATCCTTCGATCGTCACGAAGGTGCGACCTTTCGCCGCGCTTGCGGCGATCTGGCAGGAGCGGACCGCCTTTCCGTTCTCGAGAATCGTGCACGAACCGCAAACGCCCATGCCGCATCCATATTTGGTCCCGGTCAACGCGAGCGTGTCGCGCAGCACCCAAACCAGCGGCGTGTCGTCATCGACCTTAACGGTTCGCTTGGCGCCGTTGACGGTAAGGCTGATTTCGCTCATGAACGGCACAATGATGCCGAACTAAATCAACTTGTCAGGCGTAATCGGGAGGTCGCGGATGCGTTTTCCCGTTGCGTGGTAAACCGCATTCGCGATCGCGGCGGCGATGCCGGTGATTCCGATCTCGCCCATGCCTCGTGCGCCGATGGGATTGAACGCGAAATCCGGTTCGCCGACGAAGGCAACATCGATTTCCGGAACATCGGCGTTGGTCGGCACATGATAGTCCGCGAGGTTGCGGGTCACAGGCAATCCCGTGGGCGAATCGTACGAGGTTTCTTCGGTCAAGGCCATGCCGATTCCCATGACGACGCCGCCGATGATTTGGCTGCGCGCGGTTTTGGCGCTGACGACACGGCCGCAATTCATCACGCTCACTACCCGCGTCACCTGCACCCGGGGCAGGAACGGATCGATTTTTACTTCGCAAAAATGCGCGCCCCAGGATTGGAACGCTTGTTTCTTGTTTTCCTCCGGCGGCTTCTTCTCGCTCTGCACGTCGATCGAATCTTTGCCGGCGCGCTTGAGGATATCGACATAAGCATCGGATCTCGCGCTGTCCGTTTTCAACCCGATCCGGCCCGGCGAGACCATTGCGATGTCGTCCGTTTTCAAATTAAAGAGCGGCGATTTGGAATCTTTTACCGCCAGCTCCGCCAGGGCTTTGTGCAGAAGGCCAGCAACTTCATGAATCGCGGTGCCGACGGTGCCGGTGGAATTCGAGCCACCCGCCACGGGCCCAAACGGAAAATCGGATTTTCCGAGCTCGAAGGTAACATTCTCAAATGGCAGGCCAAGCTCCTCGGAGGAAATCTGCGTGAACGCAGTGTAGGCGCCGGTGCCGAGGTCGTGCGTGGCGCATTGTACGGTCGCGGTGCCATTCGCGCGCAGTTGCACCCTGGCCGCCGCGCTCATCTTGTGCGCGGGATAGGTCGCGGTCGCCATGCCCCAGCCCATGAGCAGATCGCCGTCCCGCATCGAGCGCGGATCGCGATTTCGCTTGGCCCAACCGAACTTTTCCGCGCCGAGCTGGTACGCTTCTTTGAGGTGCTTCGCGCTGAAGGGAACGTTTTTTGTCGGATGATTGTCCGCGTGATTGGCCAGGCGGAGCGCGACGGGATCCATCTTCAAGACGTAGGCCAGCTCGTCCAATGCGCATTCGAGCGCATACGTTCCCGGACACTCGCCGGGCGCGCGCATGAAAGTGGGTGTGGCCACATTCACCGGATATACGGTTTCCTCGACCCTGATCGCCGGACTTTCATACATAAGTCCGGTCGAACGCGCGCCGCAGGATTCCGTAAATTGCCCGACCGTTGAAGTGAGCGTTTCGCTGACATGCTTGATCGCCTGCAGCTTTCCGGCGGGCGTCGCGGCGAGTGAAAGCGTCTGGCGCGTCGGCGTGCGATGACCCGTCCCCACGAACATATTCCGCCGCGTCACGTGCACCTTGACCGGAACACGCGCGACTTTGGCGCCCACAGCCGCAAGGAATACGTGCATCCAAACGGCGCCTTTGCAGCCGAAAGCACCGCCCACGAACGGACAAATGATGCGAACATTTTCGGTCTCCAGTCCGAACGCCTGCGCCAGGACGTTCTGCACGCCTTTCACAAACTGCGTCGCGTCGAAGAGCGTAAGCTTCTGGTCTCCCTCCCAAACCGCGATCGTGCCCGACATCTCGATCGGGTTGTGCGTCTCCGTCGGCGTAATGTAAGTCTGCTCGATCTTCACCAGGCTCGCATCCTTGAGCGCAGCGTCGACGTCACCCTTCTTGATCTGGACGTGCTCGTCATGATTCGTCTTCGGCTTCTCTGCCTTTTTCCCAGCAGCTTCCATCGTGAGAAGAGGCTCCTCGGGTGCGTAGCTGACGCGCACCAGCGACGCGGCGTGTCGCGCTTGCTCGATCGTCTCCGCAACCACGAGTGCGACATACTGACCGGCGTAGTGCACTTCGGCATCGCTGAGGGGAAAACGTTCTTCATTCCGAATTCCGCCTCCGCCCCGTTCGTCTTTTTTCGGCGGAGCCTTGAATTTCGGAGTGTTCAGATGGGTCAGGACCGCGAGGATACCGGGCGCTGCTTCAGCGGCTTTTGTATCAATCGCGGTGATTTTGCCTTTCGCGATGTTGCTTTCGACCGTCCAGCCGTGCGCGCATTTCGGCACTTCGAACTCGACGGAATATTTCGCCGCGCCGGTAACCTTGAGTCGCCCATCAACTCGATTTCTGGCCGGGCCGATTAACGTCGCACTCATTTTCTCGTCAGATGGCCAGCGCGCGTGTTGTCTGGAGCGCGCGGATAATGCTGCGTTTGGCCAGTTCAATTTTGAAAGCGTTGTGTTTGTGACCTTTCGCGCCGGTCAGGGCCGTTTCCGCCGCGGACCGAAATGATTCCTCATCCGCTTTTTTCCCGATGAGCTTCTTCTCGGCCTCGAGCGCTCGCCAAGGCTTGTGCGCCACGCCGCCGAGCGCAATCCGCGCCTCGTTGATCGTGCCATCGGCGCGGAGATCGAGAATCGCCGCGACGCTCACGATCGCAAACGCGTAGCTTGCCCGGTCGCGCACTTTCAAATAATGCGAGCGCGTCGCGAATGGAATCGACGGCAGATCGACGGCCGTGATCAGTTCGTCGGCCTGCAAATTCGTGTCGACGTTCGGAGTGTTCCCGGGCAAACGATGAAAATCGGCGATCGGAATCTCGCGTTCGCCTTTCGGTCCCTGCACGCGGACAACCGCATCGAGCGCCGCCAACGCGACGTTCATGTCGCTCGGGTTCGTCGCGATGCATTTGTCGCTCTGGCCGAGGATCGCATGGATGCGGTTATATCCTTCGAGCGCACCGCAACCGCTGCCGGGATTCCGTTTGTTGCAGGCCGGAAACGCCGGGTCATAAAAATAATAACAGCGCGTCCGCTGCATGAGGTTACCGCCAACCGTTGCCATGTTTCGCAATTGTGGACTGGCCCCGGCCAGAAAAGCCTGACTCAAAACCGGGTAGCGTTGCTGGATGAGCGGATGGTCCGCGACATCGGAGTTTCTGGCGAGCGCGCCGATGCGCAGCCCTTTACCACCGGCCAATTCCTCTACTTGCGCAAGGGGGAGACGCGTGATGTCGATCAATTGCGCCGGTGTTTCCACCCCCATTTTCATCAGGTCGATCAGGTTCGTGCCGCCCCCGAGAAACTTCGTCTGCGGATTCGCCGCAATCCCGCTCACTGCCTGCTGAAGGTCGCTGGCACGGGAATAACCAAACGGGTTCATGAGCCCTTCAACCCTCCCGATTTACCCTGCGCTTCCTTGATCGCCGCGACGATGTTCGGATAGGCGCCGCACCGGCAAAGATTGCCGCTCATCCATTCGCGGATGTCGCCGTCGGTTTTGGCGTGGCCTTCCGTGAGCAATGCGACAGCCGAACAGATTTGCCCGGGTGTGCAGTAGCCGCACTGGAAACCATCGTGCTCGATGAACGCGGCCTGCACCGGATGCAGCTCGTCACCATTCGCGAGGCCCTCGATCGTCGTGATCTCATCGCCGTCATGCCCGACCGCGAGGCTGAGGCAGGAATTAATCCGGCGGCCGTTCACGAGAACAGTGCATGCGCCGCACTGTCCGTGGTCGCAGCCTTTTTTCGAGCCCGTCAGATTCAAACGCTCGCGCAACGCATCGAGGAGCGTGACGCGCGGATCGAGCTCGAGCGCGTGGGCCTTGCCGTTGATCTTGAGTTGAACCGAGACCGTCCCCGCGGGCGCGCCGCCTGCCGGCATCGTGGGCGATTCGGCTGCCTGAGCCGTCCCGACTCCCATAAGCGCCGGCCCCAACGTGATCACGGCGCTCGCCCCCGCCATCTGTTGCAAAAAGCGCCGTCGCGTCTCCGGGCGCCCGAAAACTAAGAGGTCGTCGATCCCTCCGGTGGGATCGATGTCCGGGAAGTTGCTCGGATCGAGCGCGTCGGAATCTTCGTTCACCCCTCCTGAATTCGCTGCGCGTCAGCAAAACGGATGCAGCCAAAGAAAACTTGTCTCAAAGCTCTTTCGTCATGAAGGCGCTATTCGAATCTTCCACGTAATCGGCGAAAGGCCCGCAGAAGGTAAAGCCACCGCGCGCGTAGAGCTGACGAGCAGGCTCGAAAGCTTGCATCGATCCCGTCTCCAGGCTCAGCCGGCGATAACCGCGGCGCGCGGCTTCGCCGATAATGTAACGCAGAAGAGTCTGCGCCACGCCTTTCCTCAGGTGTCGCGCAGCAGTCCGCATCGATTTGATTTCGCCATGCTGGGAGTCCAACTCTTTGAGTGCTCCACAGCCCACCAGCTCACCATTTTCCCAAACGGTCCAAAACGTAATCTCCGGCGTGCGCAATCCCTCGATCGGCAGTGCATGCACACTCTCAGGTGGCGAATGTCGCCGCATGCTTGCCAGATGTTCTCGCAGCAGCTCGCGAATCTCGGGACCGCTTAGATCGTCTATTTTGATTTGCACGAGAGATTCACCAGTTGGGCTCAAAGAGACTTGCTTCCTCGAGGCGGCCAGGCGCGGCGGGGCTTCCCCAAATTTTGAGATTGTTGTACTGGATGCTTCCGGACAAGATTTTCGCAAGATTGAAGGAATGATTTTCTTTGGTTTCCGTCTTCTTTATTATTGCCCGAAGGGACTCGCCGAAATGAACCTGAAAGTTGCGAATCTTATTGCGGTCCAGTTCGGCGTTTTCATAGGGATCATGTTTTGGCTGGCGTACTTGCATCTCCCATTCGCCGGGCCGCGCACCGCAGCGAAAATGCAGGAATCGATGACGGGACCCGCGGCGATTGTCGCACCCGCGTTTGAGCCGGGAGAGCAACGATTCCAAACGGTAGATTACCGCGCTGATGGTGAAGAGGCCCAGCCAGTCGCGATGCACGAGTACTCCGCTGCAGCAGTGCAGCAATACTCGGCTTTGGCGGCGAAGCAGTACTATGAGCAAATCGCTCCGCGGCGTTACGCCAGTTTGGGTCTTGAAAACAATTCCATCGCCGCGGCTGCGCCAACCTATGCGGAAGTGGCTCAAGAACCGGAGGTAGTTTCGGATTACGCGGCGCCACAAACGGTCGCCTACGTTCAGCCTAACCAGTTCATCGTCTACCCTCAGCCGCAGTTCGTCGTGTTTTCCAACCGTCACCGCTTTGCGAATCGATGCCGATCGACGTTTCCCGCCCGCGGCGGGCACGCCACGACCACGCATCGACGTCCAGACCGGCCAAGGTGTGACCTGAGCGGCTCGACGGAGTTCAAAAACCCGGCCTCGCCCTCGGCTGCGTTACGGCGCCCGACCAAATCTTTTGGGGTAGTGCATCGTCGGAACGACAGCGCGACCTCTTGTCAGCCCACTGGGGGCTTCGGGCCTCGGGGACATCCTTAGGCATTCCGGCGGTTCTCGATTTTTGGGTCTGCGTTGTCTAATCTGACGCGATGAGAAATTTCCTGGCGGACCTCCGACTACACGCAGCTCACTCTCGCGGTCCGCGGCAACGCGGACCGAGAGGCGCTAATCGCGACTGTGAAAAGACAGATTTGGACGATCGACAAGAATCTTCCGGTCTTTGAAGTGCGCACGATGGAACAGGTGCTCGATGAAGAGACCAGCCAGCGCCGTGTTGAATCTTTCGTCATGAGCATTTTCGCCAGCCTCGCGCTGGTGCTCGCGTCGATCGGACTTTTTGGTGTCCTCTCGTCGCTCGTGAGTCAACGCACGCAGAAGATCGGCATTCGCATGGCGCTCGGCGCGCAGAAGAAAGACGTGCTCGGCATGGTGCTGGGCGAAGGTTTCCGGATGGTGATTCTCGGCGTCGTCCTCGGCGTCGCCGGCGGTATCGCGTTGAGCCGGTATCTTTCCAATTTGTTTTTCGGCGTCAGCCCCGGGAGTCCCGCCACGTACGTCGAGGTCGCCCTCTTGATGATCGGCATCGCATTGATCGCCTGTCTTCTTCCGGCCTGGCGTGCGATTCGCGTTAATCCGATGGTCGCCCTACGCTATGAATGATTAACCAAGAGGAGCGGTCTTCAAACCGCCCTGTGAAGAAACCCGGCGGCAGGGAGGCGCTGACAGATGGCGCAGTTCGTAATCCCTAGACTAAAACTTAGCCTGGAATGAAAGCGTCAAGAGGTCGGCGTTTATCACACTAAGCTCGGGGTTATCGCCGTTTTCGTAACTGAGACCGATGCCAAAGTCAACGGTCTTACTTGTCCCGCCTGAGGCAAGAGGATTGGCCGCTTTGAACCAGTAGGTCAAACTAGCGTCGAAGTAACCATTCCAGTCGTTCTGACTTGCATATACGCCACTACTATCAAAGACCGATCGCGCCGTGTAACGAGTGGTAAGTTCGATTTTATCCTTGAACCACAGTCCTCCTTGGACTCCATACCGAGCTAGCAATCGATGTCCTTTTGAAACGTTGGCCGCTGTATCCGTGGCGCCTTCATAGGAGATGCCGGCAAATGGCTGCCACCGCACGCAAACAGAGTCAGTAATGGCGTGATAATCGTCCGTGTACAAGAATGTGATGATTGGCAGGACATTAAGACTAGTCTCAACTGCCTGGAGATCTTTTACGTTGTCGTTCTTAAAACTGATGCCCCCCTTCAGAATGCTAGTAATGGGATCTAAGCTAGTATTGCCAAGGATCGCCTGATAAACCAGTCCTGTCTGAAACAAGTCCTTTCGACTCGATACTTTCGTATTTCGATGATACTCGACGCCC
Source organism: Verrucomicrobiota bacterium (assembly GCA_041167205.1). Classification (GTDB taxonomy): domain Bacteria; phylum Verrucomicrobiota; class Verrucomicrobiia; order Chthoniobacterales; family UBA10450; genus AV80. Next base: position 12,038 of record JBEEHC010000024.1, read on the forward strand.
AAACCCACATCGGCCTGCCACTTCTCCCCTCCCACAGGCCATAGATCGGCCGCCACTCCGGCGTCAATCGCATAGCTGTCGCTCCCGTTGCCGGGATGAACGTAACTAATCATAGCCGGCTGTGTGACCGCTTTGATCGTCGTCTCATCAAAAACGGACTTCCGAAGATAGAGGCGTTTCACCCAACTGGAGAGAAGCGGTTGATCGGTTGTCTTGGCAACCTCGGGCGTTTTCGTCTCCTTCTCGGTTTGGCGAGCTGGTGACGGTGCGGCGGTAGGCGCCGCTACTGGCAGCTTTGCCCTGACCTCCGCGAGTTGTTGTTTTAATTGTTGGTTTTCGCGCCGGAGTTGCTCCAGTTCGCTGGAGGAGTCTTTCTCCGTGGCGGAGGTCGCCTTGTTGCCGAGCAACAAAACAACAGCTGCGCAAACAATTGCCCAGTTTTTTCGCCATTGACGCGGTTGCATGCGGTTACCTTGAGTTAGGGTGTACCGTTGGCGGCTTTGTGAACCACATTCACTGCGTCTCCCACGGTGCTACAACCGGCCGCATCGGCCTGCGAGACACGAATGCCACCGGCGTAGTCTAGGCTGATATTGCTATAGGGAACGGCCAGTGCCTGGACCGTGTTCGGCCCCAGCCCAAGGCCCTTTTGTCCGTTACCTCTACCTAACAAAAGCTTATCATCGATTGGTTCAGGGTGAGTGGGAAGATGATGCGTCTGACATGTCTTATTAAGCATGGAATCCACTCGCAGTTTAATCTCGGATCGCGAAGGTTTGGAGGGTCTTGTAGACATAACAGATATCCGTTAGAATCAGAGGTCGCCTGACAATATCAAAATAGAGGTTTTCCGAGCGGAGCATTCGTGAATCATTGGAGGGATAGAACTGGGCTTCGTCTATGGGATGTTACCAACTACTACGAATTTGACTTGGTGAAGTTCCAAAAAGCTTTGCGCGTCAGGCATGTCGGCAACGTCTCCATGCGCTATGATCGCCTTTCTTGCACGAAAACCGGGGGTCGCCGCGAGGCTCGGATGCCGAGTTGGCGTCGAGCAGACTTGTCGAATTTGCGTGACGATGAAGCGGAGCTTACACAACATCGATGTATGAAAAAGACCTTATGTCTTGTGGTCATCCTTAGCTGCGCCGGCGCGATGAGCGCTTTCTGCGGACAGCATTTCGATGCGGCGGCCTGGCACGGCGTGCAGGTCTACGACCTTCCCGCTTTGCAGAAGATTGAAAGCTCGCTCGTCGGAAAGATCGTCGGCGTTCGCATTAATTACCGGGGCGACCGCATCAGCCATCCGAAGCCCAGCTGGTACGAAGGTTCCATCTGGCGCTACCGCCCGGCAGAAAAGGACAAGTTCGCTTTTCTTCGCGTCATGGTGGCGAAAAAAGATCTGCCCGCTTTCAAATCCATCCCGGCCGACTTCAAATCTCCGACCGAGATCGTCGTTTACGGCGAGGTCGGGCGAGACACGCAGGCGAACTTTCTCTTCATTCGATTGTTAGGCCGCAACGCAATCGTCGACTCTTCCGGCGCCGCCACGGTCGATTGGTGAAACGCGCTCCGCCTTGACCCGACCGCGTCGTTTTCTTTCGCTTCCTTATTCGAACTGGTTTTCGGCGTCGCACCGCCGCCAGCGCGCTGCTCGACGATTGAGCAATGATGTTCGAACACCTGTCGTTGCCGCTCTTGTCGCTGGCCTTTGCGGTGGCGGCCGCAACCGTTTGGATCGCCGGCATTCATGTTTCGAAGACGACTGACGTATTGTCGTCACGTTTCGGACTCGGCGAAGCGCTGGGCGGACTGATCCTCCTCGCCATCGTCACGAACCTGCCTGAGGTCGCGATCACGGTCAGCGGCGCGATGCGCAACCAGCTTGGCCTCGCCACCGGAAACATCCTGGGCGGCATCGCGATCCAGACGGTCGTGCTCGTCTATCTCGACGCGTTCGGCTTGGGGAAAAGCGGGCCGCTCACGTACCGCGCCGCTTCGCTTGATCTGGTCCTCGAAGGCGTTCTCGTGATCGCAATACTGACGCTCGCGGTGATGGGACACCAACTGCCGGAGTCGTTCATCATAGCGGGAATAACGCCGGATGGTTTGTTCATTACCGGCGCGTGGATCGCGGGCATCTACTTGATCAGCCAGGCGCGGCACGGACTGCCCTGGCAGAGTCACGGCGACGCGCCGGGCGGCCGGCGCCATCGCTCGAGCGAGCAAACGAAGAGAAAGGAGGAAGTGAAAAAGAAGAGCACGGCGATAGCGGTGATCGTGTTCAGCATTGCCGCCCTCGCCACCCTGGCCGCGGGCGTTGTCCTTCTGCAAACGAGCGAATTGATTGCACATCGAATCGGCATGAGCGGCGTTGTTTTTGGCGCGACCATTCTGGCGGCGGTGACCGCTTTGCCCGAAATTTCGACCGGTCTCGCCGCGGTGAAGCTGGGCGATTACAAGCTCGCGGTCAGCGATATTTTCGGCGGCAACGCTTTCCTGCCCGTGCTATTTCTTCTGGCAACGCTGGTGTCGGGCAAGTCCGTCCTGCCGCAAGCGCAGAAGTCGGACATGTATTTGACCGGGCTCGGTATCCTGCTGACGTCGGTCTACCTTTACGGATTGATCTTCCGGCCGCGCCGGCAAATCGCGCGGATGGGGATCGATTCAATCATCGTGCTCGTCCTGTACGTGGTCGGCATTGCGGGGTTGTTCGCGATCGGTTGACTCCTCCAGTAGTATTCGGTCATGGCTTCCGTGATTCGTTCTCTTGCTCTCGCCTTGTTTATTGCGCCGCTGGGCGCGCTCCACGGCGCCGATTATCCGGCGCCGGCGGAAGGGGATTACGTCCTTCGCGATTTCAAATTCACGTCGGGCGAGACGTTGCCGGAATTAAAGATCCATTACCGGACTATTGGAAAGGCCGTGAAGGACGAAAAGGGCATGGTTCGAAACGCGGTGCTGATCACACACGGGACCACCGGCAGTGGTGCGCAGTTTATCCGGCCGGAATTCGCGGGGGAACTTTTTGGCTCGGCCCAGCCGCTCGATGCGACGAAATTTTTCATCGTGCTGCCCGATGGGATCGGACATGGGAAATCGAGCAAGCCGAGCGAGGGGATGCACGCGAAATTTCCGGGCTATGGTTACGTGGACATGGTCGAGGCGCAGTTCCGGCTGCTCCGAGACGGGCTCGGCGTAACCCACGCGCGACTCGTGATGGGAACGTCGATGGGTGGAATGCACACCTGGCTCTGGGGTGAAACGCATCCGGATTTTATGGACGCGCTGATGCCGCTGGCGAGTTTGCCGACGCAGATTTCCGGGCGCAATCGCGCTTGGCGCCGGATGGTGATCGACGCGATTCGCCACGATCCGGAATGGCGCGGCGGCGATTATTCCGCGCAGCCGCAAAGTCTTCGCACCGCCGCGCAAATGCTCTGGTTGATGAGCAGCAACCCAGTTCTCCGCCAGAAAGAAGCGCCGACGCTCGCCAAGAGCGATGAGGCGCTCGATAAATTCGTGGCGGAATATCTGAAGATCGGCGACGCCAACGACATGCTCTATGCGCTCGAGTCTTCGCGCGACTACGATCCTGGTCCCGGGTTGGAAAAGATCCGCGCGCCGCTCGTGGCGGTAAATTCGGCGGACGATCTGATCAATCCTCCGGAGCTCGGCATTCTGGAGCGCGAAATCAAACGAGTTCCGAAGGGGCGCGCGGTCGTGATTCCGTTAAGCGACAAGACTCGCGGGCACGGGAGCCATACGATAGCGAGCTTGTGGAAAGGCGAACTCGAAGCGCTGTTGAAGCAATCGGAGAAATAGTTAGGGCCATAACGCGCGGCTGGGTGGATCGAGCGCTCCGCGCTCGATGACAGAAT
>JBEEHC010000025.1:0-23341 GCA_041167205.1 Verrucomicrobiota bacterium
CGCCGGATCGTAGGGCCCTTCCTTCACTTCGAAAAACGTAGCGGTGTCCGAGACGCACACGTAGCTGTGCCATTGGCCGGCAGGCAGCTCCATGAGCAACGTGACGCCGCCGGGCGCCATGCGCACGCGCTCCGTCAGCAGACCTTGGTCACTGAAGAGCACCAGGTCCATCTCGCCCTGCAGCGTGATGCCGAGCTCCCAGCGCGTCTGGTGGCGGTGCGGCCGGATGTAAGTGCCACGGCGCAACTTCACCGCGAGCCGCTGCACGCTCGCTTCCGGCGCTTCGTGCAGGTTGTGGTTGGTGCGCAAGCGCGGCGAGGCCGCGGCCTTGCGATCGAGCTCCGAGAGCAACGCGGAGGTGATGCGCTTGGTCTGCATGTCGGCTCCGTTCTATGCCGCGCGGCGGAAGCAGGTGGTGAGGTGGTCGTTCACGAGGCCCATCGCCTGCAGGTACGAGTAGATGATCGTGCTGCCGACGAACTTGAAGCCGCGCTTCGCGAGATCCTTGCTGAGGCGATCGGACAATTCCGTGCGCGCCGGAACGTCCTTGAGCGACTTGAACCGGTTCAAGATCGGCTTGCCGTCGACGAAGCTCCACAGATAGTTGTCGAAGCTGCCGCACTCCTTCTGCACGGCGAGGAACGCGCGCGCGTTGGTCCGCGCCGAGGCGATCTTCAGCCGATTGCGCACGATGCCCGCGTCGAGCATGAGCTTGCCGAGCTTGGCGTCGGTGAAGCGCGCGATCTTTTGCGGATCGAAGTCAGCGAAGGCCTTGCGATAGCCGGCGCGCTTTTCCAGGATAGTGCGCCACGACAGCCCCGCCTGCGCGCCTTCGAGAATCAGGAACTCGAAGAGCATCCGATCATCGTGCAAAGGAACGCCCCATTCTTCATCGTGATAAGCGATGGCCGGTTCGGTAGTAGCCCAGGGACAACGCGGCACTCGGCGAGCATGCGCGATCGCAGCCGTCGCTGAACAGCAAATTGAGGCGAGCGGCCGCGTCTGGTCTAACTCACCCGCCGCCGAAGCGGACCTATTACGACGAGCGCGATTCCACCCAGCACCGTTATGGACGCCAAGAGAAAACGCAGCGTGAGCGGTTCGCGGAGGAGGAGGATTCCGCCGGCGGCGGCGAGGACCGGTACGCTAAGTTGAACAGTGGCGGCGCTGGCTGCTTTCAGATTGGGCAACGCCGTGTACCAGATCACATAACCGGCTCCGGAAGCGATCGCTCCGGAGAGCACGGCATAGCCGATGCCTGCCAGATCGAGGCGCGCCCGCTCGAATAGAATGACGCCGAGAATGGCCGCGAATGGGACGGCCCGTAAGAAATTGCCCGCGGTTGCGGTGACGGGATCGCCGGTGGCCTTTCCCCGCAGCGAGTAGATGCCCCAAGCCACTCCGGCGCCCAGCATCAGGATCGAACCACCAAGCGGCGGAGCGGAAAGGCCGGGAAACACAAGCGCGACGAGCCCACTGAGCGCCAAAGCAAAACCGGCGAGCTGCCGCGCCCGTAGCTGTTCCCCGCGTCGCAAGCCCCAGAGAATCATCGTTGCCTGGACCGCGCCAAACAACAATAAGGCTCCCGTTCCAGCGGAAAGACTGACATACGCAAACGAAAAAGCGGCCGCATAGGTAAAGAGCGCCAGCGCGGAAGGCCAGTTTCCCGCATCTCTCCATTCGGTTTTTCGCGCCTTCACGACGAGCCAGAGCGCAACGGCGCCGGAGAAGATGCGGACGAGCGTGAAGGTTGCCGCGTCGATGCTTGTTTGCTTGAGCGCTAACCGGCAGAGCAGGGAGTTTCCTGCGAAGGCGATCATCGCGATCAGCGTGAGGACCAAAAGCCGAGTCGGTTTCACCTGGTTACCTCGCGAGCGACAACGCGCTCCCTTCTGGTCAGGCGGCCGCCGGGGCGCGCTTTGTGTGCAGGCGTTTGAGCAGCACGATGCAGGCAATTGCCGCAATGATAAGAGCTATCCCCAGGATGGGTCGATAAACGATCCATGCCGTCGCGATCACCAGCATGGAAACAATCGCGGAAAGGAAAAACGCCACGATGGCAAAACCGATTTCCACCAGTGAGCCAAGAAACGGGAGCACGTGCGCGAAAGCCGTTATCGGCCCGAGCAGAAGCATCCCGCCGATGAACATCGCGACGAAACCCGCCCCGCGCAGGATCCAGGTCATGATGCGATTGGCTGCCTCGGCGTGCGCGAACATCTGCCGCGGCGAGATCGTGCCCGATTCCACGAGCTCGATCTCCCGCCCGTTCTGCGTCGTGTAAGGCGCAAAACTCTGCCTGGCCTGCGCGGCAACGACGCTCACCGTTCCGGGACGCAGGACCATGAAGGAAATCTTCTCGTCGCCGATCTCGGGATTGGCCGGATCATCGCCCAGGTAAAACTGGTCGCCCTCGACCTTGAGCTTCGACTGGACCTTCGAAGAAACGTTCGAGAGCTGTTCGTCAGTGACCGCGAGGGCTACGTCGCCGGGAATTTTGTCGATGATTCCCGGTGTGAGCTTGAACTGACCAAGCGTGGCGTTCTTGGCGACGAATTCCTGTTTGGGAACCTGGAGCTTTTCCGGGTTGCGATGGTCCTCCGGACTCTTGAACCTGCTCGACTTGGTGAGGTCGGGAGACCAGGCCTTTTCATAGCTGTAGGTCGTGGTGGTTTCCTTGCCGCCGCCGATTTTGTCGCGGGTTTTGGATTCCTTCTTCTCCTTCCACTCGAAGACTTGGATATTGCGCCGTAACCGAATGGCGCTTTCGGAGATGTTGAAGACCGGGTCTTCGAGCGGATCGCCGGCGGCAGTGTCGCCGGTCACGTGGATGAGCTTGGAATCGTTGGCCGAATTGATGTTGTCGCTCGGCACATCGATCACGGTTGCGGCGCCTTCGCGGAGGCTTTTCGCGGTCGCCACGGCGCGTCCTTCGTTCCAAAAAAGCAGCACGACCGCGCCGATGAGAAGGACCAGGCCGATGAGCATCCCGACAAACGACCTGCCGATTCTGCCAAAGACGGACTGACTGGTTACTTCGGTGATTAAGTTGGCCATGGCTGATGGCGTAGCAGGTCTTCAGCGTCGTGGGAAGCGGCAAATCCGAAATGAACGGAACGAAAACTTTTGGAATTGGTGGCCGGGACCTTCTATTGTGGTCAGGGCGCTGTGGGCCGTGATTCGCACCACGAATGAGCATGCAAACACTGTCAGCAATAAGGGAGAGTCAGCGACTATCATCGCCCGCGCCAACACCGCAGGCGCTCGCCTGGCATGGTGGCAGGCTCTGGATGGGATCACGCGATCTGCGGCGCATTTATGGGATCGATGTGAAGAGGTGGGCCGTTTTCGAAGAGATCGAGGCTCCCGGAATTCCCTGGGCCGCAGTCTCTACTGGAAAGGATCTTTGGTTTACCATCGGGGAGGATCCGGATGATGACCGGTACCTTCGTCGATACGTTCCCGGCAAAGGATTTTCGGAGACAGAACGGATCGCCTGTCCCGAATTCACCGGCTCCTACCTCAGTTACGATGGCGAGCACCTTTACCTGAGCCAGTGGTACAAGCACAGGATTATCAAGCTCGACGCGGCGGGAAACATTCTGCGCGAAATCGCGATCCAGGCCGAGATATGCGGCCATGTCTTTGTCGATGGATTGATCTACGTCTTGCGCGGGACGGAGCAGGGGAATGAAGATTGGCGCATCGCGCGCCTGGATCCGCGGCAGGAGACGCCGGAGATAGAGGACCTGGCTCAAGTTCCTTTCCAATGCCGCTCACTGGCCTTCGATGGTGCTAACTTTTGGACGAATCATCGCGCGGCTAACGAGACTGTGTCATTCGCCCTGCCAAATCCTTGATTCTCATAATCCAGCTAAGCTCGAGCCGATGTTCTTCGAAACCGCCCACTGGTAGTCGACTTACCGCGAGACAAGAAACACGGCCAAGCCTATGGCAATCAGGTCTTCGGGGAGGGCGACGAAGATGTCCTTGATGTTCAGATTGCTCACCAGCCGTCGCCGGATTTCATAGCCTCCGAATGCTCCAATCACGCCACCCATTCCTCCCAGCAGAACGCCGATTAGTATCGATTGATTGGCGGATGCGCAGAGACAAGCGCCACAAAGACCTCCCATCAGGATGCGCGCGACCAATGGTGCGGGCGCAGTCCGTTTCGGAGTCTTCGGCAGCAAGTCACCGATCAACTCCCCGATTGCCAGCAGCGAAAATATGGCGACGGCCACGATCGAGCCCATAAACGCAAGAGGCGAGCCGTGCAGGCCTAACCAGCCGAAGTAGACAGCCCAGCTGACCGCGGCAGGCGCGGTCAGCGCGCGCAGACCCGCGACCACCCCGATTCCAAGCGCGAACGCGAAGATGTAGTTGGTGTTCATGAAGGTGACGGATTTTTTTTCGCCGGGATGAGTTTGTCGAGGAGCGCGTTTGTCGATTTTTCCAGGACGATTCCCCACGCGCTGAGCACGGCGAGCGTTGCGACCGTGATAAGCAGGAACATCCAGAGCGGTTGCTCCCGGATGCGAAGTCCCAGCCAAATGACGTACGGTTGGTGCACAAGAAAAATTCCGTAGGAGAACGCCCCGACAAGGCCGAAGACTTTGGCAGGCCCGGCGAATCGCGAAATGATTCCGGCAACGCCAACTACTTCGAGCAAGCAGCAGGCGCCGGTGGCGAAGTCGACGAAGATGTAACCGTAGCCGTTCTGGTAAAGCCGGAGCGCCGCCGGATAAAGGACTAACCCGGCCACCAAGCCCGCTCCGCCGAGGAAGAACCGTTCCGCGCGCACCGTCGATTGGCTGTGCCATATGCCGAGCACCATGCCCAAAGCGAATTCTGGTAGCCTACAGATCGCAAAGCCCCCTTGAATCCACATGCCGTTCTGCGGATAGACGAACAGCATCAGGTAGCGCACAAGGAATCCGACCGCGCACGCTGTAAACAGGAAGGTCCATGGTCCGAGTTTTCTGGCGGTCCAGAAAAGGAGCGGAAAGAGGAGGTAGAACTGGATAAGCATGGCGAAGTACCACCAGGCAGGATTCAGGTAGTAGTAATTCATCTCGATATCCACGAACCGCAGACCGAGCAGACTCAGCACGATGCGGCCATCGACTTGTTCGGGGCGCACGACGAAAGGCGAAACCAAATAAACCAGATGCGCGACCCAGTACATCGGGTAGAGACGCAGAAACCGCGTGCGATACCACGCTCCCCACGCCAGCGCGCCCGACTTTGCGCGGCGTGCGGTCGATTCCATGAGCGCCCAGCCGCTCAGGATAATGAAAACGCCCACAGCATGAAAGCCAAGCCCGGAGACCTGGAGCCACACGTTTTTCAAAATGGTTTCGGTGCCGGCGACAAGGTTGCTCCAGTCGGCCGGCGGAAGCTCTCCGTGTTCGAAGTAGGTCCTGAAGAAATGAAAGTAAACGACCCAGAGGATCGCCAATCCCTTCGCCACATCGAGCCAGAGAAGCCGCTTCATTTCCTTCCGGCTTTAACAGCGGAGAAGAAAGGTAGGAAGGAAGAACTGCTGTCTCAGGCTGTAGCGACGGCGTTCTCTCGCCGTTTTCTTTCGAGCGGCGCCTCGACTGAGCGGGACCGCGACAGGGCTATCGCGAGTTGATCATTGAGAGTTGAGCGATGAGAGTCGCAGAATGGCTGAGCAAGGTTTGGAGGCAGTCGCATTCCCAAAGCTGACCGAGGAGCAGGTCGAGCAGCTTGGGCGTCTTGCCGGCGCGAAGCCGAAGAAGTTCCGCGCTGGCGAAGCCCTCTTTCGCGTGGGCGATCGCGACCTCAGATTCTTTGTCATCAAGTCTGGCGAAGTTGAGATCATTGATGAGACGGGCGACAAACCGAAGGTCATCGCGGCGCATCACCCGGGAAGTTTCACCGGCGACGTGAATCATCTCACCGGCAATCCTGCCATCGTGACCGGGATCGCGAAGACAGATTGCGAGGTCTATGAAATCTCGGACAAGGCTTTGCGGGAGATTTTGAATCAGGACCCGAAACTGAGCGACATCATCCTGCAGGCCTTCATCGCACGGCGCCAACTCCTCCGCGACTCGCCGGACTTTACCGGTCTGCGCCTGATCGGTTCCCGCTATTCGAAAGACACTTTTCGTATCCGCGATTTTCTGACGAAGAATCGTGTGCTCTTCAAATGGATTGATCTGGAAGGCGATCCTTCTGTGGCTAAATTGCTTGAGCAGTTTGGCGTAACCGAAGCCGACACGCCCATCGTTGCCTGCGCGCGCATGCTGCTTCTGCGCAATCCCTCAAACCGTGAGCTGGCCGAAGAGATCGGCATCCGCCGGCCGGTGGAACAGACGGTCTACGATCTCGCGATCGTCGGCTCGGGACCGGCGGGACTGGCTGCCGCGGTTTACGGCGCCTCCGAAGGATTGAACACGGTCGTTTTAGAAAGCACGGCGCCGGGTGGCCAGGCCGGCAGCAGCATGCGGATCGAAAATTACCTGGGATTTCCCACTGGCATTACCGGCAGCGAGCTGGCCGATCGCGCCGTCCTGCAAGCGGACAAGTTTGGCGCGCGCGTCTCCATTCCCACGCCGGTGCTCAAGCTCAGTTTCGACGAGGCCCTTTCCGTTCTCGGACTGGAAGGCGGCGAGACCGTCGTGGCCAAGTGTCTTCTTATCGCCACCGGCGCCGAGTATCGCCGCCTCGGTGTGGAAGGTTGCGAAGCTTTCGAGGGTCGCGGGGTTTACTACGCGGCTACACCTAACGAGGCCCAGATGTGCCGCGGCTCGGATGTCGTGCTGGTAGGGGGTGGTAACTCCGCCGGTCAAGCCGCCGTCTACCTTTCCCAGAATGTGCGCAAAGTATACCTCCTGATCCGTGGCGACGATCTTTGCAAAAGCATGTCTGCCTACCTCGCTCACCGGATCATGGGCACGGCGAACATCGAGGTCCTCCGCGACACAACGGTCGTGGGCATGTCCGGCGATGGCTACCTCAGCTCGGTCGATATTCTAAACAACAAAACCGGGGAGAAGCGGACGTTGAAAACCGCCGCGCTCTTCAGTTTCATCGGCGCGACCCCGCGGACTGACTGGCTCCCACCCGAGATCGAGAAAGACGAGAAGCATTTCGTGCGGACCGGGATCACTCTGACGGAGTCGCCTCACTGGAAGCTGAAACGCCAGCCGTTCCTGCTCGAGACCAGCCGTCCCGGCGTCTTCGCCGCCGGCGACGTCCGCTCTGGCTCCGTCAAACGCGTCGCCTCCGCCGTCGGCGAAGGCTCCATGTCCGTCCAGTTCGTCCACGAGTTTCTGAAAGAGATGTGATTCAACCCACGCACCCACTCGGGGCGTGATATACGTTCGGATATGCAAAACGAACTCGATATCGTTCGCGACGTATCGACGCGGTTGGATGGTGCGGGCATCGCTTATATGCTCACCGGCTCCATGGCGATGAACTACTATGCCCAGCCACGCATGACCCGTGATATCGATGTCGTCGTGGCTCTCACACCTGCCGACGCCGGAAAGGTCGTCGCTCTATTTAGTCGTGATTACTACGTTTCCGAAGATGCCGTGCGCGAGTCGATCGCCGGAGAATCGATCTTTAATCTGATCCATAACGAGAGCGTCATTAAGGTAGACTGCATCGTGCGAAAGAATACACCCTACCGGCGTGGCGAGTTCGACCGGCGCAAGCAAATCCGGATCGACGATTTCTCCACCTGGATCGCAAGCAAGGAAGACCTGATCATTTCCAAACTTTTCTGGGCGAAGGATACCGGATCGGAAATCCAGCTGGGCGACGTGCGGAATCTTGCCGCGACCGGCTGCGATGTCACTTACATCGAGAGCTGGACGGGAGAACTGGGCTTGACTAACCTCTGGCAGCAATGCTGCCCGTAGCTGACACATCTCCCGAGATTGCCGCGATCGTTCGTGACCGGATCATGAAACTCTCCGGGGCTGAACGTTTCGTAATCGGCGCGAGGATGTTTGAGAGCGCCCGAGCAATCGTGCTCGCCTCGTTGCCCGAAGATATTTCCCAACTGGAACGGAAACAAATGCTCTATGAACGCTTCTACAACGAACACCTTCCGACCTAGCAAATGTTGCACTACAAAGTTGAGCCGGAGTCTCGCGTGGTCATCTGGCAAAATGATGCCAAAGATAGGCTCCTCCTCCAACAAAAAGGAAGCCGAGAAGAAGCTCGAGCAGAATCGGGAATAGCCGCTCGGCTGCGATAAACGCTACAATCGCAAAGACGGCGGAAAACACGACAGGCAAGAAGAGAAAGAATGGTCCGCGCGGAGATTCGGTGACGGCGAAGAACACAAGGCCGGTGCCAAACCCAATAAGGCCGCCGACCAAGGCGCAAAGAAGTCTAACTCGAATGGACTCTCCCATGGGATCTAACGAGAATAAGATCAGCCACCACTGGCGTCGGCGTGCGTGGGGGCGGGATGAGAGGTTGGATTCATGGAAAACTCGGGCGTAACTCGGCCAGTGGTTGGCTGCATCGCCTGGTTAGGCCGGGCCAGCCCGATTACGATTCCGGCGATCACGACGTCTGTGAAAACGTGGGCAATCCAAGGGGCGAACATGCCGCCCGCGCGTCGCCGAATGACTCCCATGAACAGCCCGTAAATGCAAGCGAGGCCAACGCCGAGCCAGCCGCGCGGAAACCCGCCTATATGGACTGCGCCAAAGGCAAGAGCTTGCAAGAGAAGAGCTGCAAATCCGGGCCCGAGTGACGTATCCAGTGCGTGCAAGATCACCCCGCGATAGGCGCCTTCTTCGACAGCTGCGTTGACCATCGAAAAGATCAGGCCGCCGAAAATTAGCAGTCCCATTGGCATGGCGGGAACAAAGGCTTTAACGATGTTCGCGACGTTCGGATGCAGGAGAAGGTACCAGCTGAGGAGCGCGACCGCGGCGAGGACGGATGCGGCGGCAGAGAGGAGGCGAACGTCGCGGTCAAAAGACCCCCATCGAACCCATGTGGCTGTTCCCCGTAGCCACGGCACACCGCAAACAACCCCCGCATAACAAAGGAGGCCCACGCCCAAAATCACCGGAAAATAGCGCACGCCGCAAAAAACCAGGCCGAGGCAGATCACGCAGAAAATCGAAAGCGGCGCGGCTGCCCGACACCGCTTGTACCAGGCCAGCACAGCCAAGACGGCGATTCCGCTCGCAGCGCCAATCCCTGCCTTGGGAGGAACCAGGGGGGCAGCCGTGACAAGCAGAGTGACGCTGAGCACCAGAAGTGCATCAAGCGTCCGAAGACTGCGGATGACAGATTGCCTTTGAGGGATCAACACTATTGGAGAAGCCTGACAGCCTAACGAGACACCAGATCAGCGACCGCGAGCCCGGGAAACCAGGCCACGCAGCCAAGACGTGGATGGCAAATACAGAGAACGTCAGTCGCAGTCTTGCTCGCGGTTCGGTGCATCGCCTGGTTAGACTTGGAACGGTCAGGATGTTTTTGGCTTGGTGATCCGAGCATCCGCCTCTGTTCCATCCGCACGCTTGAGCCGAAACCTGCGCGTCTCTCCGGGATTCAATTTCAGGAACCGGCGCAGCTCCAAGGCCCGTTTCCCAGCCATGGTTTCGCCGTCTATCTGAATAATTTGGTCGCCCGCCTTGATGCCGGCGGCCTCCGCCAGCGAACCGGTGGCCACCTCTGTCACGAGAATTTTTGTAACGAGTGGGTTGAGGAAAAACCCTTCTCCCTCCACTTGAGTGACAAGGCCGAGTTTTTGTTCCGCCGCGTGGCAGGGATGCGCGAGGACGAGCAACAAGATGACGGTGACGGCGATCCGTGTGGCAGTTTGAAGGAGCATAGAAGGTCGGAGTCTAACGAGAACAAGATGAGCGACGGCGGACGACGGCGCGCGTTGCTTGGCTGCACGTAAGGGGTTGTAGCTATCATATGCTAGACATCGGAACGTCCAGCCGTTCGCTGCATCGCCTGGTTAGATGCTTTTTGGTGACCTTGGCGGCAAGCCATGCGATCCCGATAATAACGGTAAAACCGGTAAATCGCAACACATCTGCGGGAATGGCGATAAGCGGGTTCTCGCGCGGCTCGAAAAAGCCTTGCAAGACATAGGAGTCCGAACCGCCGAACTGAAAAAGCTCATGGCGGATACCAAACACGATGAAGTAATCGTGTAGGTGAGCGCCGACAAGCCCGATGGAGCCGATCAGAAGCAAAAGGGGAGGCGCGCTCCGGAAGCGGCGAAACAGGTAAATGCAGGCAGCGAGTAGAAGTAGCGATGCGACCAGGCGGGGACCTTCTAAGCGGCACACGAGCATCCAAACAAAGAAATATGCAACAAACGCGACAACGGCGGCTACGATTGCGACCAGAACTGTTAGCGCGTGCTTTAGCATCTAACGAGAAAAAGATCAGCGACGGCTGGCGGGACGGCGCGCCACTGCGGGTTGAGGATGGAATTTCATGGAAAGTGAGGAGCCGAGGCTGCCAGCCGTTCGCTGCATCGTCTGGTTAGATGGTTGGCGTGGCATCGGAACGAAAGCGTCTGCGAAGGACTAGGCTATAAATAATGCTGGCTAAGCCCACAGCCCCGATCAAGGCAGCAGTGATTAGACGTGGCGTGTGAGGAATGTGTGGCGCCGCTCTGATGTATAAAAGCGGCGCATCGATGATGAAAGTGATCGCGAAGACCATGAGAACTATCCATGTCCGAGGTGATCTGCGAATGTACAAGACAGCAAACGAAAACACGAGAATGCTATTAATGATGGCGCGCCACGGCAGTTCATGAGCACGAACCAATGTGTAGACGTCCTGTGCAATCGTCAGGGCCACGAAAAACAACAAGCCCCCGACTATCTTGTCTTCACGCCCCTGCCGCTGCTCTTCGCGCCAGAGCTCGAATCGTTCGAGAAATCGTTTTACCATCTAACGAGAACAAGATGAGCGACGACGGACGAGGGCGCGCGTCGCTTTAGTTTCATCCTTCATAATTCATTCTTCATCCTTGACCCAAGGCGGTCCGTCGTTCGCTCCATCGCATGGTTAGACCTTCGTGTGCATTCTAAAGCGTGCAATCGCGCCGGACTTTCGCTGGAGAATCAGAAAGGACCCCTCACGGCGAACGAAGATAAACGTCTCTTCGGGAGGGCGAGGATAGGCCTCATCGTAAATTACGACGCGATCAGCAATGAACTTCCACCGATAGGCGGGCTGTGTGGTGATCCACTCTTCCTCGTTGCCCACGCGCCGCCGCAGGGTAACACGAGTGATCCCGACGAATCTGGGACCGAATATCAGCCGCTCTTGCATCCTGGGATCGTCGACGAGATCGAGGGTAAGTGTGGAAACCCTCTGTCGCGTCCAGAACTTCGTAGAAGCATGTCCGCTGGCCGCAAAGACGACTAACAGCAGTGCGAGCAAAAGATGACGTCGCCGCATGAGGTCTAACGAGAATGAGATGAGCGACGGTTGGCGGGACAGCGCGTGGCTGCGGGTTGAGGGTGGAATTTAATTGGACGTGAGGAACCGAGGCTGCCAGCCGTTCGCTCCATCGCATGGTTAGATCGTTTGGGGTGTGCGACGGACACGCAGAAAATATACAACAGTGAAGATGCAGGTCCAAAGCACAATGGGCAGAAAATCGATGATGAGCTCAACCGTGGGGTGATCGGGCAGAACCGCGTCCGCGCTAGGAAAATAATAATCAGGGTAGAAAAGCCGCACAGCCGCGCTCCGGATGCCAAAGAAATCCTGATACCCACGCGCGACGAACGATGTCCAGTCAGCCTCAGACAAATAGCCTACGCGAATAACGACGCGAACTAAAAGATCGGTCGATAAACCGGCGAGAAACGCCACGAGTAGTCGGATCGGGACGGGTTTAAGGCGTCGCAGCAGATACAACGTCGCAACGAGAAAACATATTATGATAGATATTATCGCAGCGATCCCGATGACGTTTCTCACGATCTAACGAGAAGTAGGCCGAATTAATCGGCAATTTGTTCGCAAAAGGGGAATAATTCGGCCTAATAATCCGCTCGCGTTTCGGGCCGGGGCAGGGAGGATACCGAGCATGGCCCCACCATACGAATTGGGATTTTCCCGGGCAAGCTCAAACTGCTGGATAAGGAGGAAGGATAGGGATGAAGCGCGCGGCCGTAGCCAGCGGTCAGCGTCGTTCGGACTGGCTTTGGACTAGCTGGATGGCATCGCGGAACTGCAAGGGAGCGGCAATTGTGGCGAAGGATTCTGAGGAGCCGCCGGTGCCGCGAATCTCGACGGTGCCGTAGTTGAAGAAACGGCCAACCATACCTTGAGTCACTGCCACAGATTCGATTTTCGAAATGAACATCTCGAAGGTCTGGCGTCGAACAAATCCGACTTTGATGAGGACACGCCGGTCGGTGATAACAAGCTCACTCGTCTTCATGGCAAGCGCCGCGGAAGCGACGATCGCGACAGGAATCGCCAACAACAACCAGACCCAGGATTGACCTTTCCAGGAAGCGATCATTCCAATCGGGCCAATGAGGAGGAGCGAGAACACGGCAGCAAGAATTGGAACGATAAGCACCATCCAATGAATCGTTGTCTTGTGCAGGGGGCGTTCGTCGGCCTGCAACGTCACGGTGGTATAGGAGCCGAGGGATTTGGGATCCAAGGGCGGTGGGGAGGGAGGCGGTGTGACAGAGGGGCGCGCCCGCCAAGGCGGGGTCAGCGAGCCCGGCGAATAGGAAGAGGAAGAGGGAAGGGGTGGAGGGGTTTGCCGAGAGACGCTGGTGAATTGTGGGAAGGAGGAAAGCGGCGCCCAGTCGGGGGCCCCTTCGTGCCAGGCCAGATCGGAAAGGGCGACCGCGCCGGAGATGAGGCGGCTGCGCACTTCGGATTCGGAGTACGGGCCGATCTCGCGGCCGTTGTGGTGGATGAGAAACTCCATGGGAAGAGCGCGGGCTTTGCCCGCGAACGTCCAACGTCCAACGCTCAACGCCCAACGTCCAATGGAAGAGGGGGCGCAAAAGATGGTTGCGCGCAGTTTGTTCGAGGAAGGGGCTCACTCCAGTTGAGAGGTCCCTCCGCGTGCTGCGCCAGCGTCGGGATGACAGAAAGGGAGCGCGGGCTTCGCCCGCGAACGTCCAACGCTCAACGTCCAACATCCAACGTCCAATGGAAGAGGGGGCGAATGACCGAATGGCGGATGACGAAGGTCCAATGATGGCACGGCACAAAGCTGGTGGCGCGCTGTTTGGTTCGAGGAAGGGGCTAACTCCAGTTGAGAGGTCCCTCCGCGTGCTGCGCCAGCGTCGGGATGACAGAAAGGCACAGCGGGCGGCAGAGTCGATCCGTTCTCTCCTCTGTCGTTGAACGTTGAACGTTGGACGTTGAGCGTTGGACGTTGGACGTTTCGCGGGCGTCGCCCGCGTGGGATCGCCATTGCGTCTTAATCGGTGAACGGGTAAACACCGCTGACCAGTATGGCGCACGACGTTTTCATCTCGCACTCGACCAGTGATAAGGCGGTGTCGGATGCTGTTTGTGCGGCGCTCGAGAATGGCGGGATCCGCTGCTGGGTCGCGCCGCGCGATGTGCAGCCGGGACGATCGTTCGCCGGGGAAATCACCCGCGCGATCCAGGAGAGCAAGATCATGGTGCTGATCTTCTCCGCCCACTCGAATAATTCGGAGCAGGTCCTGCGCGAAGTCCAGCTGGCCGTTAATTCGCATCTGCACATTATCCAGTTCCGGATTGAAGACGTGCTCTTGAATGACGACCTCAAGTATTTCCTGAGCACGCCGCATTGGCTCGATGCGTTGACGCCGCCGTTGGAAAATCATCTCCGGCGGCTGGAAGGCTCAATCAAGAAATTACTCGATGTGGCGACAGATGAGCGGGCGACGCCGGACGCGATTCCGAGGGTGCAGGTTCCTCGATCTCATGAGCGAAATTCAAGGAAAGCCTGGCCATGGATTCTCGGTGGCACGATTGCCGTCTTGATTGGCGCCGGATTGGTTTGGAAATCTTCGCGGCCAGCGCAAGATCGACAAGCGGCGCCTACACCAATCGCCTCCAAAGAATCGGCGAAGCCGTCGCCGACGCCTGTCGCCGCGGCGAACGAAGTCGTGGTGGAATTTCCTGAGGTCGATACGAGCACGACACCGGGACACACCGTGGCCGCGCTTCCTTATTTGCATCGGCTGGGAATTTCCGTGACCGACCTACAACCGGCGACGTCGGAAATTGTTTTGATAAACAATCGTGGTTTGTATCAAGGCGCGGCGGTGGTGCCAGCAACGAGCCAGAATCTGATAACGCAGGTGAACACGGGCAATGTCCCGGCTTCGTTCACCTTGAAGTTCGCGCAACCGGCGCGCAGCGTCAGCTTCACCCGGCCGGCGCTCTATCCGGCAACCGAGAGTGGAGTTACGCATCCGGCCTGGAGCGTTCACGCCATGGATGCCCAAGGCCGTGAGCTAAGCTCGCAAAGCGAAAGCCTCACCAGATGCTGGCCGCCCGCCGGTTGCAAAGAAGTTCCGGCAGTTGTTTATGCTTTGCGCGCCCCGGCCTTCGACCTCATCGCGGCGCTTCGTTTCGACTCCGATCCGCGCCTCGACGGGAAACCCTTCGCCGCCTTCAGCGCGATCCTGATCGAACGCCTGACGCTGGTTCGCGAATCGAACTCGTCGCGTTAGCTGGACCTGCGAAGGCGCGGGCTACGCCCGCGAACCTCCACCGTCCAACGCTCAACGTCCAATGGAAGAGGGGGCGAATGACGAAGTTCGAATGCTAAAGTTGCAGCGCGGCGCGGAGATGGGGGACGAGACGTTTGCTGAACTCGACGGAGTCGCCGGCGGAGAGATGGGACCACTCGGGACAGGTAAAGCTCGCGAGCTCGGGATAGTCTTCGAAGTAGATGCCGGTAACTGCGGTTCTCTTTACTAACGGCTCCCAAAACTGAGATCGCGGGCTGATCCGGTCCTCCAGAGACTTAAGTTCACCGCTAACGGGCAGGCGCACGAAAACGACCTTGCCGCCGCGAGCCCGAATTTTGTTCACCGCTGTCATTGTATCGACGAAGCGATCCTCCTGCGCCTTCTGCATTGTCGCCATGAATGCTTCCAGCGGGATGAAACTCGGCGGCGGTGGCGGACTAAAGAGACGGAGCCACCTTCGCTGAATTTTGCTTTGTAATTCTCCGGGCTGGGCGCAGCGCTCGATCATGCGGGCGCGGCGCTCCCGGTCGAGCGAGGCGAAGTACGGTGGAAGGTTAGGTGGCACCTGCGCGTTGGGACGATCCGGAATGGGCAGCTCCTTTAGGAGAGCTTCAGTCGAGAGGTCTTCCTGTTTGAGAAAGGCGACATTTTCTTCGAGCGGCATGGCCAGATACTGACTGGCGCGTTGGGCCAGCGTCACGGTGTGATAGCGGCGAACCGCTTTCTCCGATCGCTCCATCGGCGGCGAGCCCGGAGGCGCGAAGAACAACCGCGGGACGAAGCTACAGATGATGGTGCCGTGAAACCGTTCGTCGTTGGCCAGATCAGCGAGGACGGGAAAAGCGCACCCGCCGCCCATGGCGAGCTGGACCGGACGCTTGCCGAGACCTTTTTCCAACTCGTCGAGATCGAGATCGAACCAACCCCGCGAGTCGCCGATGATGACGACGGATTCTGGTTTCACCGCCCGGCGTGTTTGGGCCCAGAGGTCTTCGGTTGGATTCAGGGTCGGACCGTAGCCGATGGAGCGAACGTAAATTTCCCAGACGGCCGCGGCCGCGCACACGACCACCACGACGATGACGGTGATTCCGCGCCAGGGCAGCTTCGGAATCGCCCGGATGAAATCAGAACTGGAAGTAGATGAATGCATTGCTGCTCCCTTGAGTAAGAATGATGGCGCAAGCCATGAGCGCCCAGGCGGTGGTGACGAGCCAGCGCGGAAGACGTTCGACGGCTTGCTCGATGCTGATGTCGCGCAGCGACCAGTGCGCCAGAATCATAAAGAAAGTGACGATGCCGATCTGAAGCATTTCGCGCGTGGAAAGAATCGCGTCGGCGTGTGCGTGCCCGCCAAACATGCCGCGGAGCATGCGCGTGGCGGTGGCGAAATCGGAGGCCCGGAAAAAGACCCAGGCAAGACAGACCGCGGTGTAGGTGACGAGGCCGAGCAGAAGTTTCACCGCGAAGGTATCGGCCCACGCCTTGTTTCCGAAGAACGCTTTCAGGGCGTGCTCAACGACCAGATAGAAACCGTGGAGTAATCCCCAAACCACAAACGTCCAGGCCGCGCCGTGCCAAAGACCGCCCAGGAACATGACGATGACGAGATTGATCGCGGCCCGCGCCCAACCGACCCGGTTGCCGCCCAGCGGAAAATAGAGGTAATCGCGCAGGAAGGTGGAAAGCGAAATGTGCCAGCGCCGCCAGAAATCCGAGAACCCGACGGCGGCATAGGGGAATCTGAAATTGTCTTTCAGATGGAAGCCGAGGCAGAGGGCCGCGCCGATCGCACAGGTCGAGTAGCCGGCGAAGTCGAAGAAGATTTGTCCGGCAAATGCGATGACGCCCATCCAGGAGTCGAGCGCGATGAGCGGTCCGCCGTAACTAAATATTCTATCGGCGGAACCCGCGAGCATGGTATCGGCCAGGACGACTTTTTCGAACAAGCCCAAAGTCATGAGCGCCAGGCCCCAAAGAAAGCGGCCGGTCTGTGGCTTCGGCGGTGCGAGCAATTGCGGCAGGAAATCTCCCGCGCGGACGATCGGGCCGGCGACCAACTGCGGGAAGAAGGAAACGGCGAGGACGAAATCACGGAGCGATCTCGTCGGCTGCATCACGCCGCGATAGACGTCCAAGGTGTAGGAAAGAGAATGGAAGGTGTAGAAGGAAATCCCGACCGGCAGCAAGATATCGAGGTGCGGCGGTTGATAGATGACGCCGATGCGCGCCATCAGCCACTGGAAGTTCTCGAGCAGGAAGTTCCCGTATTTGAAGAAGCCAAGCATGCTCAGGTTCATGCAGACACTGGCGACCAGCCAGACGCGCCGGGCATGGCGTCCTTTGGCCTTGGCGATTCTGGCGCCGAGCCAAAAATCCATCGCGGTGGTGGTAAAGAGCAGCGCGGCGAAGGGAGGATTCCAGGCGCCGTAAAAAATGTAGCTCGCGACCACGAGCAAGTTTTTCCGCGTGGTCCAGGAACGCATGCTCCAGTACGCGGTCACGACGACCGTGAAAAAGACGACGAAGGTTAAGGAGTTAAAGAGCATTGGAAGTCGCCTTGCCTACCCAGTCGCGTTGTTGGGCGCAAGTCGAATCCCCAGCAACGGGTGATTGGGACGGCGGCCTCCACCCAAATTCTAGCTAGGAAAGAGGCGCGGCCTAGCGGCCGCAAACGTTCAACGTCCAACGCTCAACATCCAACGTCCAACGAAAGAGAAGACAAGCGGACGAGCGGCAAGGTGAAACGCTCGCTTTAACCGGCGCTGACGTTAGGCCGGAGTGGCCTTTGGGGTCGCGATCTTGGCGCTGCCGATAAAGGTGGCAGCCTCGTCCACGACCAGACGCGGCGATTCGATATCGCCGTGTACCGTGCAGCCAGAGCGCAATTCGCAACGTTCCCCAGCGGTGATGTTGCCTTCAACAGTGCCGTCTACGACCACGGATTTTGTTCTGATTTCGCCTTTGATCTTCGCATGCTCGCCGATGGTAAGCTTTCCGTTGGAATCGATCATGCCTTCCACCGAACCGTCGATGTGCAGCTCTTTTTGAAACTTAACCGAACCCTTGATCGAGACTCCGCTCGACAAGATGCCGCCGGATCGCGGCAATTCCGCAGCACCGTTGGAGGTTGGTTCCGGTCTGACCGGGGCGGGTGGTGGCGTCGGGGCCATCGGCGTTACTGGTTCAACTTTTCGGCTGCCTGAAAACATCTGCATGAGCTAAATCTCCTTGATGCGACTACTTGGGTGAGGCGCCATTGTGGGAGATAAGTCGCAAAAGGTCAACCGTTCTTTGCGTGGAAAATGAGAAGCATTGCAGGGCAAGCGGCCCGCCTGTCGCATCGGACGTACCGGCAGACGACGCGCCTGCCCTAGACAGATGGGGCAGGGCGATCGCGTCGGATGGCGATCAAGTAGTAGATGGTGCCGCCGAGACCGAAAGCGGCGGCGCCGAGGAAGTTTGTCGCTGGCCCCAATTTCCAAAGATAAGCGCCGATGATCGCGGCCGCGCTGACGAGAAGATCGCGCACGAGATAGCAGGCGCCGATCATTTGGCCGCGCCGCTCGGGCGCGCAGTAGCCGATGATCAAAGCTTTGCGTGATGTGTCTCCAAACTCTTTCAAACCGCGGATCGCGAAGGCGAACAGAAGCATGGCGAAGCTGCCGGACAGCCAAAGCGCAATCGGGAAGAGCGTGAAAAACCCGAAGGTCGCGAGAATGAACGGTTCGCGGCCATGTTTATCGGCGAAATGCGAGGCCGGGATGATGCAAAGCGTGGCGGCCAACATTTCCACAGTGGTGAGAATTCCGACCTGTTTCGCGCTGACGCCGATGTTGTCCATCGCGTAAATCACGACCCAGGCGAACGGGATCCGTTCGCAGAAGCGCACCAGGATGTCGCTAAGCAGGAGCCGCCGGAGCGGGGCGTTGAACCCGCGAAAACTTTGCCAAAAGGTCCAGCGATCGGAGCGTGCGACGGCGGGAGTTGGGGCTTCGCGCAGCTGGCGTTGCACCAGAATTGTCGTGGCGGACAGGACGATCGAAACGACCAAGCCGATGCGCACGCCGTTGATAATGCCGAACCGGTCGATCAGGATTCCGCCGACAATCGGCGCGACCATGATCGGCAATCGCTTGATAACGGATTGAAGGCCGACGCCCATCGAATGGCGGTTCGCGCCGAGGGTGGCGCCGACGAGGGAGAACGTCGCGGGCAGCGAGAAACAGGTCCACGAAAGAAAGAGAAACATGCCGGCGATGACGGCTCCCCAGTGCGGCACGAGGAGGACAAGCGAGTAGCCGGCGATCGAGAAGACGTTGAAAGCGAGAAACGCGCGGCGATGTCCCCAGCGATCCACCAGGACGCCGCCCGGATAGGCGTAGACGGCGCCGAGCAAAGTTCGGAGTGCATCGAAGAGGCCGATAACGAAAACGGTCGCGCCGAGGGCCTGGAGATATTTCGGAACGAAGCGCATCCAGAGCTCTTCGCCGGAGCCGATGACGAACGTGGCAATGAGCAGGACGACCAGGCTGCGCTTGAGACCGAGGAAATCGGCGGTCCGGCGCCAGAAGTTCACGAGGGGCGAGTGCTCCATTTCATGGCGGCACGATCTTATCGAAATCGAATTGCGCCAATCGATTCATATTGTCGGGATGACAGCTTCGCGGCCACCCGTCGTGACTCGCGACGGACACGAAGCGTGCTTACACTGCGCGGTGCGCGCTGTTTGGAAAAGAATTCGTCATCGTCTCGAGTGGCTCGCGGTGACGGCCGCCGCGAAAATCGTTCCGCTCCTTTCGCGCAAGGCATGCTATGGCCTGGCCCAAATTACGGGCGCACTCGCGGCCACCGTTGACCGGGCGGGCCGTCGCGTCGCGTTAGGCAACCTCCAGGTTGCATTTGGCGATGCGCTTTCGCCGGGCCGCCGGAACCGGATCGTGCGGGAATCATATCAACACTTTGCCCGGACCATGATCGACCTTTTCTGGAGTCCGCGCCTAACGAGACAAAATTACTCGCGCCATATCGATGTGGTGAACCTCGACCTCTGGCAGGAAGAAGTGAAGCCGGGAAATCCGGTCATCTTCGCCTGTTGCCACTACAGCAACTTCGAATGGATCGCCAATGCGGCCAATTATTTCGGCGTCGAGAGCGCACTCGTGACCCAGGAATTCAAGAATCCATTGCTCAATCCGATCTTTGTCAGCCTGCGCGAATGCAGCGGTCAACGAGTGATCTCCCGGCAGGGGGCGGTGCTCCAGCTCTACAAGACGCTCCACCGCGGAGGACGCGTGGCGATCCTGACCGACCTGACCATTCCCGCGCAGTTGCCGACGGTGGCAATCGATTGTTTCGGATTGAAAACGAGTGTGACCTTCGCCCACGCGTGGGCGCATCGACGCGCCGGGGCGACGATCATTAACGTTCACTGCGAGCCGCTGCCAGGAGGGCGCTACCGGATTGTTTTCCATCCCCGAATCGAATTTCCACCGGACGCATCCTTTCAGCAGATCGCGCAGGCTTGCTGGGACCAATTTGAACCGCACGTGCGCAAAAACCCTGCGCCGTGGCTTTGGATGTACAAACATTGGCGGTATCGGCCCATCGCCGCCGACGCGGCGGATTATCCCTTCTACGCGAACGTTTCGCCGGAGTTTGAACGCCGGCTCGAGGAAAGAGCGAAGAAGCTCGAGCCAATGTCCTCTACTTTGAACGTGGAAGTCGCTCCTTGAGTGCCCCTGCCTATTGACAAAAGGCGCTCGATGCGCTTTCCAGTGGGTAACTATGCAACTTCTGTCCCGCTTCTTAGTTTGCCTCGGCGCAGCGGCAGCTCTATTCCTGACGAGCTGCGGTACAATGACCAGTGTTTCGTCCGGAAACTACCATGTCACCGCCCATCGCCCGCACGATCCATCGGCCGTGCGGGTAAAGGTTTCGCTCTCGAAGCAAAACGTCTATGTCATGGAAGGCGATCGCGTCCTGATGGCTGTGGCCACGACCGTCGGGATTCCGGCGAAGCCAACTCCGAAAGGGAACTTCAGCATCTATTTGAAGCAGGAGCACAAGCGGTCGGGCTCGTACGGATTTCGCGTGCAGGGCGATCGAATCATCCCGGCCGAAGCCGGCGCCAATATTTCAGGGAACTATGTCGGGTATCCGATGGGCTACTGGTGCGAGTTCGCTCCGGCTTACGGCTTTCACCAGGGCTACGTCCACCTGCGACCGCGCAGCCATGGCTGCATCCGACTGAAGGGCGAGGCGGCGCCGAAATTCTTCGCGCTGGTGAAGAATGGGACGCCGGTCAACATCGCCGAAACGCAGCCGGAAGACGCGACGGTCGGACCGAAAATCCAACGCGTCGATGATTCCAAGACACCGGATCCGCCGAACCGGGTTTCGATTTCGGAGGCCGCATTCCAGAAACCAACCGGACCTTTGTTCGACGATTAGCGCGGTCGCGGGCCGGCACCCCGCCCTCACAGTGAGCACGAATCTCATCTCCAGCGGCACGACGGCACGCGAGAAGGTGAACTTGCGTACGCCGGAGGTGATGACGGCCGTGCAGGAGCAGGTCGAGTCGCATTACCGAAGCGACATCGTGGACAAGGTGCGGCGCGCGGGAGGGATCCTGACGTTTGGCGACGTGACGGTGCGGCTCGCGAAGCAATTCGGGTTTTGTTACGGAGTCGAGCGCGCGATCGATCTCGCTTATGCCGCGCGGAAGGTTTTCAAGGACCGCCGGCTTTTCATCGTGGGCGAGATCATTCACAACCCCGAGGTCAACGATCAGATCTCCTCGTTAGGCATCAAGAATTTGATGGGGAAAAACAAGCAGGCGGACATCGCGGATTTGCAGCCCGAAGACGTGGTAATCGTGCCGGCGTTCGGGACCGAGCTATCCATCTTGCAACAGATCAAGGAGCGCGGCTGCCAGATCGTGGACACGACCTGCGGCGACGTGATGAGCGTGTGGAAGCGAGTGCGCAAATACGCGAGCGAGTCAGCCACCTCGATCATCCACGGCAAGGCCGAGCACGAGGAAACGAAGGCGACCAGCTCGCGCGCGCTCGGCGACGGGAGGGGACATTATCTCGTGGTCCTGACGCTGCCGGACACCGATTACGTCTGCGATTACATCCGGCACGGCGGCGAGAAGCAGGCGTTCCTGGAGAAATTTAAGAATGCGCATTCGCCCGGCTTCGATCCCGATCTCCATTTGCGAACGGTAGGCGTCGCAAATCAGACCACGATGCTGCGCGGTGAGACCGAAGAAGTGCAGCGCCGGATTCGGCAAGCGATCGTGGATCGCGATGGACCGGAGCTGGCCGCGACCAACTTCCGTTTCTTCGACACGATCTGCGGGGCGACCCAGGAACGGCAGGATGCGTTGCGCGAATTGCTCGATGTGCGGATGAATTTGCTGCTGGTCGTCGGTGGCTATAACAGCTCGAACACGTCGCACCTGGCGGAAATGGGTGAAGAAAAACTGCCGACGTACTTCGTGCGGAATGCCTCCCGGTTGTTATCCGAGAAGGAGATCCTGCACTACGACCTTCACGCGCGAGAGGAAGTGATCGCGAAGGATTGGCTGCCGGCTGGGCCGATTGTGGTAGGCATCACGGCCGGCGCGTCCTGCCCGAATAATTTGATCGAAGAAACGCTCGTGCGTCTTTTCGAGTTGCGCGGGGTCAAGCGCGACGAGCTCGAAGCTGCCGCGTAACTTTTCTTCTGTAGCGGCGGTCTGTGACCGCCGAAACGCTGCAATTCCGGCGGTCATAGACCGCCGCTACAGCTACGAGACGCGAAGTCCCTTCCGTATGCGTGCAATCTGGAAGGGCAGTATCAGCTTCGGCCTCGTCAACATCCCGGTCGCTCTTTATCCCGCCACACGGCGCGAGGAGCTGAAATTTCGACTGCTGCGCGCCACGGACCACAGCCCGGTCAATTACAAACGCGTCGCTGAGAAGGACGGCAAGGAAGTTCCGTGGGAGCAGATCGTCAAAGGCTACGAGTACGAGAAAGGGAAATTCGTCGTGCTCAACGAAAAGGATTTTCAGCGCGTGGATCTGGAAGCAACCCAGACCGTGGACATCCAGGATTTCGTCGACCTGGAAGAAATCGATCCGATGTATTTCTACAAGCCGTATTATCTCGAGCCGCAGAAGGGCGGCGACAAAGCGTACGTGCTGTTGCGGGACGCACTCGCCGAGAGTGGGAAGGTCGGCATCGCCAAGGTCGTGATCAAGACGCGGCAATATCTCGCGGGCGTGAAACCGCTCAAGCATGCACTCGTGCTTGAGCTGATGCATTTCGCCGAAGAATTGGCGGACGCGGAGAAGCTCCGCGTGCCGAAGAAGCTGGAAGCAGGAAAGCGCGAAAAGGAAATGGCGAAGGCACTAGTCGACAGCATGACCTCGAAGTGGAATCCCGAGAAATATCACGACGATTATCGCGAAGCGCTCATGGAGGTGATCGAAGAGAAGGTCGAGTCGGGCGGAAAAGAAATCGAAGAGAAACCGAAGGCGAAGAAAGAGTCGACGAAAGTTATCGACCTGGTGGCGGTCTTGCAGGAGAGCCTGGCGAAAGCGCAAGGCGCGAAGAAGAAAAAGAGCGCGCCGAAGCGG
>JBEEHC010000026.1:0-4336 GCA_041167205.1 Verrucomicrobiota bacterium
ATCGGCCAACCGGTTCCTCTTTCCGGGCTGCGCATCAACCCGAATCTGGGAATGGAAGAATCGAAATACTTCCTCTTGGGCATGGAAGGGGGGTTGTTCCTGCCCGATGAGTTTGGCTACGTCCAGAGCGAGCTACTCCCTCCCCCAAGCAAAGGAAACGCCAGACAGAAGATGTGTCAGATTTTCTGGTATGATCCTCCGCCGCCGCGCCTCTTTCGAGAATGCGTGTGTCAGCTCTCGACCGCGTCATCTTTGATCATGCAACGCGGTTGGCTCACGAGCCACATTCTGATGGAACCGGACTGCAAAGACGACCGCGACATGTCTTATGGCATAGACATCCTGGTCAAGTCACCCACGGGAAAAATTCTTGTCGCGGTCGAAGTAAAGCGCAGTGCGGCCGAGCTTCAGAAGCTGATCACAGATCTCAAGGCGTGCTGCAAGCGCGGAGCGCACGCAAAGGACGATTGCGGCTTTCCACAGAACCATCCGAAATACGACTTCTGCGCCTTCTACAAACCAATGTATTTTTGGGCGGTCGCGCCGGAAGCCGATGTCTGTTTCAAAATGAAATATGACGATGGTTCGATCGAGCTGGAGCAGCTGATATCGCTTCCACCTCGCAGCATGCTCGAATCGCACTGATCCGCCCCGCGAAATGGTTTGCCTCCGGAGCTCTCCCTCCGCTAAGATCGAGAATGAACATACGCGTTGTCTCCTGCCTTTTGATCGCTTCCAGCCTCGTCGCGACAATGGCGTGCGGATCCGAATGGCAGACCGATTACGAACGGGCCCTCGCGACGGCCAAAGCGGCAAAGAGATATGTGTTGCTGGACTTCACTGGCTCCGATTGGTGCGGGCCCTGCATCGAGATGAACAAGGTCGTTTTCTCGAAGGCGGCTTTTTTGAACTACGCGAAGAAAAACCTAATCCTCGTTGAGGTCGATTATCCCAGGCGCAAAAAACTTCCTGAGAAGATCGCAAAACAGAACGAGCATCTGAAGGACCAGTACGGCATCGACAACAGCGGATATCCAACGGTGATTCTACTCGACCCAGACGGAAAAATCCTAGGTCAACTGGAAGGTTACAGCGGGGAACGACCGGCGGATATAATCGCATGGGTCGAGAAACTGCGCCGTAAGTCATCCTGAATTCCTGACGTGGAAGTCAGGTGACCATCTCCAGCCAGGTAGAGACGAACAAGGAAGGTGCATCGGAATCACCTTGACGAAGGATGGGCCCAGTTGCGATTTTCATGAGGCGGATTGGTTTCGGCTGCATTGGCCGAACACCCACGAAACCGAAAACACACAAACTATGAAGAGAATCGCAGCTTTAATATTAGCGGGCGCCATCGGGGCGCTTTCCTCACTCGCCCTCGCGAAGGAGAACAAGAAGGATTCGAGTCAACCAAGCTCCAAGGTGGTTGCAACGGCCGAACACAAGATATTTGCGCCGGCAGATATTAAGTGGGTAGACGCCCCGCCAAGCTTGCCGTCCGGCGCGAAAATGGCAGTCTTGGAGGGTGATCCGACCAAGCCGGGGCCATTTACGATCCGCCTTCAAGCACCCGATGGCTACAAGATCCCCGCCCACACCCATCCCACGGATGAGCGAGTCACCGTTATCTCAGGAACGTTCCACTTGGGAATGGCCGATAAATTCGATGAAGCCGCCGGGCATGAAATGGTGGCTGGAAGCTTCGCGCTAATGCCGGCGGGTATGAAGCATTTCGCCTGGGCGACCGGCGAGACGGTTGTGCAAGTGCACAGCACCGGGCCGTTTGTTATTAAGTATGTAAACCCGGCCGACGATCCGCGTAACGCGAAGAAGTAGGCCGCTCTTCCAGGTTTACACTCAAGTAGCTAAGGCCGGACTGCGCTCCGACGGACAAGTGGGCGCGCTTCCGTGCTTGAAAGTCGTCGGGCAGACGTGAGGCCATGCCAGTTACTCCTGGATCACGTATTTAACGCCTATTCCTCGTTCAGGAACAAGGCGCACCATTCAGCGAGGGCGACCATGGATCAGGTGCGCCCTCGCCGAAATGTTATGCTCGGCGGCTTAGTGCCGCAAACCTGACAGTTACGGAGTAGCTGACGGTGATGCTGCTGGAGAAGCAGATGGCGAAGCACTGCTGTCCGCCTTCTTCTTGGTCGAGGTCTTCTTGGTGGTTGCCTTCTTCGTCGTCGTCTCTTTCTTGGCGCCCGAATCCTTCTTCGTGGTCGCCGCGGTTGAGCTCGACGTCGAGTTGGTTGTCGTCATCGATTCCTTCTTGTTGGCGCATGACGTCATCAAGCTGGCGACGGCTAGAACTGCAATGGATGTGATAAGCAATTGTTTCATAAGTGGTGGTTAATGAGCGCCCAGAATGTCCAGCCGGTGAGGGGAGTGCAAGCATTAATTAAGGTATCTCGAAGAGTCATTCTCTGGGACGTATTCCCGTCACTAAGGCCCAAAATCTCCAAACCGAACCATGACTGCGCAAGGCGGCCCGGAAACGGACGAATGCAATTACGTATTTGGCGTTTCAACGCTCCCGGCGTTGATTTACGGTTGCCCGAGTAGCCCTGAACCATGTTCAAAACAAAGTCGGTCCACACCAAAATCGACCTGCCTCACGACGGCCTGCGAATTCTCGTGACGCGAGGTCTCAGCCGTGGCCTGCCGAAGAGCCGCTACGATGTTTGGATGGCAAATCTCGGGCCGAGCGAGCAACTCAGGAATGAGTTTCTGGCGGGCAAAATCACGTGGCCCGAATTCGGGAACCGATATGCCAAGGAACTACGCGAGGGCGGGACGATCGATCTCCGTAACAAGAGAATCAAAAATCACGGCCAGAAATTCACTCTGCGCCTCCTGCAACATCTTGCGCAAGATCAGACGGTGACGCTGCTCTGTCATTGCGCTGAAGACGAGCCGCATTGTCATCGGCACCTGTTGAAGGCGTTGCTCGACGGAACGGTGCAGTAGGCAAAATAATGCGCTGCGAATCGCGCATGAGCCAGATCAGCCCTTCGCCAGGTCATCTGGCGTCAGGACGAGACGTTCGACCCGTTGACCGCTAACGATCCCTTCCACGATCTCGGGCAGATCGGCCATTGTGACGTGACCGTAGAAGAAGTGATCGGGCTCGACCAGGATACAAACGCCACTGGAGCACTGGTCCAGGCAACTCGAGGCGCACGCGCGTGCTCGAAGCGAGGCCAGCCCGCGCGCGGCCAACTGTTCCTTCAGGGCAAGGCGAATCTCTTCCGAGCCCTTGTCAGCACACGACCCCTTTTCATGATCCGGACTCCGGCGGTTGGTGCAGACAAAGAGATAGCGCTCTCGTTGCGGCATAGGACGCAGCCTGCCAGCCGATGCTATCGCGGTCAACGGCGGCCCCTGCATAGATCGCGCGGGCCAAGGGCGGTGGGTTCCGAAAGTTGCATGCAGTCGGGCCCGACTTCGCGCAAGGTGGCGATGTGAACAACCAACTTCTGAGCGAAAGCTTTTCCGAACTTTCCACGCCCCTCGTCGCCGACTCGGCGTTGCGTTTGAAGGTTCCGCTCCGGATCGCACCCCCCGGAATTTCTCCGTTGATTCCCGGCCATCGCCTGGCCGGCCGGGTGCTTCCGGCAAGACATTTCGGCAGCGTCGATGTTTTTCTTGAAGCGATGGAGAACGCGCAACGGGGCGACGTTCTCGTGATCGATAACCAAGGCCGGACGGATGAAGGCTGCATCGGCGACCTGATCGCGCTCGAAGGGCAAGCATCCGGTCTGGCCGGCATCGTGGTTTGGGGGGCGCATCGCGATACGCCGGAGCTACGGCAAATCGGATTTCCGATTTTTAGTTACGGCTCATGGCCATCTGGGCCGCAACGGCTCGACCCTCGAGATGAGTCGGCGCTCGTATCCGCGCGGTTCGGCGATTTCCAAGTGACAGCGGCCGACGCCGTTTTCGCAGACGGTGACGGCTGCCTTTTTGTTGCGATGGTTGCCGCGCAGCAGCTGCTCGCTACGGCACGCGCCATCTGGCAAAAAGAAAGGGGGCAAGCTGAGGAGATCAAGAAGGGCAACACGCTTCGTCGTCAGCTGCATCTTGCCGACTATCTCGCGAAACGCTCCGCCAATTCGAGTTACACATTTCGCCAACACCTTCGAAAAATGGATGGCGCCATCGAAGAATAGGTAGGCCTGTAGGCGCTTCGCTGTGCGAAGCCCCGGGGATCACGCGGTCGCGCGCCGCACCCGCGAGATCGGGATACGTATGGCGCTCGGCGCGCATCCTCGCGACGTCTTTTCGCTCATCATGAAGCAGGGCGCACTGCAGACAGGTTTCGCTCTCGGGA
>JBEEHC010000027.1:0-2689 GCA_041167205.1 Verrucomicrobiota bacterium
AATCGGTTTGACCGTTTCAACGCTTTAACGTTTCAACCTTTTAACAATCAACGGCTCAAAAACGCATCTTGACCGCACTGTCGTGCTGCTCGGTGGCGCAGGGGGCGTTGAGCGGCACGCCGGCATCGGCCGCGTTTGGCTGCACGATCTTGTGATCGATGAGGTATTCCTCGACCTCTTCGCCGCTCACGTCCGCGAGCATTTTGTCGTTGATCTCGATGCAGGGCGAGAGCGGTTGTCCGCTCTTGGTCTCCATTTCCCAGCGGAACGCCGGGTTCTGGATAATGTCTTTCTCGGTGTACTGGAGATTGTATTTGGCGAGCACGGCGCGAACGCCGGCGCTCCAGCCGCAGGTGGTTTTCAGGTAGGCAGTAATCTTGGGCGTATCCATGTCCGGGAAGGTAGCATGGCGCTGGGTAAAATCCATTTTAGCGGCAAGTGTGCGCAACTGTTCGGACGATTCGGGTCTAAACCCTCTTCCCGGCCTCGGATTGCGCGATCAGCTTCTCCAGCCGCTTCTGTTTCGTCTCCTCCCGCTTCGCTGTCGCCACCCACCAGATCAGCGTTTGGCGATAGGACGCAGGCTGACTCTGGAAAAAATTCCAGGCTTTGGGCCGAGACCGGAACTTCTGCTCCCCGGCCGCTCCCAACACGGCTGATTTCCGGTTCTCGTAGGCGTAAATTCCCGACTTCTCTTCCTTGCGCAGCTCAAACGCCTTCAGTCCCGCAGGGCGCATGCGGCCGAACTTCGTCAGCTCCTGAACGCGCCCGATGTTTACCGCACTCCAGGTGCTCGTCGTCTTGCGTGGAGTGAATCGGATTTTGTAGCTCTCGGCATCGATCGTTTTGCGGAGACCATCGATCCAACCCACGCAAAGAGCTTCGTCCACCGACTCTGGCCACGTAATACTCGGCCGGCCGGAAGCCTTCTTGTAAAAACCAACCCACAGTTCGCGAGTGTTTTGGTGATGGACTTTCAGCCATCTCCGAAAATCCCCTGGCGTGGCGAAGAAACGGGCTTCGCTTGGCAATGCTTTTGCGGACGCCGGCACAGGGCGGTGACCTCAACGATTTTTCGGCTTCAGCAACGGAAAGAGGATCACGTCGCGGATTGATTCGGCGCCGGTGAGCAGCATCGTGAGACGATCGACCCCGAGGCCAAAGCCACCCGCCGCCGGCATGCCGTGTTCGAGGGCGAGCAAGAATTCCTCATCGATCTTTTGCGTCTCTTCGCCGGCTTGTTCCACCAACCGCTGCCGCTGCGTCGTCGGATCGTTCAGCTCGGAATAACCGGGGGAAATTTCCTGGCCGTTGATGATCAGTTCGTAAACGTCGACGAGCGAGTCGTCCTCGGCATTCTGTTTGGCCAGCGGAACCAATTCCTTCGGGCAATGCGTCACGAAGAGCGGATCGAATGTTTTCTCTTCGATCAACTTTTCGAAAACCTGCTGGGTCACCTCGTAGTCCGCCAGGCGCGGATTGATCTCGACGCCGAGCTCAACGCAGCGCTCACGGCGTTTTTCGCTGCTGTAATTGAACCATTCGGGATCGATCTCGCGGATGAGATCACGATAACGCGCGCGCCGCCACGGCCGGGTTAGATTGATGGTGCGCGTCACGTTTCCCTCGGCGTCTCGATGCTCGATTTGTAACGAACCGCACACAACTTGCGCGAGATGGCAGATCAACTCCTCGACCAGGTCGGCTATCTTCTCGAAATCGGCATAGGCCCAATAAGCTTCCAGCATGGTGAACTCGGGATTGTGCTTTCTCGAGATTCCTTCGTTTCGGAAATTCCGATTCAACTCGAATACTTTGTTGAAGCCGCCGACCAGCAGCCGCTTGAGATAAAGCTCCGGCGCGATCCGGAGATAAAGTTCCAGGCCGAGCGCCTTGTGATGGGTCCGAAAGGGTTCGGCCGCAGCCCCGCCCGCCACCGCCTGCAACATCGGTGTCTCCACTTCGAGAAAGCCCCGTGCTTCCATGAAATTGCGGATCTCGCGAACAGTCGTGATCCGCTTTTCGAAGACGGCGCGTGATTCCTCGTTCGTGAGCAGATCGAGATAGCGCTGACGATAGCGCGCCTCGACATCCTGGAGGCCGTGCCATTTCTCGGGGAGGGGGCGAAGCGATTTCCCGAGCAGTTCGAGCTTGTGCACCTTCAGTGTGGGCTCGCCGGTCTTTGTGAGAAAACAGGTTCCTTCCACGCCGATGAAATCCCCAAGATCGACCAGCTTGAACATCTCGATCACATCGGGGCCGACTTCCTTCGCGTGGATGTAGACCTGGATCCGGCCGGTCGAATCGCGCAGATCAACGAAATGGCTTTTGCCCATATCGCGGTGCGCGGTGATGCGGCCGGCCGCGCGAAGCGTGGCGCCGTCGGAGAATTTTTCGCGGACCTCGGCGATGGCGCCCGACGTTTCGTAGGCGTGGCCAAATGGGTTCGCGCCGCGCGCCTGGAGCGCTTCCAATTTTTCGCGCCGTTGTGCGATGAGGCTGTTTTCGTCGTCCATCTTCGGGCTGCGAATCTAAAGCGATGGTTTGAAATGAACAGCCAGAATCCGATACCCGGTAGCCGCGACGCTCTATCGTCGCGTGCATTGAAGCAGACGCCCCGACTGAGCGGAGCGGCTACAGCGTCTGGTGTGACGGGTGATACCAATATTCGTTTGCAAAAAAAACGAAG
>JBEEHC010000028.1:0-29775 GCA_041167205.1 Verrucomicrobiota bacterium
AAACAAAAGGGTCACACCTGCGAATATCTCACGGAGGGCTTCCAGACTGCCGCGTGGCTCGAGCATCATCAGTGTGACGTCGTGGTGGTCGATCTCAATATGCCGAAAGTCGATGGCATCTCGTTGATCGCTTTCATCCGGGAGATGAGTCAGAACCTGCCGATTATCGTTTTTACCGGCGTTGGATACGACGAAGAGCGGATGCACGCTGCCTTGCGCGCCGGCGCCAACGGCTACGTCAGCAAGAATTTGCCGATCGAACAGCTTTACTGCGTTTTGTCCCGGGTGCTCGCCACCTGTCAACAACGCGCCCGTCGCGAAGCGCTGGCGCGTCCGACTCCGGTCTTGGCCGGCGCCGCCTAAAGCTATAGCCGCGGCCGCGTGGTCCGCGCCTGTTTACAAAGCTTCGTCAAGAAGCCAGCGGAGCGCCTCCGGGGAGATACATTCCGCTCCGCACGCGCTGGCGGTTTCCTGTTCCAGCACATCGCTCGTGGCAACCAGCAGCTTGAAGCGCCCGGCATATTTGCTGGCGAGCCGTTCAATGATGGAATCCGCTGTCTGACCCTCCCGCGAGTAAAAAATTTGTATCTCGCCCGGATCTGAATTCACGCTGACCGCAGATCCCTTTCCGTCAAAAACCACCGCCACGCGAACACCGGTCCAATCCTGATAATCCCGCAATTTTTTCACGAGCGCGTCGCGTGCGAGGGAAGTGCGGCGTTCATGCAGGCGACGCAACTCCGGCCAGGCGAAGATCACGCTGTGACCGTCAACGAGAAGGTATTGCGCGCGCACTTTGCGTTGAAAAGGATTTTCGCAAAGTCACTGCTCCCGCAGCAATCTGGAGATCCCCCGCGGGTCTACGTTTCCGGCGCGGGCGCAACCTGCTTCTTCGGTTTGGCTTTGGTCTTCGGTGCTTCCCGCCGGGCCGGCGCGGCCTTCGCCGCCACCTTCTTGCGATCCAAATAAGCGACACGCCGCCGACGTTTGACTCTCACCCGATGTTGCTGACCCATGAGGCGTTCTATAGGGCGGAAGGACGGTCGGCGCAACGCGAAAGAAAGCTGCGGCCTGCCGCAAACAGGCGCTGGCCCGCGAATCCGATTGCCATGAAGGCACCGATTGAATAGAAGAGAGAGAGCGTGCGAGCGATTTGATTCCTTCCTTCCTTTTCAGTGATCCCCCCCAAGACACTCATCGGTGTTTCCCTTTGTTTGCTCGCCCTTTCGGCAGGGCTGGGCGTTCTCAATAATCAGAAGACGCGCGGCCTGCGCGCACGAGTAGCTCAGACTGAAGTTGCGCGAAATATGGCGGAAAAGCTTCGGGTCACACGGGAGAAGGAAATGAAGGGTCGCGAAGCAGCTGTCACCGCGGCCAACGCCAGGTTCGACGAAACACAAGCGAAAGCTGCGGACACCGAGGTAGAACTCAGCAAGGCGCAAAAGGAAAAGAACGATCTCCAGGCGAAGCTGCGCGAAAACGAAACCGAGATTGCGCAACTCCGGAAGCGCATCGACCACGCCGAGGAGACGCCGGCTGTTCAGCTCAATCCTTCGACTGCTTCATCAGCTGATCTGCAAGCTCAACTGGATGAAGCGAAGAAGCAGTTGGATGCCGCCGAACGCGAAAAGACTTTGCTCTCCGACAAAATCAAGGCGGCTCGAGAGCAGGCGACGCCATTGGAAACAGGAAGCAAAGGACACCTCCCGGCGAGAGGAACTCCTGGAATTCGGGGCACGGTCCTGGCCGTCAACCAAGCCTACAATTTTGTCGTTCTAAATCTCGGCGGCCGCCAGGGAGTCGAGGCCAACACTGAGATGCTGGTGTTACGCGGCGGTTCCTTCATCGGGAAAATCCGGATTTCGTCAGTTGAACCTGCGACCTCCATCGGCGATATCATTACCAGCAGTCTGCTCCGCGGGATCCAGGTGCAACCCGGAGATACTGTCATTTATGCTGGCACAAATTCCTGATCCTGCTCGTCTCAAACTCATCAAAATAGCGTTGCCTCTTTGTGTGGCGACCGCGCTTGCCTCCTGCGCGACCAAAGAGCCGCCACCACTCATTGCGGACCCCGGGGCCGCACGCGACAGCGCCCTCCCTTGGAACGAACAGCAGAAATGGGAAAGAGACGGTTCCGCGGCTGGGTTGAATACAGCAGGACGCCGGTAGAATTTCGCGCGGGCTAAATCCAAAACCCGGCTGGAATCACCGCGTTTTTCGGCACCACGACAATCCCATCGCGGATAAAATAATTACCCGCGTCCAAATCCGTCGGCTTTCCTTCCGGCGTAATCACCACGCCGTCCGCAATCCGGGCGTTCTTATCGATAATGGCGCGATCGATCACGCAATTGCGCCCGATCCCAATCGGCGGTAATCCGGACTCGGAACTCGCCGAGTCCGCCTCGTAATAGTCAGCTCCCATCACGATGCTGTTTCGAATCGTCGCGCCGGTTTGGATGATGCTGCGCACGCCGATGACAGATCGTTCCAGGTGTGCGTCCGAAATGATGCAGCCATCCGCGATGATCGCCTGGCGCAACGTCGCACCGTTTATTTTGCTGCCCGGCAAAAAACGCGGGTGCGTATAGATCGGAGCTGAAGCCTCGAAGAAACTGTACTGAGGGAGAAGATCGGTCAGGTCGAGATTGGCTTCGTAAAATGCCCTAATCGTTCCGATGTCTTCCCAATACCCGTTAAAAACATACCCGCTCACTTGCCGCTCCTGGATGGCTTGGGGAATAATATGTTTCCCGAAATCGACCAGATCGTTCTCGAGGCATTCAACCAGGACCTGCCGATTGAAAATGTAGATGCCCATCGAGGCTTGATATAATTCTGCGTCGGAGGCCGAGCCGACCGAGGCCAGCAATTCCGGGCCCATCCTGAATTCACTCAGGACGCTTGGGTCTTTCGGCTTCTCCACGAAATGAGTGATCCGGCGATCGGCGTCGCTTTGCATGATCCCGAATTCGGAAGCCTGCTCCCGCGTGACCGGTTTGATGGCAAGCGTGATATCGGCGCCGGAGCGAATGTGCTGATGGAGGAGCGCGCGAAAATCCATCCGGTAAAGCTGATCGCCGCTGAGGATGATGTAGTAATCGAACGGCTGCTCCAGGAAGTAGCGCATGTTCTGGCGGACCGCGTCAGCGGTGCCTTGATACCACTGCGAACCTTCCGGCGTTTGCTGCGCGGCAAGGATGTCTACGAAACTGCGGGAGAAATTGTCGAACTTGTAGCTCGCCTGAATATGGCGATGGAGCGACATGCTGTTGAACTGCGTCAGCACATAGATCGAGCGCAGCCCGGAGTTCAGGCAGTTGCTGATTGGGATGTCGACCAGCCGGTACTTTCCGCCGAGCGGCACCGCCGGCTTCGACCGGTCTTTTGTTAAGGGAAACAAGCGCGTCCCGGCTCCACCGCCCATGATAATCGAGAGCGTCCGCTGTGTCGTGCCGGGAGGCAGAGCCGGTGGGAACATCGGGGTAACCGGATCCGCTAAAGATGGCTGGCGTTTCACGCGGCTCTTGGTTTCCACAGAGTCAAATTAACGCAGATTGCCCCCGCTCCCACCAACCTTTTTGCTGTACGAGGCGCTCGCCGTGGCGAGCGCCTCCGACATCGCGCGCTCCCTTGCGCGGCGAAGTCGTTAATGTCACGCTCCCCTTCTACATGTGCGGCATTGTCGGATACGTTGGACGTTCGGAGGCGGCTCCCATCCTGCTGGATGGTTTGCGCCGCCTGGAATATCGCGGCTACGATTCCGCGGGAGTGGCGATCGTTGACGGCGACCGGGTCGAAACTCGCAAGTGCGCCGGGCGAATCGCGGCGCTCGGGAAACTCATGGCGGACAAGCCGCCGACCGGAACTTTCGGCATCAGTCACACTCGCTGGGCTACTCACGGAAAACCGACGGACCAAAACGCTCACCCGCACTTCGACGCGACGGGAAAACTGGCCCTCGTCCACAATGGAGTGATCGAAAATTATCAGGCGTTGAAAGATCAACTGATTCGGGACGGCGATCGCAATTTCACTTCGGAAACCGATACCGAAGTCCTCGCGCATCTGATCGGCAAACTTTACGAAACCTCTGTTTCCCAGGCTGGAGATCGCGGTGGCAACGGCAAGGCCGACGCGGACCCGCTCAACAAGAAAGGCCTTCTCGTCGACGCCGTTCGCACGGCTTTGCGACAAGTCATCGGCACGTATGGAATCGCTCTCGTTCATCGCGATATTCCCGACTTCCTCATCGGTGCGCGGCGCGGCAGTCCGCTCGTCCTCGGCGTGGGCAAGGAGGAAAACTTCCTGGCCAGCGACGTCAGCGCCATCGTCGCCTACACGCGCGACGCCGTTTACTTGAACGACTTCGACGTCGTCGCCGTCGAGCGGGACAAATTCGAGATCAGTTCAGTCGCCGGCGAAGCGGGGAATTATCAGTTGAGCAAAGTCGAATTCAGCGAGGCCGATATCAAGAAGGGCGATTATCCGCACTACATGCTCAAGGAAATCTTTGAGCAACCGGGTTCCGTGCGCGACGCGATGCGCGGGCGCCTCAGCCCGGAAGAATGCACAGCCAAGCTCGGTGGATTGAACATGACGCCGGCACAATTGCGCGATGTGGGCCGGGTCGTCCTGACCGGCTGCGGGACGGCGCTGCACGCCGGTATGATCGGCGAATACTTGATCGAGGCGCTCGCGCAGATTCCGACGGAAGTGGAATACGCCAGCGAGTTTCGCCACCGTAATACGCCGATGACCCGCGACACCCTCGTCTTCGCGATCAGCCAGAGCGGCGAGACGGCGGACACGCTCGGTGCGTTACGAGAAAGCCGGCGCAAAGGCTATCGCACGCTCGGAATTTGCAACAACGTCGCCAGCACGATCGCGCGGGAAAGCGACGGCGGCGTCTACATGCACGCCGGCCCCGAGATCGGAGTGGCGGCCACGAAATCGTTCACCTCGCAGGTCGCCATCCTGACTGCGATCGGGTTGCTCCTCGGACGCATGCGCCATCTCTCGACTTCGGAAGGCACCCGGATCATCGAGGCTCTCGAAGCGTTGCCCGATCAGATCGAGGAAGTGCTCAAGCTCAGCGACCAGATCAAGGCGATCGCCAAGAAATACGCGGACGCGCCCGGCATGCTCTTCTTCGGCCGCCAATTCAATTTTCCCGTCGCGATCGAAGCGGCGCTCAAGATGAAGGAGATCACCTATCTTTTCGCCGAAGGCCATCCGAGCGCCGAGCTCAAACACGGCATCATCGCGCTTGTCCGGCCGGAACTTCCATCGGTCTTCATCGCGCCGGATGACGCCGTCTTTTCGAAAAACTTGAACAATATCGAGCAGGTCCGAGCGCGCAAAGGCCCCGTCATCGCCATCACCTCCGGCACGGGCGCCGACCGCCTCGCAAAGATCGCCGACGAGATCGTCACGCTTCCCACGGTGCCCGATTACGTCAGCCCCATCTTGACCGTCATTCCGCTGCAACTCCTCGCCTACCACCTAGCCGTCGAGCTGGGCCGCGACGTGGACAAACCACGGAATCTCGCGAAGAGCGTCACCGTCGAGTAGTCCGGGGAAACTGCGATAACCGGAGCGCTTGGTCGGCCGTTGACACACTTCAGTGCAA
Source organism: Verrucomicrobiota bacterium (assembly GCA_041167205.1). Taxonomy (GTDB): domain Bacteria; phylum Verrucomicrobiota; class Verrucomicrobiia; order Chthoniobacterales; family UBA10450; genus AV80. The sequence continues at coordinate 5,636 of JBEEHC010000028.1, forward strand.
TCAATAGCCTTTCGATTCTCGTCCCCCCAGCAGGACGCATTGCCCCCCCGTGCAAGCGAAAGAAGATTACGTTCTCAAGATCCTCGAAGGCGCGGGGCTCTTAACCCGCGCTCAAGTCGACGCGGCCAAATCAAAATTCAACGGCGCGAGCAACGCCGTCGATTTGCTCTGCCAAGACGGCGTTGTTTCAGAGGTCGACGTGTCGCGCAGCCTCGCCGCCCATGCTCAGATGGACTGGGTGGATCTTTCGACGAAAATCATTCTACCCGAAGTGATCAATCAAATTCGCGCTGAGGATGCGCGGCGGTTCAAGGTCATTCCGATCGGCTTGGGTGAGTCGGGGCTGATCGTCGCCGTAAGCGATCCGCTCGACATCGACACGATCGATAGCCTGAGCTTTTTGTTGCAGCGCGAGATCGAGCTGGTGTGCACCAGCCCGGAGAAAATCCGGCAGGCCTTGATCAAATATTATGGCACGGCCGACGAAGCTTCCGACATCCTGGTGCAACAGATCGGACACGAAGTCGACCTCGGTCTGGAGGTCACGGAAGGCGTTGATATTAGCGCGACCAACGAGGCGGATGCGCCGATCATTCGTCTGGTCTCAATGCTTCTGATCGAAGCGCATCGGCTTGGCGCCAGCGACATTCATCTCGAGCCGCTCGATAAGAAATTTCGCGTCCGGTTTCGGATCGACGGCGTCCTCCAGGAAATGCAGGCGCCGCCGAAGCGATTGCAATCAGCGATCGTCAGCCGGCTGAAGATCATGACCGGCTCGATGAGCATCGCGGAAAAGCGTTTGCCTCAGGACGGGCGCATCCAGGTGAAAATCGCGCGGAAGCCGATCGATCTCCGCGTTTCGACGATCCCGACAAACCACGGCGAAAGCGTCGTCATGCGCGTCCTGGACAAATCGAATCTCCTCCTCGGCCTGCCCGAGCTGGGATTTTTCAACGATGACCAGGAGACCCTGGAACGTTTGCTCCGACTGCCAGACGGAATCCTCCTCGTGACCGGCCCGACCGGTTCGGGCAAGACGAGCACGCTGTATTCGTGCCTGAATTTCATCAACAAACCCGACCGCAAGATCATCACGGTCGAGGAGCCGATCGAATACCAGATGAATGGCATCAATCAGGTACAAGTGAACGCGGATGTCGGGATGACTTTCCCAGTCGCGCTGCGTTCCATTTTGCGCCAGGCGCCGAACATCATCATGATCGGCGAGATTCGCGACCTGGAGACGGCCACGATCGCGACGAACGCGAGTCTGACCGGCCACCTCGTTTTCAGCACGCTCCACACAAACGATGCGCCATCCGCCGTAGCGCGCCTGGTCGACATTGGCGTGCAGCCGTTCCTGGTCGCATCCTCCGTACGCGCGATCATGGCGCAACGACTCGTCAGGCGACTTTGCCCAAACTGCAAACAGCCCGGAGAACTGAGCGAGACCGAGCTTCGCGCGATGAATCTCGAACGATCGCAATTGAACGAGGTGCAAGTCATGACCCCGGTGGGGTGCGAGCAATGCCGCGACACCGGCTACAGGGGCCGGACGGGAATCTTCGAGATTTTCACCATTGACGACAACGTCCGCCACATGATCAACAATCGCTGCTCCACATTGCTCCTGCGCCAACGCGCACGCGAACTCGGCATGCGCACGTTGCGCGAAGATGGGGTGCGCAAGGTCCTCGCCGGTCTCACTTCGGCGAAAGAAGTGATCTCGATCACGCTCGGAGACGTGAATTGAGCCGGCGACGGCGCAAGGTTTGTCTGGCTTTTCGCCGCATTTTCGGCTGACGTTGCGCTCGGAGGCGAGATGTTCGACGACAAACCCGTGGCAGAAAAGTCGACTGTTTCCCTTCGAGCTCGAATCATCCTTTACGCTGCCACCTGGGCGGCCGCGCTGTTCGCCATCGATCTCCGCCTTTGGTCGTTGGCCTATCTTTTCCCCGCGGGACTCTTTGCCTTCCTCCCGCCCGGACAGCCAGACGAAAAGTGGGCCATTCCGCTGCTTTGTCTCGGTTGGGCCATCTACATTGTCCAGGCCGTCTTCTTTTTCCGCGCCCGGCAACGCAAGACTCTTTGGATCCTGTATGCGGTGCTCTTGCTGCTCTTCGTCTGCAACGTCGGTGGGTGTCACCAGATGCTTCGTGGAACAGGATACGGGCGCTGAACCTTCCACGAGGGCTTCCCAGTCATGCGGTCGAAGACAAGCTCGGGTCTGCTCATGTTCCGGACAACGCGAGGAGAACTGGAAGTGTTACTGGTGCATCCTGGCGGCCCCTACTTTCAGAACAAAGACGATGGGGCCTGGACCATTCCCAAAGGCGAGCTAGCGGAAGGCGAAGATCTGCTCACCCGAGCAAGAATCGAGTTCGAAGAAGAGTTGGGAATCGCGGCATCGGGCGATTGGTTGAGCTTAGGCAGCGTGAAGCAAAAAGGCGGGAAAACAGTTCATGCGTGGGCGTTTGCTGGCGATTTGAAGGATGACTTCGAGCTTGCCTCGAACATGTTCGAGATGGAGTGGCCGCCGCGTTCCAGTAAAGTTCAGCGATTTCCTGAAGTCGATCGAGTCAGCTTCTTTCCAGTGCAAGAAGCACGTAGAAAAATCAATGTGGCGCAGACTGCTTTCCTTGAACGATTGATCGAACAATTAGATTCGCACAAAGCCGGAGAAGTTTGATGTCGCGACCGCTTTTTCTCTTCGCTCCTGGGGCTGGTGCGCCGTCATCTCATCCATGGATGCACCGCTGGAAGGAGCGCCTTTCGACAATCGGCGATGTTGCAGCGTTCGATTACGACTACATGCGGGAGGGACGGAGACGGCCGGACCCGTTACCCCAGTTGATCGCGGCACACAGGGCGGCGTTGATCGGGACGAGTCCACACAGACCTGCCATTCTGATCGGAAAAAGCATGGGTGGCCGCATCGGCTGTCATGTCTCACTCGAAGAAAAGGTGGAGGCTGTCGTTTGTTTCGGTTACCCGCTTTGCGGCGGTGGTGATCGATCGAAGCTGCGAGACAAAGTTCTGCGAGCGATGACGACGCCAATTCTCTTTGTGCAAGGCACCCGCGATTTACTCTGTCCGCTGGATCTTCTGGAGCCCGTCCGCGCAGAAATGAAAGCGCCATCGTTTCTCCATGTCGTCGAAGGCGGCGATCATTCGTTACAGGTTTTGAAGCGACAGCTGGCGGCTATGGGCGAGACGCAAGAGGAGGTCGATCGGCGAATATTGGAAGCGATCACGACGTTTATAACCGCCGCGCCTTTACAACGGTCCGCTTAGTAGGGCCTCTGTCAGACGCCGGGCAGTTCTCTGTCTTCTGAGTATTTCGTTCCTATGTGTTTGTTGGGGAATTTCGTTGAAGCTTAACTCATTTTCCGATAATCGATGAGGAAGCCATTTAATTATGCGCCTACTCCTCCGCCGTTTACCCGCTCTGGGCGGGCTGCAACTCTTCGCGTTGCTGTGCGCGATGATGGCCGCCACGCAAAGCCTTTACGCAGTCACGATCACGGTGACCACCACGGCAGACAGCGGCGCTGGGTCGCTTCGCGCTGCGATCGCCGCGGCCAACGACTTCGATACGATCCAATTCGACCCCGCGCTCAATGGACAGACGATCATGGTCACGAGCGGCACGATTACGATCACTACGAGTATCACGATCAACGGACTTGGCGCGGATCAACTGACGGTGAAAAAACCCTCAGGCGCGCCGGAATACCACATCTTCAGTGTCAACCGCATCGAGATTGTCAGAATAAACGGCCTCACGATCGATGGCAACGACACCACTGGCGCCGCCATCTGGAGTGCTTATTCCAGGGTTACCATTGATAGGTGCGTGGTGCAAGGCTGCCGCCACTATGGAGGCATCTCGAGCATTTGTTTTGGTCAGTTCGAGCCCAACGCGCACCTGCAAGTCAGCAACAGCATTATCAGGAACAACTATGCTGATGCGGCTGGCGGCGGCATTTACAGCTCCAGCGTCATCAACTGCATCGTAACCCTAACGATCATAAACAGCGTCGTGAGCAACAACACAGCCGGAAGCTTTGGCAATGCCTCCGGCGGCGGCATCTACAACAATGGCGACATGGATATCCTCAACAGCATCGTGAGCGACAACGTGTCTGGCGGCAACAGTCCCGACGGTCCGTTCGGCAACGGTGGCGGTATATCGAAACCGACGGGGGCCTTGTTTATCTCCGCCTGCACGATTAGCGGCAACTCAGCGGGCCTCAACGGCGGCGGCGTTTACAACACCGGCCCGTTCGCACACATCGATGACAGCACCGTAAGCGGCAACAGCACCACCGGCATCAATGAGCTCGAAGGATGGGGCGAAGGCGCCGGCATCTACAACGGCGGCCAGCTCGAAATCACTAACTGCACTCTAAGCAACAATAACTCTACCCGATCCGGTGGCGCCGCGAGCAACCGCGGTTCCCTGACGATCCGCCACAGCACCCTCAGCGGTAACAACGGTTTCAAAGGCGGCACCATCGCCAATTACAACGGCGCGACAGTGCAGATTGGGAATACTGCCCTCAAGGTCAGCACATTCAGCCCCAGCATTTCTAATATCTCGGGCACCATCACCTCGAACGGCTACAATCTGATCAATGACAACGGCGGCGGCTTTTTGACCGCTCCCGGCGACCAAACCAACACCGAGCCAATGCTCGGGCCGCTCCAGAACAACGGCGGCCCGACCTTTACGCATGAACTGCTGACCGGCAGCCCGGCCATCGATGCAGGCAATCCGAGCTTCACCCCACCGCCTTCGAACGACCAACGCGGCCCCCCCTATCAACGCGTCTTTAACGGTCGCATCGATATCGGGTCATTGGAAGTGCAGCCCGCGCCGCCCACACCTACCCCGAGTGCGACGCCTAGCCCCACCGTAACGGCGACCGCTTCGCCGTCCCCGACTGCAACTCCAACTCCAACGGCGACAGCCACAGCTACAGCATCGCCAACTCCTACAGCGACTCCCAATCCAACGGCTCCCGCGCAGAGTCTTAACCTCTCGAGCCGCATGTTAGTCCAGACTGGCGACCGAGTTGGCATCGCTGGCCTAATCATTTCTGGAGGCGCACCGAAACGTGTAATCGTGCGAGCTGTTCACTGTATGATCTGCATTCCGGAGGTCTTTCCGCTGCTTGACCCAGTGTTGGAGCTGCACGGCCCCAATGGCTTTGCGACGATCATAAACGATAACTGGAGAGATGCGCAGGAAGCCGAAATAATTGCCACAGGCCTGGCACCGGACAATAACTCAGACCCCGCCATCGTTGTGACGCTGCCTCCGGGGAATTATACGGCAGTTGTGCGGGGCAAGAACAACACGTCGGGTGTGGCGGTGGTAGAAGTCTATGACCTCAACCAGGCGGCTGCCTCGAAACTAGCCAATATAAGCACCCGAGCCTTCGTCGGCACCGGTGGAGACATCTTGATTGCGGGCTTCATTCTCGGCAATGGAACGATGCCAGACAATATAATCATCCGGGGTATCGGTCCCAGTTTGGCGGGATTAGGCGTGCCTGACGCGCTGGCCAATCCAACGCTAGAGCTGCGCGATAGTCACGGAGCGCTCATCCGATCGAACGACAATTGGATGGATGACCCAGCGCAAAGGGCGCTAATTATGGCGGCGGGCTTAGCACCGACAAATCCTCTTGAGTCGGCCATGGCGGAGACATTGCCGCCGGGTCAATACACGGCGCTGCTCGCTGGAGTGAACAACGGCACGGGGAACGGCCTGGTGGAAGTTTACGACCGCGTTGGACAACCCTAGGCCTCGTCGCCCTAGAAATACCTTCCGCTTTCGTTCCGTCAGCTCAGCGGAAGCCAGTTCCCGGGCAGCGGTGGGGGTTTGGTGTCGGTGAGCGAGAGGTAGGTGTACTCTTGCAGGAGACGCTCGTAATCCGAAAGGAGTCTCATCCCGTCGTTGGGTTTGAGGCGGTCGCTCTTGATCGCGCCGTCGACTTGAGTCTTGAGCAGGCGCATGAGCTCGACCTTGTCCCACTGGGTCATGGCCAGCACTTCGCCGATGGTGCTGCCCTCGATGACCTCCTCAATGTACCAGCCTGATTCTTCGTCCGGGTCGAGAAAGATGTGCGCCTCGGTCACGCGCCCAAATAGATTGTGCAGATCTCCCATGATGTCCTGGTAAGCACCGACCATGAAAAAACCGAGGTAATACATTTCGCCCGGGATGATGCGATGCAGCGGCAAGGTGTCCTTCACGTCCTGGAGGTCGATGAACTTGGAGACTTTGCCGTCGGAATCGCAGGTGATGTCGACCAGCATGCCGTTGCGATCGGGAGCGGTGTTGAGGCGATGGATCGGCATGATCGGGAATAATTGCCCGAGCGCCCAATGATCGAGGAGCGACTGAAAGACGGAGAAGTTGCAGATGTATTGGTCGCCGAGCGAAGTCTCGAGCTCTTTCACTTCCTCCGGCACGAAGCGCAGGCCGCGATGCATGTTCACGATCTGCTGGGCGAGCTGCCAGTAGACGCAATCGAGCTTCGCCTTCGATTCCAGATCGAGCAGGCCGAGGTCAAAGGTCTGCTGCGCTTCTTCCTTGATCTGCTGGATGTCGTGCAGACTCTCGAGACGATTTCCGCGCTTGAGGCGCTGCTTCACGTCGAGAATGTCGCGCACGAGCTTGTGGTCTCTCTCGGTCATCTCGACTTTGAGTTTCGGCGCGGTTTTTTCGATGGAACTGAACGCCTCGACGACCAGCACCGAATGATGCGCGACAATCGCGCGCCCGCCTTCGCTCACGATCGCCGGATGCGGGACGCCTTCGGAATCGCAGACGTCCATGATGTTCCAGACGACGTCGTTCGCATATTCCTGGAGCGAATAGTTCGCGGAGCTGTCGAAATCGCTGCGCGATCCATCGTAATCGACCCCGAGGCCGCCGCCGACATCGAGATAACCGAGCTCATGCCCGAGCTTGCACAGTTTTGCGTAATAGCGCGCCGCTTCACGCACCGCGCGTTTGATCGTGGAAATATCCGGCACCTGCGAGCCAACATGGAAATGAACAAGCTTGAAGCAGTGCGCCAGTCCGGCCGCTTTTAACATCTCGCTTGCGGCGACGAGGCTCGTGGTGTCGAGGCCGAACTTGGCGTTCTCGCCGCCGCTGGGCGACCATTTGCCCGACCCCTTGCTGTAGAGGCGCACGCGGATGCCGATATGCGGCTCGACGCCGACTTCCTTCGACGCGCGAATCGCTTGCTCGAGTTCTTCGAGTTTCTCAACCACGATGATGACGGACTTGCCGAGCTTACGACCGAGCAACGCGATGCGGATGAAAGCGCGGTCCTTGTATCCGTTGCAAATGATAAGGCTCTCGGGGTCCTTGTGCATCGCGAGCGCGGCGACCAATTCCGGTTTGCTGCCGGCTTCGAGGCCGAAATGAAACTCTTCGCCGGCCTCGACGATCTCTTCGATCACCTCTCGCAACTGATTGACCTTGATCGGAAAAACGCCGCGGTAATGATTCTTGTAACCGAACTCCGTCATCGCGTTTTGAAACGCGGTGTTGACCGATTGAACCCGGTGCCGAAGCAAATCCTGAAACCGGATGACGAGCGGGAAGCCGAGGCCGCGATTCCGCGCCTCGTTTACGACTTCGAGAATATCGATCGCACCACCGTTTTCCTGAAGGGGCCGGACCTCGACATTGCCGGCGCCGTTGACCGTGAAATAGCCGGTGCCCCAGCCATCGACGTTGTAAGTGGAAATGGCGGCGTCAACATCCCACTCGGTCTTCATTTTTTCGTGAGCAGCGGAAGCCGCAGAGCGCATATTCAATCACCGCTGCAGACATGCAAGCACGCATCGCGAAAATTTCAGCGCGTCGAACCAATCCCGTCTTCATCTCGTTGCTCGTGCTCTTGCTCCGAATCGAAAGCAAAGAAAGATCGAGCACGATCAGGAGCACGAGCACGATTACGAAAGGAAGGCGACGGAGCGCACCGCCACCCCGCTTGTTTTTCGTGACTGGACTGATACGGTTTGCGCGGATGAACAAAACGGTCATCGAGGTGCAGGTCCGGGCGGTCTTGCCGACAAGTGGCGGCTGCGCGGTTTTCCTCGGAAACAACGATAAAGTTTTCATCATTTACGTCGATCAAACGGTCGGGAGCGCGATCACGATGTTCATGCGCGACGTCTCGAAAGAGCGTCCTCTCACCCACGACCTGATGGGGCATCTCATGACCGCTCTCGGCGCGCGCGTGGAGCGGGTCATCATTAACGACCTGAAAAACGCGACCTACTACGCGCGCATGATCATTCGCGCGGAAAATGAGTTGCAGCAGAAGAAGATCATCGAATTGGATGGGCGGCCGAGTGATTGCATCGCGATGGCGACCCAGCAGAAAGCGCCGATGTACGTGAGCCAGGAAGTTTGGGACGAAGTCGACGACATGAGCGACGTCCTGCGCAAGATGGAGGAAGATGGCATCAAGCCTGACATCGAGTCGGAGTCGGAACCAGAGTCATCCGAAGAAGAGTAGCGGCGTGACTGGCCAGCGCTATCCGAGCAAATCACCGTAACGCGCCTGCGCCATTTCCGTGCAGCGCCCGAGAATCGCTGCTGACGTATCGAGCTCGAGGAGCTCAGGAATGAGCTGCTGGCATTCGGTGTGAGTGAGACTTTGCACGGCGCGCTTCACCCGCGGAACGAGCGACGCGCCCACACTGAGCTCATCCATTCCCAAGCCCAGAAGCAACGGAACGAGCGCGAGGTCCCCTGCCATCTCGCCGCACACGCCCACCCAGATATTGTTCGCATGCGCAGCGTCCGCCACCATTTTAAGCAGGCGCAGGACCGCCGGATGAGTCGGTTCATAAAGATGCGCGATTCGTTCGTTGACCCGGTCCACCGCGATCGCGTACTGAATCAGATCGTTCGTGCCGATGCTGAAGAAATCGACTTCACGCGCGAGTCGGTCAGCCGAGATGGCCGCGCTCGGAATTTCGATCATCGCGCCCACTTCCGTCTCGTGGTTGAAGGCCTGACCTTCACCCTCCAGCTCCTTTTTGCATTCCTCCAGGCACGCGAGCGCGCGACGCAATTCCTCCAGCCCTGAGATCATCGGGAACATGATCTTCACATTCCCCACCGCGCTCGCACGAATGATCGCGCGCAACTGCGCTTTGAACATCTCGGGATGCTCGAGACAGAACCGGATGGCGCGCTCGCCCAAGAAAGGATTCAACTCATCGCCCGACCCCATCGCGCCGGCCACCTTGTCACCACCGAGATCGAAGGTCCGAATGATGAGCGGATGCGGCCGCACCTGTTCGGCCACTTTGCGATAGGTTACATATTGCTCCTCTTCGCTCGGGAGCGTCGTGCGGTTGAGATAAAGGAATTCCGTGCGGTAAAGACCGATTCCCTCCGCTCCGTTACGCGGCGCCGCTTCCACTTCGTCGGGCAGTTCGATGTTGGCCGAGAGCACAATGTGCCGGCCATCGCGCGTGGTCGACTTGGTTTCGCGCAAGCCCGTCAGTTGCTCGGCGACCTTGACTTTCCTATGCTCCAATTCGCCGTAATGCCAAAGCGTTTCGGGCGTCGGATCGAGAATAAGGAGGCCGCTGTAACCATCGAGAAGGACTTGCTGGCCACTCTCCAGTTTATCGGTGGCGTCGTGTAAACCGACCACGGCCGGAATCCCGAGCGAACGGGACATGATAGCGGTGTGCGAAGTGCGGCTGCCCAGGTCGGTCGCAAGGCCGAGCACGTATTCGCGGTTCATTGTGGCGGTATCCGAGGGCGTGATGTTGTGCGCCACCAGAATGTGCGGCTCGGTCAGGGCCAGAAATGACTTGGGCGCCTTCCCCAGAAGATTTCGGATGATGCGTCGCGTTACGTCCTGAATGTCGAGCGCACGTTCACGCAGGTAAGGGTCGTCGATTTTGCTGAGCGTATCGGCGTAATGGGTCGCCACTTCCTGAAAAACGAATTCCACATTGCAAAGATCCGCCTCGAGTTTTCGCAAGACCTCGTCAATCAGGGTTCGGTCTTCGACCACGAGCAGGTGCGCGTCGAAGATGCCGGCATCTTTCGCCCCGATCGACTCGGCGATGCGTTCCTGCATTTCAAGAATCTGCGCGCGCGTCTGAATGAGCGCGGTCTCGAACCGCCCAATCTCATTTGGGATTTCCTCTGGTTGAATACGATGCCTAGCGACCTCGTCGCCATCGTCGCGCACGACATGAATCGTTCCACGGCCGAGGCCGGGGGAAACCCCGACGCCTTGGAATCGCGTCTCCTGCCTCGCGTTATCGCTCCTCATGCCGCAGCGAGAGTAGCGGATGACAAGCCTACTGAAAGAGCGAAAACTCAGCGCCGCCTCAATCCTCGTCGAAGCGCCGGTTGATCAAATCTTCGATTTCCTCCATCGCTTTGTCGGCGTCCGGCCCTTCGCATCGAATCAGCAGCTTTGAGCCCTGCCCGGCGGCCAGCATCATCAAACCCATGATGCTCTTGCCGTTGATTTGCTCACCCTCCTTCTCCACCCAAATTTCAGAGCGATATCGGCCCGCGATGCGCACGAACATGGCTGCGGGTCTCGCATGCAGACCGAGGCGATTGATAATCGTAATCTCCTTTTCGATTTTCTGTCCGCGCGCCGCTCCCGCCGATCTCCGATTCAAAAGGCCCATTAAGTTTCCTTCGTCTGCATTAAATTGAGCAACTTGTCATTAAATTCCACTGCGCTGTTTCGTCCCAGACCCTTCAGCTTTTGGTCCATCGCCGCAACTTCGATCAGCCGCGCGATGTCGCGGCCCGGCCGCACCGGGATGGTAATGTGCGGCACCTGCAATTTCAGGATCTCGTAAGAGCCCTGGTCGAGCCCGATCCGATCGACCTCCTCGATCTCCTGCCAGTCTTGCAAGGTCACGACCAGGTCGAGCCGCTTCTCGATCCGAATGCTGCCGATGCCGAAAATCGAGGCGACGTTGATGATGCCGATACCCCGCACCTCCATGTGATAGCGAGTCAACTCCGGCGCGGTCGCCACCAGCTCGCGGCCCTCGAGAGATTTCACCCGGGTCACGTCGTCTGCCACCAGGCTGTAGCCCCGCTCGATCAAGCCGAGCACGCATTCGCTTTTTCCAATGCCGCTCTGCCCGCGAATCAAAACACCGACTCCGAGAATATCGACCATGCTGCCGAACTCGGTCACGCTGGGAGAAAAATCGACCTCCATGGCAATGGTGGCCGCGTTGATGAATCGCATCGTGACCATGGGCGTCCGGAAAACAGCCACTTGTTCCTCTTCCGCAACCGCCAACAGATCCGGCTCCAGATGGGCGCCCCGCGAAGTGACCAGGCACGGAATTTTTTGCGCGCACAAGGCGCGAAATCGCTGGATTCGCGTCTTCGGCCGAAGGCTTTTCAGATACGACTGCTCGGCCGCGCCCAGGACCTGGACACGTTTTTCCGCGAAGTAATTGTAGAAACCGGAGAGCGCCAGACCGGGACGGTTAATGGTAGGCTCGCGGATTTTCCGATGAAACCCGACCCGCTTTCCTTCGAGCTTTAGGTGAAGCTTCTCGCCGTGTGCGCGATAGAAACTATCGACGGTGACAACCGCGACATTTTTGCGTTGATCGCTGCCTGAACTAAGCGCCTGCGTTATCGGCTTGTCGCTCATCCCACAATTCATCTATCGCGGGACGGCGGCAATTTCCACCAGCAGATGAGGATGCTCTTTTGCCTGCGTGCTCAATTCGCCGTCGGCTCAATCAAGCCGAAGTCGCCACTCTTCCGGCGATAGAGGACGCTTACCCGGGCGCTCCGCGCGTTAAAAAAAACGAGAAACTGACGATGGGACATCTCCAATTGCAGGACCGCCTCATCCACAAACATCGGCTTGACCGGAAGCCGCTCGGTGCGGACCACGACGTGCTCCTGATGCTCCTCATCGTCGGTTGGCTCGGGATGCAACACCTGCTCGTCGAGATGCTGCACGATGTCTTTTCGCGGACGGTGCTTGCGCATGAGCCGCGTCTTATATTTCCGCATCTGCCGCGCAACCTTGTCCGTGACCGCATCAATCGCGGCGTACATGTCGCTCGTCTCTTCGCAGGCTTCGATCGTGATGTGATTCGAACAAACGAGCACGACCTCGGCGGAGTGCCGGTATTTCTCCACCTCGAGGATGACGTGTGCCTCGATGATCTTGGGGTAATCGAGGTGGAGGCCTTCAATTTTCCGCGTCACGTAATCATTGATCGAGTCGGTGATTTGCAGATGACGGCCGGTGACCTTGACGTTCGGATGGGCGTTGTTCGATATCACGTGTCTTCCTTTCGCTTACATTTGAAACCGCTCACCGAGATATAACTGGCGGCTGATGGGATCGTTGATCAGAAAGTCTTTCGTGCCTTCGCTTTCGACCCGGCCTTCGAAAATCAGATAGGCCCGGTCGACGATCGAGAGCGTCTCGCGCACGTTGTGATCCGTGATCAGAATCGCGAGACCGGATTTACGCAGGTTGATCACGATCTGCTGCACATCATAAACCGCGATCGGATCGACCCCGCTAAATGGCTCGTCGAGCATGAGCAGACTCGGCGAGGTGACGAGCGAGCGAGCGATGGTCAGCCGGCGTTTCTCTCCACCGCTCAAGGTGATCGCCGTGTTTTTCGCGATCCGTTCAATGCCGAATTGGTGGAGCAGTTGATCGCACCGCTGGCGCCTTTCGTAGTTGCTCAAGGGAAGCGTTTCGAGAATCGCCATGATGTTTTGTTCGACCGTCATCTTACGAAAAATCGATTCTTCCTGAGGCAGATAGCCCATGCCAAGCCGGGCGCGTTTGTGCATCGGATAATTCGTCACGTCCTTTCCAGAAAAGACGACGCGGCCGCTGTTTGGCCTAACGAGCCCAACGATCATGTAAAAGCTCGTTGTCTTCCCGGCGCCGTTTGGACCCAGCAGCCCCACGATCTCACCGGCGCGCACCTTGATATCGATTCCGTTAACAACGGCGCGTCCGCCATACATTTTCACGAGCTGCTCCGTGACCAGGACATGTTCCTTCTGGACGGGCTTGCTGGAGGGCGCGATCGCCGGGGAGGTGGGAACTGGTTCGCGGATCACGGCTTGGGCGTTGGCGATGCGGCGTTGGGATCCTGGCGAATTTCCGTTCGGCTCGGACCGTGTGTCTCCAGTTGGCCGGCTTCGTTTAGAATCATGACAGTATCCGGGCTGGTCGCGACGTGGGTATTAAGACCTTGTTGCACGCGCGGATTACCCGTCAGCTCGAAACGTCCGTCTTTGGCGGTGTATACGGCCTTGTCCGACCGGCCTACCATATGATCGGGCGGACCACCGCTGGGACTGGGCCGATCGCGCACCACACCCACGTTACCTTCAACGATCGCTTTTTCGAAGCCCTCGTTTTGCCCCTTGCTGATGAAAATCGTCAACTTGTCCCCCTGGATATTGAAGCGTGGGTCCGTCACAACAACGTGTCCGGTGAAAATGCCGATTGATTTCCCCGAATCGAAGATGGTCTGGTCGGCATAGATTTCGGTAATGATCGGCTCCTCTGAGGCCGGTCCGGTCTTCGCGTTCTTCGGTTTCTCGGCAGGAGTCTTTTGAGAAGGAGGACTCTCGGCGGACGCGTTGCCAGGCGAAGCTTTTTCGGCCGTTTTGCTCGGGGTTCGAGACGAAAGGGTCGCGGGCGCTGTCCCCTGGGCGCGGATGGTTCCCGCAGTCAGCGCGAAGCAGAGAATTGCACCGGCCGGCCCAAGCTTTCTCATTCGCCTTCATTTCCCGATACTTTGGACTTACCGCGAACCACCATCTTCACGTTCCCAGCCAGTGTCCCTTTTCGTGTGAGCATTTCGAACTGCATATTGTCCCCGGTAATCTCGAAATCCGACCGTTTTACGGTGCTGCGCTCCGAGGAATTGAGCACCTGCGTTTTCAGATTGAATACCGAAGTGCTCATGATGATTTGGAGGTCCGGCTTCTCGGTTTCAGGAAGGAAAGTGGTGAACTTCACTCCCCTGAACTCGACGTGTTCATCATCGAGGCGTCTCGTTATTCCCGCCTCGAGTTTCCCGCGCAAGTGTCCCTTGAGATCGAAGTCCGGCAACACGAGCCCTTTCGCGTCATGGCCCACGACCATCGGGACGTTGGTCACGCCTTCCTCCGGCTTGGGCCGCGCCTTCGGTTTACTCTTCGCTTCCACCTCGGGTTTGGCAGTTTTTTCGCCCGCAAGAGCGGCGCAACTCAAGAAGGCGAGGAGCAAAAAAGCGGACGACGCACCCGAAAATCCGGCGCGACCGCTACGAAACGGCAGCATGAATAGCCTTTAACATGCGGAGATGCTTCGGCAACTGCTTTAGCGGAATCTGGTTCGGCCCGTCCGATAAAGCGCGCGCCGGGTTCTCGTGGACCTCCATAAAAATGCCGTCGCAGCCGGCGGCGATCGCGGCGCGAGCCAGGACCGGGGCCAGCACGGCATCGCCTGAAGTGGAATCCCCTGCTCCGCCCGGTCGTTGCACCGAATGAGTGGCGTCGAAAATCACGCGATAGCCGGCTTCACGCATCCAATAAAGGGAACGGAAATCAGCGACGAGATTGTTATAGCCGAAGCTGGTTCCACGCTCGGTAAAAAGAAATTTGTCGTTGCCGAAACTGGCAAGCTTCTCCGCGATGTTTTTTACGTCCCACGGGGCGAGGAATTGGCCTTTTTTGACGTTCACGGCCCGCCCGGTTTCCGCGGCCGCCCGGAGCAAATCGGTTTGCCGGCAAAGAAACGCTGGGATTTGGAGAACGTCGATCGTCTGGCCAGCGATTTCCGCTTCCGCCGGCGAATGAACATCAGTCGTGACCGGGATTTTCAGTTCCGCGCCGATGGCCGCCAAAATCTCGCACCCTTCACGGACGCCTATTCCACGATAGGAACGGATCGAGGTCCGGTTCGCCTTATCGTAAGACGCCTTGAAAATGACTGGCACTGATTCCGCCCGGCAGATTTCCGCGATGCGACGCGCCATGCGCCAGACAAACTTTTCCGACTCAATCACACACGGCCCGAGGATGAACGCCGGCTGCCGGCCACCGATGGTGACGGAAAGAATCTTGAGGGGTTTCGGTTTCATATCAGCTTGTTCCTCGCGCTCCTGAAGAGATCATAGACCGCAAAAGGGGCATAGAGCAGTAGATAAAAAAGCAGCGCCAGCAGGTGCATTTGGAAAATGTAGAGCGGGCGATAATCCGACAGGATGCTCAAGAGCGACGACGCCTCCGGCTTATGCAACAGGTATCCGTAATTCACACCGGTCAGGAGATCGACCACGATCGTGATCACAAAATAGAGCTCCGTCCAGGCGAAGGTGCGCCAGACGGAACTGAAATGCGGACGAAACCCGCGCATGATCATCACAAAAGCAATCCCGACCACGATGCCCGAATGGGCGATGAAAAAACTCAGAAAGCGAATATCGGGAAACGCAAACTTCAGATCTGGTGTGAGAATTGCCTGCGCCGTGCCGCCAATTCCCCAAAAATAGGCGACCTCGAGCCAGCGCTCGCGCCCCGTTAGCAAGGCAACGATGATGGCAATCATGGCCCAATCGCAGAGTTGGAATGGAAGCGCCTTTTCCCAGGACAATCCGGCGGTCATCGCCAGATAGATTTCATAGCCGAGATAATTGAATGCCAGCGTCACGGCCAGGAGACGGCCGATGATGCGTTCGGACCGCGGCCATCGCGATTTGCGAACAAACGCCGCCAGAACAAAAGGCAACGCGATGGTCAGGAAAATGACGACCAGATGGGCCAGCCCAAAAGGCTGAAAGACACGCTCGGCATCCATCGACGCGATAAAATCAACGAGGAGACAGATCGACAAGCACTATCGAATCACCCAGAGATTGCACGGGATGACATCGGTCACCCAGGCGACGTGGGCCGGAAGACCGCCTGACGAAGTCCCGGGATCGACCGGCACCACCAGCAGCACCGCTTCAACTGATTGGACGAAATCCAGGACTGCGTATCCCGTGTTGCCCCGGATACACCTCGCTTCAATTGGGACATCGGTCTGTCCCGCCGAGTCGATGAACTGTTCCAGCGCAGTTTCTTCTTCTTCCAGGGTCCGCGCAGGCTGGCTCCCGGCCTTGGCGGAGTTCTTTCGCGCCTTCGCCCGCGCTGCATCGAAGGTGGTATAGACGCGGATCACAAAAAGTTTTTCGCACCGTTCGAGGGCCGCCAGCCGCAATGCTTTATGTAGCGCCGCCCGGCCGTGCTCGGAATATTCCGCCATCAAAACGATGCGGTAGAGGGGCTTTGGATCCTGATCCGGCCTGGTAAAGAGCATCACCGAGCAGGTCGCCTCGCGCACGAGACGGCGGGCGACGTTGCCCAGGAATTGACGGAGCACCGCTTCCTTTTCCAACGCGCCAGCCACGATGAGGTCGATCCCATTCGCCGTGGCTGCTTCGAGGATCGCGACCGCCGGATCACCCTCGTGATAGTAGATGGTCGAATCCGCCGGCAGATCCAGCTGGCGAAGCGCGGAGCTGAATTTCCGGGTCGTTTCCTCATCCCGCTTGCCGACGTAAATCAAGTGCAGCTGCGAGGCGAGACGATCTCGAATGCGTTTTCCCTCCGCTAGCACCTGCAAGAAGCGGGGCGAAAATGTGCTGGCCACAGCCACGGTCCGATAAGGTGGATCGATCATTTGTCCCGCAAACTAATCTCCAGATTTGGGACGATTCGGCAAGCTCCCTCCGCCTTTTCGTAACTCGCCTCGCGTCTGCGCGATGAATTTTCGAAATTCGACGTTGGACGTTGGACGTTGGACGTTGGACGTTTCCCCGATGATCCGACGCGCTATTTACCCCGGCAGCTTTGATCCAGTGACGAACGGTCACCTGGATGTCATCGATCGCGCCCGCAAACTATTTGACGAAGTGATCGTGGCGGTCGCGCACAACGATCAGAAGCAACCGCTCTTCACGCTCGAAGAACGCCTCGCCTTTCTCCAGGGAACGATTGGCACGCTGGACAAGGTCGAAATCGCGCCGCTCGATGGGCTCTTGGTCGACTTCGCGGTCGCGCGTGAGGCCACCGCGGTCATCCGCGGTTTGCGCGCCGTCTCCGACTTTGAGTTCGAATTCCAGATGGCGCTGATGAATCGCAAGCTCGAAGCAACAGTCGAGACGATCTTTTTGATGCCGAAGGAGGAATACACTTATCTCAGCTCGCGGATCGTGAAGGAGATTGCCCGGCTCGGTGGCGACGTGGGGGAATTTCTTCCCGCCCAGGTCGCCGCGGCGCTCCGGGCCAAGCTGAAAAAATGAACTTCGAAAGCTTTCGCGAGTGAAAATTCATCTCCGACAAATTCACGCCGATGGCTTGCATCTCGAGGGCGAGGAAGAATGCCTGATTCCTGAGCTCGCGGCGGAGGATGTCCGCTGCACCGGACCGTTGCGCTATGCGCTCGACTTGGGAATTGCCGAGGGCGCGTTGTGGGCGACTGGCTCGCTTGTTCAGCCGGTCGAGCTTCGATGCGTCCGCTGTCTCGAGCCTTTTCGTTTCGATATCGAAGCAAAAGCATTCTCGATTCACCTTGATTTGACCGGGCCGGAGCTGATCGATCTTACGCCCTATTTGCGCGAAGACATCCTGCTGAACCTGCCGGCGCATCCGCATTGCGACCGCGAAGGAGGCCGGGTCTGCCCGGCTGAAAAACTAACCGAAGCAGCCGCTCCGACTCCCGAAACGGACGGCAAACGTCAGCCTGATTGGAGTGTCCTGGACAAGTTGAAGTTAAAGCCGTAGCGGCGCCGACCGCAGCTACTGGATTTGTGTTTTCCTGATTTCCTGCTTTCCTGATTGCCCTTATGGGAGTTCCCAAACGCAAAACTTCGAAGATGCGGCTGCGCACGCGCAAGGCATCTCACCGCTGGCAGCCTCCGCAGCTCAATAAATGCACACAGTGCGGAAGCACGGTTGCCTCGCACACGGCTTGTCCGTCTTGCGGTTATTACAAAGGCCGGCAGGTCTTGACGGTCGAAGCGAAGTAAGCTGGCGGGGCTCCGCCCGGTTCGGACGGTTTTTTTTGTTAGCCACGGCACGCAGGGCGCTGCCCTATCCGATTTTTTGATTTTGCATTCGTTCCCTGAAATCCGCAAAATCCCGCTCCGATGAAAATCGCACTGGATGCCATGGGTGGCGATTTCGGTCCGCCGAATATTGTCGGCGGTGCGGTCATGGCCCTGAAGGAGTATCCCCACATCGCGAAGCTTTATCTCGTCGGCGACACACCACGCATCGAGAAAGAACTGAAGCACCATCGCTGCAATGACGGTCGCATTGAGATCGTGCATGCGACGCAAGTGGTCGAAATGAGTGACGGCGCGGTCGATGCCGTGCGGCGGAAGAAAGATTCGTCCGTCAGTCGCGCGGTGGATCTCGTAAAAAAAGGGGACGCGAGTGCGATCGTGACCGCGGGTCACACCGGCGCGGCCGTCGCGGCGACGACGATCAAGTTGCGAACGCTTCCAGGCGTGGATCGCCCGGGAATCGCCGCCGTGATCCCATCGGAGACCAACATCTTTGTTTTGATCGATGCCGGCGCCAACAGCGACCCGCGACCAGATCACATGGTGCAATACGCCATTATGGGCTCGGTCTACTCCCGGCACGTGCTCGGTTACCAGAAACCCACCGTGGGTTTGATGTCGATCGGCGACGAGGACATGAAGGGAAGCGACCTAACGAAGGAAGTTTTCAAAATGCTCAAGCAGAGTGGGCTGAATTTTCGGGGCAACATTGAAGGGCACGATCTTTTTGCGGATCCCGTCGAGGTCGTCGTCTGCGACGGTTTCGTCGGTAATGTGATTCTGAAAACGTGCGAATCGATCGGGGACGCCATTTTTAAATGGCTCAAGCACGAGCTGATGAAATCGAAGACCCGCATGGCCGGCGCCTATCTCGCGCGCAACGCTTTTCTCACCATCAAGAAAAAGGTGAATTATGAAGAATACGGCGGGATGCCGTTGCTGGGCGTGAACGGCATTTGCATCATCGCCCATGGAGCGAGCACGCCGCTGGCGATCAAGAACGCCTTGCGCGTCGCGGCCGAATCCATTGAACAGCAGGTGAACCCGCATATCGTCGAGGAAGTTCGCCGTTATCATGAAACAACAACCCCGCTCGAGCCCGCGATCCGGTAAACCGCGGCGCACCGTCTCGATCATCGGCACAGGCAGCTACGTGCCGGAAAAAATTCTGACCAACGCCGACCTTTCAAAGCTGGTCGATACCTCTGACGAGTGGATCACCACGCGGACCGGCATTAAGGAGCGCCGCATCGCCGCGAAGGACGAATACACGAGCGACATGGCGACCAAAGCCGCGCTTGCGGCCATCGCGCAGGCAGGAATTTCGCCCGAAGAAATCGATCTCATCCTTCTCGCGACCGCGACGCCCGATATGCTGTTTCCGGCGACGGCTTGTCTGGTGCAAACCAGGATCGGAGCAACGAAGGCAGCTTGTCTCGACGTCTCGGCAGCCTGCGCAGGTTTTCTTTTCGCGGTCGAGATCGCGCAGCAATTCATCACTTCGCACACTTACGAAACCGTGCTCGTCATCGGCGCGGAGAAACTCAGTTCGATCACGAATTGGACCGATCGCAACACGTGCGTCCTCTTCGGCGATGGCGCGGGCGCGGCGATTCTGCGGCATCGCGGTGGCGCGCACGGAGTGATCGCGACGCACGTGGGCAGCGACGGCCAATTCGCCGACATCCTCTTCATGCCGGGGGGTGGCTGTCGCACACCGATCACCCGCGAGAACGCCGATCAAAATCTCCAAACCATCCACATGTCCGGCAAGGACGTTTACAAGCAGGCCGTGACCGCGATGCTGGCCGCGTCCAAGAACGTGCTCGACCAAGCCGGGCTCGCGATTGAGGACATTGCCTGCGTCATTCCGCACCAGGCGAATCTTCGGATCATCGAGGCGATCGCCGATCGGCTGAAGATTCCGCTCGATCGGTTTTACGTGAATCTCGATCGCTATGGGAACACTTCGGCCGCCGCAGTGGCCATCGCGCTCGATGAAGCAAACCGCACCGGCCGCATCAAGGCCGGCGATTACGTTCTGATGGTCGTCTTCGGCGGCGGACTGACTTGGGCCAGCACAGTGATCGAATGGTGATTTGTCATTCCGAGCGAAGTCGAGGCCGTAACGCGGCCGACGAAGTCGGCGAGGCCGGGCTTTCCATCTCTCACTGTCTACAATTAGAGATGTCTCGACTCCGCTCGACATGACACGATGCTCATAGACACCCACGCTCACCTCGATTATCCGGATTTCGCCGGCGACTTCGACGATGTTTTGCGCCGGGCGAACGAGGCCGGCGTTACGCGTATCATCACGATCGGCACTTCGGTCGAAAGCAGTCGACGCGCGGTCGATTTCGCGGAGAGGCATCCGAACATCTTCGCCGTAATCGGCGTTCATCCTACGTATGTTGAGGAATCCGGCGAGGACGTGATTACGCCGTTGCGCGAACTCGCGAAAAGTTCCCGCGTCGTGGCGATTGGCGAAACCGGCCTCGATTATCATTCTCTTCCAAGCGTTAAGCTGTCGAAAGAACGCAAGACCCAAGTTTTTTCCAAGGCGCTGCAGAGTTCCACGGAAGAAGAAATCGAGGCCGACATCCACGACGGCGCCTACAAGTCGAAGCAGGCCAGTTTATTTGAGCAGCAGCTCGATCTCGCGGCGGAGCTCGGGCTAAATGTCGTCATTCATCAGCGCGATGCGTGGGACGATACGCTCGAGATCATCGGGCCGTATTCCGGAAAACTGCGCGGCGTGTTCCATTGCTTCGGGGGCACGCGCGCGCAAGCGGACGAAGTTCTCGCGCTGGGTCATCTGGTTTCATTCACCGGAATCGTGACCTTCAAGAATGGCGCGTCGGTCCGCGAGATTGCGGCCCAGTTGCCGGCAGGCAGTTTCATGGTTGAAACCGATTGTCCGTATCTGGCGCCAGTTCCCTTCCGCGGGAAGCGCTGCGAGCCAGCACACACACGGCTGGTCGCGGAATCGATCGCGACCGCGCGCGGAATCGGCGTCGAAGAGTTGGCGCGCGTCACGACCCAGACGGCTGAAAGTTTTTTTCGATTCGTCCGATGAGATCAGGCCCCGTGAAGCTCTGTCTGCTCGCGAGCATTGCGCTTCTCATTACATCCTGCGTCTCTCCCGACACACGTCATCACGTCATCATCAGCGTGCCGCAACAACGAATGGCACTGCTCGACAATGGCGCTCTGCTCGCGACTTATCCGGTTTCAACCTCGAAGTTCGCCATTGGTGATTGGCCGGGCAGTCGCGGCACCCCGCTGGGGGAGCTGGAAATTGCGGAAAAGATTGGCGGATCTGCGCCGAGCGGATCGGTCTTTAAGGATCGAAGGCGAACGGGCGAAATTCTTCCGCCGGATGCACCGGGTCGCGATCCGATTGTGACGCGAATCCTTTGGCTGCGCGGCCGGGAAGCCCAGAACGCGAACGCGTATGGCCGCTACATTTACATTCACGGCACGCCCGAGGAGCGAAACATTGGCCGGCCGGCGAGCTACGGCTGCGTGCGGATGCGTTCGCGCGACGTGATCCAGCTTTACGACATTGTCGGTTGGGGCGCGAAGGTCACGATTGTGAATGAACCCCTCGAAGCGGCGCTGCCCAACCCGAGTAACGCGCCGCAAGCGTCCGGCAGTCAGCCGGCCTCTCATTAAGCTACGGAAGCCTGCCGAGGTGTTTTTGCGCCGTCGTGCGCGAAAACAATTCGACGTCCGCGTCAACCATGATGCGGACGAGCTCTTGAAATCGGACCTTGGGTTCCCAATCCAGGATTTTCTTCGCCTTGGAAGCATCGCCAATCAGTAGATCGACTTCAGCCGGCCGCTCATACCGTTCGTCGTGTTTCACGTAATCCTTCCAATCGAGATCGACGTGCCCGAAAGCGGCCTCGACGAATTCGCGGACCGTATGCGTCTCGTTCGTCGCGAGCACGAAGTCGTCGCCGTCGCCCTGCTGCAGAATGCGCCACATGCCTTCGACGTATTCGGGGGCGTAACCCCAGTCGCGTTTTGCGTCCAGGTTGCCGAGGAACAGCTCCTTCTGCAAACCCAACTTTATCGCGGCCACCGCGCGCGTAATTTTCCGGGTCACAAAAGTTTCGCCGCGCCGTGGGCTTTCGTGGTTGAACAAGATGCCGTTGCTCGCGCACAGACCGTAACTCTCCCGGTAATTCACCGTCGCCCAATAGGCGAAAACTTTGGCCACGCCGTACGGACTGCGCGGCCAGAAAGGGGTCGTCTCTGTTTGCGGCACCTGCTGCGCTTTGCCGAACATCTCGCTGCTCGAGGCCTGGTAGAATTTCGAGCGAACGCCGGTTTCGCGGATCGCTTCCAGGATCCGGATTGTCCCCACGCCTGTGACGTCCGAGGTGTATTCCGGAATGTCGAAACTGACGCGCACGTGGCTCTGCGCTCCGAGATGATAAATTTCATCCGGCTTCAGCTCGTAAAGCAGCTTCACCAGATTTACCGAGTCGGCGAGATCGCCATAGTGCAGGAACAACCGGACACCGTTGATGTGCGGGTCGGCATAAAGATGATCGATGCGCGACGTGTTGAAGGTGCTCGCGCGCCGGATGATGCCGTGGACTTCGTAGCCTTTCTCGATCAGCAGATCGGCTAGGTAGCTGCCGTCCTGGCCGGTGATGCCCGTGATGAGCGCTTTTTTCATGCGGCGTGTGGCTTTACCTCATCGTCTGCCCGCGGGCAACTGGTTTAGCTCGCCCCCATCATCAAACTGGCCAGGACTGCGCGTTGCGCGGAAATCAATTCAGCGATTCCCTTCTTTCCGAGCATCAGCATTTCGGACAGTTGCTCGCTCGAAAAAGTTGTCTCTTCGCCCGAGCCCTGCAACTCCACGAACTCGCCGTCTTCGGTCGCGACAAGGTTGAAATCTACGCTGACGCTCTTGTCTTCCTCATAATTCAAATCGAGCACCGACTCTCCGTTCAATACCCCAGCGCTCACCGCCGCCACCAGTTTTCGGATGGGCGGCGCATCGATTTTTTTCTCATCCGCCAATTTCCGGCAGGCCACCGCAACCGCCAGGCTCGCCCCGGTGATTGCCGCGGTGCGCGTCCCGCCGTCGGCCTGGAGCACGTCGCAATCGATCCACATCGTGCGCGGTCCAAGTTTTTCCAAATCGACCACCGCTCGCAACGACCTGCCTATCAGCCTTTGTATCTCCGTGCTCCTTCCGTCCAGTCTCCCTTTCGTGATGTCACGCGGCTTTCGAGTGTTCGTCGAATAGGGCAGCATCGAATACTCGGCCGTCAGCCAGCCCCCGGTCACGCCTTGTTCTTTCATCCAGCGCGGCACGGCTTCGTCGATCATCACGCCGCAAATGACGCGCGTGTTTCCCATCGCCACCAGAACCGATCCACTCGCGTTCGGCGCGATCCCGAGTTCAAAGGAAACGGGACGAATCTGATCGGCCTCCCGGCCGTCCACGCGTTGCATTCTGCAATTGTAGGGCAGCCGCATCGCCTGCCAATCAAAACATCACGGGAGAGAATCACCGAACTGCCCGCGAGCGATTGGGATCAATCGGCGACCCGTTCACGACCCGCCGTCGCCGCAACGAGTGGACTGCCAGGAAATCTTCATTTTTCGCGAAAAAAAGCGCTTTTCGCGGTTGACGGTCTTTTTTCGACGGCTACCTTGTTGACCCCGCCTGAAGCGGGACTCCCGTAGTCGCAAGACGAAAAGAGTTGGTTCTCGCCTATTTTGGGACTGCAAATTGGAACTCAATTTTGTCCCGGCATGATGAAATGGCAACCCGCCCTCGGCGGGCGCGTCGTGAATTTATCGCCGGAGATCAAATTGGGTTTTTTTGTGGGCTGAAAAAGGCGCAAACCGCTGGTTCTTTGATATCTACATACAGGGTAGTAAGTACAACTTTTAAGAGCTGAGTCTGAAAAGAAAGACCGGGGGATAAGATCCCCGGTCCGAGAGTTTCAGTTATCAAGTTTGAGCGTCGAATT
>JBEEHC010000029.1:0-3869 GCA_041167205.1 Verrucomicrobiota bacterium
GCGCAGCCGAGCTCGTTGATGAAATAATTGTTCCGTCCGAGATACCCGGGACGGTACTGCGCTTCGGGTCCGCCGTGGATATTGATGATGACCGGTCGCGGCCCGGAAAATTTTGCGGCGTCCGGCAGGTACAGGAATCCGGTAATCTCTTTGCCGTCGAAAGATTTCCAGCGCACCAGCTCCGGCTCGACAAACCGCGTTGCGGGAATGCCGCCTGTCTCGCTCGCCGTCCAGCGCGCGGTAATGTTCTTCCCGCCGGCGGTCGACCAGCTATAGACATCCGACGGCGAACGCGCTCCCGCGACATTGAAGGCGAGCAGGCCTTGCTTCGGATCGCGGTGCCAGCGCAGCCCCGAGATGACCACGGCCGGCAGGGGCGGATCAAACGCGGGATCTTTCTGCGGCCGCGCCGTCATAGTGCCATTTGCCGGCACGATATCGATCAGGTGCAGCGTGCTCACGCCATTCTCATTCAGGGTGTAGGCGATTTGCTTTCCGTCGTGGCTCAAATCCCAATGATCCACATCCCACTTCACGTCCGGCAGCAAATAAGTGTGCTTGGCGCTCGTGAGGTCGATGTAAGCCAGGCGCTGGAATTCGGATTCGCGATCCGTCGTGACGAAAATACCTTTCCCATCCTTCGCAAACGTCGCCGACGAGTAGGCCACCTTTTCCGCGCCCTCCGCCGGACGCGGCGTAATCTCTTTTTTCTCGCCTGTCTGGGCGTCGAACAACCAGAGGTAGCTTTCGTTGATCGAGATGCCTTCCAGCACCAACAGCTTCTTGTCATCCGGCGACCAGTCAGCGGGTTCCCACCCGCCGCCTTTTACCTCCGCGAGCATGCGGTCGCTCTTCGGGTCTGTGGGCGACTCAACGTAGATGTCGGTGTCGGTGCCGTTGCGGCGCGTAGAGGTGTAGGCCACGCGTTCGCCTTGATTGCTCCAGACGGGGCCGGAGTTCCGTGACTTGCCGTCAGTAAGCAGGGTGATCTCGCCGTCCGAGAAATTGTAACGGTAATTCTGATTGAACTCATTGCCGCCTGCGCCCTTCGAAAAAACGAAATAGTCCCCTTTGGTCGGCTCGAACGATCCGCCGTCAACGCGGTCCGGAAAAAATGTGAGCTGGGTGCGCGCACCGCCGGGCTGGATCACGCGATGGATCTGATTCGTATCGCCGAAGCGCGTCGTAATCAGCATCTCGGGCTGTGTGGGGTGCCAATCTTGCAATCCGGCCGCGCGCGACTCCGTGTACCGGCCGACCTGCTCCGGCAGGTTCCCTGGAATTGGCGGGATGCCGTCAACGACGAGGTTGTCGCCCGGAGTGAATGGTGGCTTTGTAGGCGGATCCGCCGCGAGCGCGTAAACCGGAAAGAGAAACAGGGAAACCAACAGAGCAATTCGGTTCATAAGCGAGGCGGATGTTTCCACATTAGGGCGGCTGGATCGAAACAAAAAGCGAGCGACAGCTCCGCGGCGGGGAACGCGCCCTTAAGATTCGAAGCTATGTGGACGGTTGGCCCTCAACGAATCGAATTCCATCTCGTCATTTTGCCTTGGCGTTAGAATGTTCGCCGATGCCGAGTAATATGGACGAATGATCGGCAGCGGGGAAGTCGGACCGATGACACACCGGTTGAGCGGACTGTTGGCGGAGCGGACCGCAAGCGAAGGCGTCCAGGTTGCGTGAGCGGGTGTTAGCAGTTCCGGCTCGCAATCGCCCATCGGTGATTTCATCTTGAAGCTATGGCCGACGCGCTTACCCCCATGATGCAACAGTACCAGCGGCTGCGCGCGAGCGTGCCCGCGGACACGCTGTTGCTCTTTCGGCTCGGCGATTTTTATGAACTGTTTTTCGAGGACGCCAAGGAAGCGTCTGGGTTGCTCAATCTCGCGCTGACCCATCGCAACAGCGTGCCGATGTGCGGCATGCCCTATCACGCGGCGCCGGGTTACATCGCAAAGCTCATCCAGGCCGGCCGGCGTGTCGCGATTTGCGATCAAACAAGCGAACCGCAGCCGGGGAAAATCGTTACGCGTGAGATCACGCAAATCATCACGGCCGGCACGGTCAGCGAGATGGACCTGCTCAAATCGAACCGGCCGAATTATCTCGGCGCGGTTTATTTTCAGGAGGGCACGTTCGGGTTTGCCTATGCCGAGCTGAGCACGGGCGAATTCCGGGTCACGCAGTCGAGTGACATCAGCATGCTCATGGACGATCTCGCCCGAATTTCACCAGCGGAGTTGTTGGTGAGCGAACGTCAGAACGCGCAATTTGGGGCGATCGAAGGGGCGCTCGCTTACGATGATTTCGCGTTCCTGGCGGAGCATGCGCGCTTCACGCTGTGCGAGCATTTCGGCGTCAAATCGCTCGACGGCTTCGGCTGCACCGATATGCCAGCCGCGATCGGCGCGGCCGGCGCGATCATTCATTATCTGAAGCAACAGTTGCGGCGGAAGGTGGATCATCTCACGTCACTGCGTTGCGACGCGCGAGATGATTACGTGCTCCTCGATGCTGCCACGCAGGTGAATCTCGAGCTGGTCGAGTCGCGCGGAGCCCGGAACACGAGCCTGCTGGCCGCGCTCGACCGGACTGTTACTCCAATGGGTGGGAGAAAGCTGAGAAATTGGATTTTGCAGCCGCTGCGCGATCTCGCCGAACTGGAACGGCGCCAGCAAATGATCGCCGATCTATTGCATGAATCCGACTTGATCGCCGCCCTGCGCCATTCACTGAAGTCGATCCGGGATTTGGAACGCGCGTCTGGGCGGCTGAGCCAGGCGTCAGGCAATGCGCGCGATCTCGTCGCGTTAAAGAGCTCGTTGGAGCAAATTCCCGAGCTGAAACGGGCGCTCCAAACTCTGCTCGATCGGCTGGCGTTCGGGACGAATCAGGTCGCGGAAACCGGACGGCCGGAAGCGCTGGCTCAAGCTTTGCAAAATCAGCTTCAGGAAATGCCGGCGCTGACGCAAAAACTGAGCGGGGCGCTCGTCGAAGATCCTCCCATGGTCCTGAAAGAAGGCGGGATTTTCCGCGACGGTTTCGATGCCGATCTGGACGAGCTGCGGCAGGCCTCGCGCGACGGCAAGAATTGGATCACGGAATTACAGGAGCGCGAAATTGCCGAGAGCGGGATCAAATCGCTCAAGGTTCGTTTCAATTCCGTCTTCGGTTATTTCATCGAAATCACGAAATCGAATCTCGCGAATGTGCCGGCGCGTTACATTCGCAAGCAAACGACCGTGGGCGGAGAGCGCTTCATCACGCCCGAGCTGAAGGAGATGGAGGCAAAGATTCTCGGCGCGGATGAGCGGGCGCGTCAGCTCGAGTATCAGCTGTTTCAAATCTTGCGCGACGAAACGCTGCGGGAGCTGGCGCCGATTCAACAGACGGCCGCCGCGCTTGGGACGCTCGATGTGATCTGCGCGCTCGCTGAAACGGCGCGGCTCTTTGGTTACTCGCGTCCTCTTCTTAATCAGACGCTGAAGCTTGTCATTCGCGATGGACGGCATCCGGTGCTCGATCAAAACCTGGCGGAAGAGAAATTTGTGCCTAACGACACGGACCTGGATGGCGAACGGATGCGGCTGGCCATCATTACCGGGCCAAACATGGCCGGCAAGTCAACCTACATCCGGCAGGTCGCGCTGATTGTGTTGATGGCGCAGATTGGGAGTTTTGTCCCGGCTTCGAGCGCGGAGATCGGGCTGGTGGACCGCATCTTCACCCGCGTCGGCGCGAACGACGATCTTTCGCGCGGGCAATCGACCTTCATGGTCGAGATGAACGAGACGGCGAATATCGTGAACAACGCGACGGAGCGCAGCCTCGTGATTCTCGATGAAATCGGCCGGGGGACCTCCACC
>JBEEHC010000030.1:0-17968 GCA_041167205.1 Verrucomicrobiota bacterium
GTTACTGCACGACCTTCCTCAAGGCGGAGATGTTGCACATCTACCGGCAGGTCAGGTCGCTCCATGACTACGAGACTTTCGTCATGACCAAAGCGCTGCAAAACAGCGAGCTATTTCCCTTTCGCGACATCGAAATCATTCCGAAACCGCCGAGCAATCCGCTGCGACATGGCTGGCTGAAGTGGGTAAAACAAAGGCCGCCAATTGTCTATCGTGGCGAATACAAGATGCTTTCGAATCTTCTGGAGCGGCGCGGCGCGGACCTGATGCACATTTATTTCGGGCACACTGGCGTGCACCTTCTGCCCTTCATCGAACGTTGGCATAAGCCGTGTGTCGTTTCGTTTCACGGCGCCGACGTCGCGCAAAAAAAAGACATTCGCGATTACGGTCCGAAATTGCGCAACCTGTTCAACGCCGTCCCGCTCGTCCTGGCGCGTTCCCGATCTCTCGCGGATCGGCTTCTGACCCTGGGGTGTCCGCCGGAGCGCCTGCGCATCAATCGGACCGGGGTCCCGCTGGATGAATTTCCCTTCGTTCGCCGGGAGGCCCCGAAGGATGGCCGGTGGAGATTCATGCAAGCTTGCCGGCTTATTCCGAAAAAAGGAGTGGCCACCTCGCTCTGCGCCTTTGCGGTTTTCCAGAAGGAATTTCCAAACGCTGAGCTGGTCATTGCTGGAAAAGGTCCGCTCCAATCACACCTCGAAGAACTCGCCGAGGAACTCGGAATTGTGGCCAAGGTTCATTTCCGCGGCTTTCTCTCCCAGGCGGAATTGATGGAGCTCTACGCCACCTCGCATTTTTTCCTTCACCCCAGCGAGACGCCGCCGGATCAAAACCAGGAAGGCATTCCGAACTCGATTCTCGAAGCGATGTCGACCGGTCTCTCGGTTCTCGCCACTCGGCACGGAGGAATTCCTGAAGCTGTCGAGCACGGCCGCTGTGGATTGTTGGTGGAGGAGCGGGACTTTGTCGCGTTGGCCGCTTCGATGAAGGAAATCGTCCGCTCGCCCCTGGCCTTTCGTGAAATGGGGGCGCTGGCCAGCGAGTCAGTCGCGGCGAATTTTGAGCAGCGCGAGCAGATTCGTCAGCTCGAAACGCACTACGATGAAGCGGTCGCTCTGGCGGGCGCCGAGGAGCGGGTCTCGCGTCCGGCGGCAGCGGTTATCAAGGAACGCTTTCCCGAACAAGTCCCGGTAAAATAAGCGGCGCCGCGAGCGCGTGCGACGAGCAGACAAATATCGGGAAAGTTTCTTGTCATCGCGGCAAAACACGCTTTCGTATGCGCGACGCAAGCGCCCCTTGTGTTGTAGCACCGCTGCCGCGGCGCCGCACCTACGGGAAACATCGGGCTGCTGCTTTCAAAACGTAACTTCATGCCGCGCCGCTTTTCACCATTAATCCCGCTCGTGCTCGCGCTTTGCGCCTTCGGCGGAATTTCGACGGCTGCTTTCGCCGCGGAGGCGACACACTCGGCCGTGGAGGAACATGCAGTCCCGCTCAAGCCCGATGTCCTTTTTTACGTCGGCAAATTAGCGGTGACAAATTCGATGGTGGTGACGTGGATCGTCGCCGCTGGAATTCTCGTTTGTGCGCAACTCGCGACACGGAAGATCAAGCCGGTCCCGACCGGTCTCCAGAATTTCTGGGAGTGGCTCGTGGAAAGTCTCTACAATTTTCTCGAGAACATGATCGGTCCTCAGCTGGTCAAGAAGACCTTCTGGTTTTTCGCGACGATCTTCATTTTTATTCTCTTCCTCAATTGGTTTGGCCTGTTGCCCGGCGTGGGCACCATCGGCTGGGGGCATTATGATTCAGCGACAGGCGCTTTTCATGTCGACCGGCCCTTGTTCCGCGGTGCTAATGCGAACCTGAACCTGACGTTCGCGATGGCCTCGGTCTTTTTTGTCTGCTGGATTGTCTGGGCGATCCAGGCTAACGGCATTGGCGGTCTCATCATGCATCTCTTCGGCCCCAAGGGTGAGACCTCGGGCGTTCTGAAGCTATTGATGATCTTTATCTTCTTCATCGTCGGCTGGCTCGAGGTCGTCTCCATCTTGTTCCGGCCGATCTCGCTGAGCTTCCGGCTCTTCGGCAACATTTACGCCGGCGAAACAATGCTGGAATCGATGAGCCACGTCGTGCCGTCGCTCGCGTGGTTGATCCCGATTCCGTTTTATTTCCTGGAGCTGCTGGTTGGCTTCGTCCAGGCGCTGGTCTTCATGCTCCTGACCGCGGTCTTCACGCTTCTCATCGCGCAACACGAACCGGGACACGGGGAGGCGGCGCACCACTAACTTTCGGCGATCGGACCCGTGGTTCCCGCGGAGGTCGCTGATGAAACAAACCAACAGAAACTAATATGATACTACCAATACTCGCGGAAATCAGCGGAAGCATTCACGTCGGACTCGCAGCGCTCGGCGCGGCGATCGGCGTCGGCCTGATCGGCATGGGCGCGGCCTCGGCGGTTGGGCGCAATCCCGGCGCGGCGACTCCGATTCTGGTGCAGGCCATTCTGGCCATCGCGCTCGCCGAAGCCATCGTGTTCTACGCCCTGTTCCTCGTAAAATAGTCGGAGGAGCGCAGACGTATCGGCGACCTGCCTATTGATATGAACATCCCAATTCTTGCTGCTGCCAACCTGGTCGACATGGCCCGGGAAACCGGGGAGACCTTTGGGTTTGATGTCTGGATTTTCCTTTCGCAGGTCATCAGCTTTGTCATTGTCGCGCTGGTTCTCCGCCAGTTCGCTTACAAGCCGATCCTCCAGGTGCTGGAAGAACGCCGGCAGCGAATCGCCGAAGGGCTGCTGAACGCCGAGAAGATCAAGCAGCAGCTCGCGGAAGCGGAACAGCGCCACGCGGAGATCCTGGCCAAAGCGAACGCTCAGGCGCAAAAAATGATCGATGAGGCGCGTGAAAGCAGCGCGCACATCGCGGAACGCAAGCAACAGGAAGCGATCGTGGCCGCGGAACAAATCATGGCGAAAGCGCGCGAGGCCAGCGCGATCGAGCACGAGCGAACGATGGCGGAGTTAAAGCACGAACTTGGCCGTCTCGTGGTCAACACGACGGCAAAAGTAACCGGCAAGATTCTCACGGCCGAAGATCAAAAACGCTTGCAGGAAGAAGCGGCCCGGCAAATCGCCTCGTAAACCAAAGCAGCCATGAAGATCAACAAAGAGACGCGACAGCTTTCGAAGGAACTTCTCCGCGCGAGCTTTGTCGATGGCCGGCTCGACAACGCGCGGATCGGGTCCCTTGTCACAGCACTGATCGAAAAGAAACCGCGCAACTACATCAAGGTGTTGGAAGCTTATCAGCGCTTGTTGCGCCTGGAAGTGGAGAAACGCAGCGCCACGATTGAAACGGCCACGGACCTGGCGCCCCAGGCGGGTGCCCAGATCGTGGCCAACCTTAAGCGCAAATACGGGAGCGACCTTGCCACCCGATTTGTCGTGAACAAAGAGCTCCTCGGCGGAATGCGCATCCGCGTCGGCAGCGATGTCTGGGACAGCAGCGTGCGCAATCGCCTGCAGCGTCTCCAACAGCAACTTTAACCCAACCAAGCTATGAGCAGTATCCTCGAAGAAATCGAAACGCAGATCGCCGGTCTCAAGACCACGACGAGCAAGAGCAATGTCGGTGTCGTCCGCGAAACCGGTGACGGTGTCGCGCACATCGAAGGCCTCAGTGACGTCATGCTGAACGA
Organism: Verrucomicrobiota bacterium; assembly: GCA_041167205.1. GTDB lineage: Bacteria > Verrucomicrobiota > Verrucomicrobiia > Chthoniobacterales > UBA10450 > AV80. The sequence continues at coordinate 3,715 of JBEEHC010000030.1, forward strand.
GATGATCGAATTCTCGAGCGGCGTGTTCGGGCTCGCGCTCAATCTCGAAGAGACAGAAGTGGGCGCGATTTTACTCGGCGACACGACCCAGGTAATGGAAGGCGACGAAGCCCGGACCACCGGCAAACTCCTCCAGGTGCCCGTCGGCAAAGCGCTGCTCGGCCGCGTCGTGAACACGCTCGGCCAGCCGCTCGACGGCAAAGGCCCGATCAAGTCGGAAGTAGCGTATCCGTTGGAAAAGATTGCGCCGGGCGTCATCAAACGGAAAAGCGTTAGCCAGCCGGTCCAGACCGGCATCATGGCAATTGATGCGATGATTCCGATCGGACGCGGGCAACGGGAGTTGATCATCGGCGATCGCGCGACGGGAAAATCGACGATCGCGATCGATACGATCATCAGCCAGGCGCGCTTGAACAAAGCGGCGGAAGAAGGACGGCTCAAGGATCACCGCCCGCTTTATTGCATCTACGTCGCGATCGGCCAGAAGAATTCCAACGTCGCCCGCGCGCTCGCCATTCTCGAAAAGGAGGGCGCGATGCCCTACACGACGATCATTTCCGCGCCGGCTTCCGACACGGCCACGAACCAATATCTCGCGCCGTTCGCTGGTGCGGCGATGGGCGAGTGGTTCATGGATCACGGCATGGATGCTCTTATCATCTATGACGACCTGTCGAAACACGCGGTCGCGTACCGGCAGGTTTCGCTCGTGCTCAAGCGGCCGTCGGGACGTGAAGCTTATCCGGGCGACGTCTTTTATCTTCACTCGCGGCTGCTGGAACGCAGCGCGCGCGTCACGGAAGAAGCGGGTGGTGGTTCGTTGACGGCGCTGCCGATTATTGAGACGCAAGCCGGCGATGTGTCCGCTTACATTCCGACGAACGTCATTTCGATTACCGACGGCCAGATTTATCTCGAGACCGATCTTTTCTATCAAGGCGTGCGACCGGCGATTTCAGTCGGTCTCTCAGTCAGCCGTGTCGGCTCCGCCGCGCAGATCAAGGCGATCAAACAAGTGGCGGGCAAAATCAAATTGGACCTCGCGCAGTTCCGGGAGCTGGCGGCGTTCGCGCAGTTCGGCTCCGACCTGGACGCGGCGACGAAAGCGCGCCTCGATCGCGGTCAACGCATCGTCGAGCTCTTCAAGCAGATTCAATACAACCCGATCCCGGTCGAGGAACAGGTCGCGGTTCTTTGGGCGATGCAGAACGGCTATCTCGATTCTGTGCCGGTCGAGAAAGTGAAGCAGTTCCAAGTCAAGCTGCAGGAGTATCTGAGCACGCGGAAGGAGAACCTTCTCGCTTCCATTGTTTCCAAAGGCGCACTCGACAAAGCTCTGGAGGGCGAGCTCGCCTCGGCCCTCGACGAATTCAAAGCGACGAACCCGGTCTAGGTCTCCAGTTCTCAACTAACAACTCTCACTTCTTCAGTGGCCAACACCCAAGATATACGGCGCCGGATCAAATCGATCCGCAACACCGCGCAAATCACGAAGGCGATGCAGATGGTCGCCGCGTCGAAGATGCGCAAGGCGCAAAACGTCGCGCTGGCGGGCCGGCCGTATTCCACGCTGATGAATCGCGTTCTGGTTTCGTTGCAGCAGCGCACCGATCACAAGCTTCACCCGCTCCTGCAAATCCGCGAAGTGAAGAAAGAGCTCGTCGTCGTCATCAGCACAGACAAGGGACTCGCGGGCGCGCTGAACACAAACCTTCTGCGCGAGGCCGCAAACTTCGACCCGAACAAAACGAGCTACGTCGTCGCCGGTCGCAAGGCTCGTCAATTTCTCGCCCGCACCCGCCGGGACCTGATGGCTGACTTCGAGTTAAAAGATGCGCCTGCGTTTTCCGAGACTAAGGAGATCGCCAAGTTTTGCGTGGAGAAATTTCTAAGCGGTGAAGTCGATAAAGTTTCCGTGCTTTTCACGCACTTCATTAACACCATCAGCCAGAAGCCGGTCGTGCGAACACTGCTTCCGATTTCCAGTTTCGAACTGCCGCAAACGCCGACCGAGGGCGCGACTCCACAGGACAGCACCGACCCGATGATCGGTTACCTCTTCGAGCCGACGCCCGAGGGCGTGCTCGATGTAATGTTGCCGTATTACCTCCATTACCAAGTTTTCCAGATGATCCTGGACGCGCGCGCGTCGGAGCATAGTGCGCGCATGGTCGCGATGAAGAACGCGACCGACAACGCGAAGCAGTTCATCAAGGATCTCACTCTCGAATACAACAAGATGCGCCAGGCGAGCATCACGACGGAGCTGCTCGAAATCTCGACCGCGCAGATGGCGGTCGGCGCCTAAAAAAATTTATGAATAAAGGAAAGATCGTTCAGGTCATTGGTCCGGTGGTGGACGTGGAATTCAAGAACACGGGCGAGCTGCCGCGCATCTATAATGCGCTCGAACTCGAATACGAGGTCAACGGCGCCCCGACCAAGCTCACCCTCGAAGTGCAACAGCACCTCGGCGAAAACTGGGTGCGTTCCATTGCGATGTCGTCGACCGAGGGCTTGAAGCGCGGCATGCCGGTCAACGACACCGGCAGCCCGATCACCGTTCCGGTAGGCGAGGGGACTCTTGGCCGGATCTTTAATGTGACCGGCGATCCCGTCGATAATCGCGGCCCGGTCACTTACACGAAGCGTTACCCGATCCATCGCAAGCCGCCGGAATTGACCGACCAAGATACCGGCTCCACGATTCTGGAAACGGGCATCAAAGTCATCGACTTGATCTGCCCCTTCACCAAAGGCGGAAAAGTCGGAGCGTTTGGCGGCGCAGGCGTAGGCAAGACGGTCGTCATCCTCGAGCTGATCAATAACATCGCGAAAGGGCACGGTGGGTTCTCCGTGTTCGCCGGCGTGGGCGAGCGGACGCGTGAAGGCAACGATCTTTACACGGAAATGAGCGAAGCCGGCGTCATCGATCAAAAGGACTTGAGCAAATCGAAGGTCGCGCTGGTTTACGGGCAAATGAACGAGCCTCCGGGCGCGCGCCTTCGCGTTGCGCTTTCCGCGTTGGCGATGACAGAGTATTTTCGCGACGAACGTAACCAAGACGTTTTGTTGTTCATTGACAACATCTTCCGGTTCTCGCAAGCCGGATCGGAAGTATCCGCGTTGCTCGGGCGCACGCCGTCGGCGGTTGGTTATCAGCCGACGCTCGCCGCCGAGATGGGCGATTTGCAGGAGCGCATTACTTCGACCAAAAAGGGATCGATCACGTCGGTGCAGGCCGTTTATGTGCCGGCGGATGACCTCACGGACCCGGCGCCGGCCAACACCTTCGCGCATTTGGATTCGACGATCGTGCTCGAGCGCTCGATCGCGGAGCTCGGCATCTATCCGGCGGTCGATCCGCTCGCCTCGACCTCGAAGTCGCTCGCGCCCGAGATCGTGGGTGAAGAGCACTACGCCGTGGCACGCGGAGTGCAGAAAGTTTTGCAGCGCTACCGCGATCTTCAGGACATCATCGCGATTCTCGGCATGGACGAATTGAGTCCCGAGGACAAACTCTCCGTTCTGCGGGCCCGCAAGATTCAGCGCTTCCTCAGCCAGCCGTTCCACGTCGCTGAAGTCTTTACCGGCACGAAAGGCGAATACGTTTCGATCGCCGAGACCGTGCGTGGGTTCAAAGAGATTCTCGATGGCAAACATGATGAAGTTCCCGAACAGAACTTCTACATGAAGGGCGGCATCGATATGATCAAGGAATGACGAAGTTCGAATGACGAGTGCTGAGCCATGGCGACCTTAAAGCTTGAGATCGTTACGCCGGAAATGACGGCGTATTCTGAGGACGTGGAGATGGTTACTCTGCCAGGTGCGGAGGGGGAACTCGGCGTTTATCCGAATCACGTCCCGCTGCTGACGACCTTAAACCCAGGCGAGTTGCGCGTGCTCAAAGGTGGCAAGGAAACTTTTTTGGCCATCGGAGAAGGCTTCGTCGAGATCACGGGCGATTCTGTTTCGGTTTTGACCGATATGGCGCTCGAAGCTGCCGCGATCGACGAGCATGCAGCGGAAGCCGCCGTGGCGCGCGCCAAAGCGGCAATGAAAGAGGATCTCGGCTCGGAGGGGATCGCGGCGATCCAGGCTTCCTTGCAGAAAGCGCTCGCGCAATTGCACGTCAAGCGTCGCCGCAGCAGGTAAAAAAGGTAGAGGTGCTCGCCGCGGCGACCATCTGACCAATGAACAGGCGCTTGGCACAAGCGCCTCTACACCCTTAGTCTCCGCTCGTGGAAGTTCCAGACGCACTTGGAATCATCGCCGGCAACGGAGTCTATCCGCGCCTGCTGGCTGATGCGGCCCGCCGCGCGGGCGTAAAACGAATCGTGGCCGCGGCTTTCACCGATGAAACCGACGATCGGCTCGCTGGCAAAGTGGACGAAATGCATTGGATGCGGGTCGGCCAGTTAGGAAAATTGATCGCCTGCTTCCGGAGCGCCGGCGTCGCTGATGCCATCATGGCCGGCCAGATCGCGCCGAAGAATCTCTTCGACTTGCGGCCGGACTGGAAAACGCTGCTGCTGCTGGCGCGATTGAAACGGCGCAACGCCGAATCCATCTTCGCCGCGATCGGCGACGAGCTGGCGCACGCAAAAATCACACTTCTACCGGCCACTTCCTTTCTCGAAGATTGCCTGGCGCCGGCGGGGTTGATTGCGGGGCGGAAATTGACCCGGCGGGAAGAGGACGACGTCGATTTCGGTTTTGAGATTGCGAGGGAGGTCAGCCGCCTCGATATCGGCCAGACGGTTATCGTGAAAAACGGAACAGTGCTGGCGGTCGAGGGTTTCGAGGGAACGAACGAAACCATCAAGCGTGGCGGAGCCCTCGGAGGGAAGAACGCGATTATGGTCAAGGTCGCGAAGCCGAATCAGGACATGCGGTTTGATGTTCCGGTGATCGGCGCTAGCACGATGGAGGTCGCGGCGAGCGCGCATCTGCGAGTCATCGCGGTAGAAAGCGGCCGGACGCTTTTGCTGGAGAGGGAAGCTCTCCTGGAATTGGCCGAGCGCTCGAATATCTCGGTCGTTGCGCGGTAAACTCGCAGGGAGGACGAAGCTCCCGCTGAGCCGAGAGCGTTATCGGCCCGACGGCTCGGCAGGAGCCTCGCCCTCCCGTGGACCGCCTCGCAGTCTTTGCAGAACAAAACGCTTCGTTCGGGGCCCGAAGCTTGTGCAATACCGAACTGGCCGCGCACCATTCGTTACGCGCGGCGCCACGGCGAGGTTCCCATCCTGGTCCATGCTCGCATACCACCTCTTGCTCGAGACCAACTCCGGCCTCGTCGTTGGAATAATGGCCAGCGCATCAAAGATCGGCCCGCCGTCAGTCTTCACTATATGCGTCCAGAACCAGAGCCAGATCCTGCTCTGACGTGAAAGATAAATCCCCGCGCCGCCGTTCTTCTCCAGCTCGTGCAAGTCCGCCCCATCGACCATTAGGTGTGAACCCGTCTCGATCGGAACCAGAGTAAGCGGAATGTTCGATCGCAGCACCGTCCCGGTCGCCACGGAATCCTTGAAGACATTTGCGTCGTGAATGTGAAACGAGCGCCTTGGGCCGAAGGCCAGGCTGGATCCAGGCGTTTGACCACCCACGAAAATGATCCGCTCGATGCGACTCGCCATTTTCGGGTGGAGCTGCAGGAACGTGGCAAGATTGGTCAGCGGTCCGAGCGCGACGTAAGTGACCTTCTGTTTTTGTAATAGCGCCGCCAAGGCGTTGCTCGCGCTGCTTCGGCGGCCAAGCTCGGACGCCGATCCCGCACCAGCGAAGACATCATCAACCGTCAGGCCGGCGGATCGGCCAAACCGCCGGACGAGATTGCGCGCCGCGCGGGTGGTCTGGCCGAGCGGCGCATTCCCATACGTGGTGCTCAGACCCGCGATACGCAGCTCCGGCGAATGAAAAGCGAGGATGAGAGCGAAGGCGTCATCCACTTCGCGAAAAGGCGATCCGATGGAAACATCCGTGTCGATCCAAACAGTTGCCGCATGGGAACCGCCGGCCAGACAGAGGATGGCAATACAGACGCAGAGTTTGCGCATTCAGGAACTTACTCGTTGCAAATCGCAAGGCCGCACTCGAAAATTCCAAACCGTTGCGGCGTTTTTGGAATCCCAATCAATGTCTTTCGACACCTCACATCGAAACTATCGCGTGGCTTTTTCGCTCATCACCGCGTTGTGCCTCGGGGTTCTGAGCGGGTGCGGCGGTGGTTGGCAGCCCGACTCCCGCGACCTGCCACAAAGTCCATCGCGCTCTGGTGTCGAAGGAAGTGGGCTGAACGGTCCGGAGGATTCCAGAACACATTTGTGATCGGCGCCGGGTCACCGAGGTGGGTTTGTGATTGAAGTTGTCCGCGACCGTAACGATGATCTCTGACATGAGGCCTGTATTGCTTTTCATCACGGTCATTGGCGGACTTTTTCTCTCTGGGTGCGCATCGAGCCCGGATGATCCGGATCAAGTCCGCCTGGGACCGAGCATAAAGGAACAACGGCAGGACGCGAAAAAGACAGAAGATTTTGCCCGCGAGCTCCCGAAGCCGCACGAGTAAGCAAGAACACGGCATTTCTCTGACATCCGCTTCGAGAAAGAAGCGCCGGATTTCTGCCAGCGCCCCAAATGCCGTCGGAATTCTGGAGCCTAGGGGATTCGAACCCCTGACCCCCGCAATGCCATTGCGGTGCTCTACCAACTGAGCTAAGACCCCATGAGAGCCTTGATTTTCGAGTGCCGAGTTCTGATTTGCAACGGATAAGTTGCAGCAGGGGGTGCGCAAAACGTCAGCGTGGTCGGGCGGATCTGCCTGCGAGTCAGCCGGCCAGGAAAGTCATCGCCTCATCCATGCTCTCACAGGTCACGATGCGGACGTCGCCGCCATAATGAAAATACGACATGATCTGCATCCCGATGTCCTTTCTGGGGTCAGGAATCACCCTGATGACCTCCGACACGCCCTTGTGATTAAACATTTCCATCGCGCTCTCGATGTGCGGTGCGCACGCAATCTCCATCGATTGTAGCTCGGTCAGGTCCGCCAGGAGGCGGAAGCCGCGTTCCACTCTCTCAAGCGCGAGCCGCACCTCTTCGAGCGCGCGCTTGGTTTCATCCGCTCCAACGTGATCGCTGTACCGGATGATGAGCAAATTTTGCGGCTGATCGAATTCGATCGTGAACATCTCGCAGGAAACTAATCTGTTGGCGGGCACGCGCCAAACAGGAATATGGAGACATTCTTCGCCAGGGGATGATCATGGTTGGTATTGGAATCGTCGTCGGACTTACGCTCGCAATCGGCTGTGGCCCTTTGTTCCGGCACTTTGTCTACCGCGTCGCCCCCCATGACCCTCTCACGATCTTCGGAGGGGCAGCCGTGTTGGCAGGCATCGCTCTGCTGGCCTGCTGGATTCCCGCGCGTCGCGCCATTAGCGTCGACCCGATGGTCGCCTTGCGCCACGAATAGCGCCCGTGACCACGTTTAGAGTTGCCTTCGTAGGGCATTTCTGATAAAAAGATGCCAATCAATCCACGAAGGGGACGTTCGCTGGTTACCAAAACGCAAGACCCTGATATATTTTGAGATGACCGGGTGTTCTTTCCCGGAAAAATAAGCTAAATGTCCCCCAAATCCTTCGCCCGCTTTCAGAACAGCTCCTCCGCCGATCTCGGCTTCGGAGCCAAGCTCTGGCGCGCGGCCGACAAACTCTGCGCGAACATGGACCCGGGCGAAGACAGGCATGTCGTCTTCCGCCTCCTCGTCGAGATGCTGGCGCCCTACAAAAGCCGCATCTATGATCCGTATTGCGGCTCCGGCGGGATGTTCGTGCAATCAGAAAAATTCGTCGAAGCCTACGGCGGCAACCTCGTCTACGGCTAATAAACGCTTGTGGATTTGTCTAAAGACATACAAATAGCCGCCACCGAAAGAGGGATATCCCATAACGTTTCCTACCTCAGAGAGACCCTAAACCGCCGTGCTCGGTCGCTGACGTATCTGCGACCGATCTTTGAACTGGAAGCTAACAAAGGCCGCCAAGTGGATCTTTTGCTCGGAAAGTATGACCTCTTCCGACTCACTTCCACGATTCTCGATGTAATAATCACAGAGATGGGCGGCTTTCAACAAGGGGCCGCCTACGAGCAAATTCTCGAAGGCATGGTCCAGCAAATCAAAGCCATCGACCCGTCGATCGATCGAGTTGTGGTCGACAAGATTACAAGCTTCATCCTCGACTGCCTAACGAATGAAAAGGCACGTGATTCGTTCCGGATGGAATATCAACACGGGACAGAGGACGGCCAGATTGTATGGCGGCCTCTCATCTTCAAGTTGGTCGAATTGAGGGACATCGAAGGAACGACGGAAGAACGTTACGTGGCAAAGCCAGAGGCCATCAATATCTACCTCAACAGTCTAAGCGTTGATCTGGAGGGGCAACAGGCTGCTGATGAAGCTGCGCTCACGCATTTCATTAAACACGGCAAATTTGAGGAGGCAGAGCTGTCTGCGAGAACAGCCAGCATGCGAACCACTGAGTACGCAGATCGGATCAAAATGGCGCTGCAACTCGTCGAACGCGGCGTTTCAGACCTAGATTGGGTGGCGGACATTATTCCGAGGATAAACGCAGCTAGGGATCACATTGAAGAACGTCTGCGAGCAGAAAACTTTCTAGTTTCCGAAGCGGAACGAAAGATTGAGGAAGCAGATGCAGATGGTCGCTTGAGACTTGTTTCGATTATTGACTTGATTCGAAATACCAGCCGGCAGCATGAGGCACTCTTGAACATCGTTCTAAGAGCCAACTCCCAATTTTTGGCGGAACACGCGAACCGAAAGTTTCGCCCGGCGGGGAATTTAGTGTATCCCCAGCCGCAATCTGATGTCCTTCGCCCACTCCTAAGGCTCTCCCTAGGCGCCTTCGATGCGTGGATCGATAAGTTCTGGTTCCAGCTTCATCCTCCTCGAGCCAAGGCCCTCGCAGATTTCTCTACCATGACGCGAATCCTTCTGAGCCCGAAGCGAGAGTACGTGGTTGGCGGGAAGGAGTCCGATGTTCCAGAATTCGAGGAAGCAAAGGAAAACGAGCCCCCGTTTTCCACGTATGCACACGAATCCTTCGAGCGGGTGATGGATCAAATGCCTGAGACGTTTCATCTCTCCGAGTTTATCCGTCGAATTGGGCCGGAGGATATCGAGGCTTGCCATCTATCGATAATAAAAATCGGAGACTGGTATGAAGGACATGACGACCAGGCCGCGGTTTCCGCGACAGGTGAAAGCTTCATCAATGGCGGGGTATATGGAGACGACCTCGTTGTCGTAAAACCGAAATGAACAACATTTCGTTGGAGGCAATCGAGTCAGCTAATCGACTAATAATGTTTGCGATGGCCCCTCGGTCCACGCCGGCTACCAAATCGGAATATGGAGAGCTGTTCACCCGTTACGGAAAGGACCCTGAGTTCAGGGAAGTAGTGTGCGCCGCTGCGAGAGGGATGGAGATCGAGATTTTACCCCAGACGCTGTCGACCGGCCTCATGCTGCTGCCGGTAGAGGGCGGCTTGTTCTCGCCTACCTTGGACAACTTCCGTCGTGGTATGCAGTTCAGAGACCGCATCGCGTACGGCCTACTACATTACGTACTTGTCGCTTATGCCTTTCCAACCGCAGAAGCGTTGGCAGATGATCTTGAGGTACTGACCGCGCGAATCGTCCCTAGCGAAGTCGCCCGCTTTGCAGTGGAGTTTTGCGAGGGTCTTCGCGCCACCGGATCAGAACAGGAAGCGCTAAGTGAGGAGATGATTGAAGCCAGCGCGCATTTGCTCTCTCTTCGCGAACGTGATGACGGAGGAAAAAAGAACGTCACCGCAATGGTACGTTACATTCTCGATAAGTACGAAGATGAGGGACTGTTTACCGTTCAGGAGCACGACGATGGCAAGGAGATTGCGTATCGTGGCCGCGCTCAGTTTCGCGTCCAAGCACGGTATCTGATGCGCGAAGCAGAGGGCGAACTCTTGCAGCGGCTACAGGCCTTGCGTGAATCACAGAAGGAACAGGCAAAAGAGCATGGCTAAACTCTGTCGTTTTTACGTTTCAGGGGCAGGGAACGAAAGCGCACGCTTCAATCCTCTGATAATTGATCTGCGCGACCGCCATGAATGGAAGCCACAGAATACGATTGTGTGGCTGCGCAACGGCGGGGGCAAGACCACCCTAATTTCGCTGTTCTACACCATCTTCGTCCCGAAGCTTTCGGACTTTCTGGGAGTGAGGAACGGCAAGGGTGCGAAGCTCAATGATTTCGTTCGTGAAGACGAGTTAGCGATTGTAGCCACCGAGTGGCAGCCGTCAGATGCGACCGCTCCACGGCGGACTGTTGGGACGGTCATCTTGAAAACGGCAAGGGAACTCAAGCGTTTCTTTTTCAGCTTCAACGAGACGAAAACGACGAGCTTCTCCTTCGACACACTGCCGGCGCGAGGACTATCGGAGCCTGCTGGGTCATATGACGCTTTTCGAGAACGACTGAATGAAGCGATGCGGGAGTACCCTTCGATTGAGTTGGTGCTTACCGAAATTCAGGGGAGTTGGATTCAGCACCTCGATTCGATTGGCTTGGATACGGAACTTTTCCGCACCCACCTCATCATGAACAGTCAAGAAGGTGGCGCGGCAGATATTTTCAAAATCAAAAATCCCGAGGACTTTGTAAAGAAGTTCTTGGAACTCGCCTACGATGAAGGGTCGACAGACGAGATCGAAAAAAACCTTCAAGCTTTTAAGGAGAAGCGGGAAAGCGCGCCGCACTACGTAAAGTCAATCGATTTTGGTGAAACGCTCGTTCGATTACTGACACCGTTTGCCCTCGATGTCGCGAAGAGGAGTGTAGCCAAGAATCAACAGGTCGCCCTTAATGGCGAGGCGGCCGAAGCACGATACTCGGTGCAGGCGCGGCGTGACAGTTTGAACCAAGAGATTGCCGATCTAAACGACGAAATTAGCAATTACTCTGACAAAATCAGTGAGCAGACCCTTGAACTCCGGCGCCTAAACACATCCGCGAGAGGGTATAAAACGCTTGGCAGGCGTATCAGGGTAGACGAAACGAAGGCCGCATTTGAAGTCGCGGCAGCTACGGAAAAAACTGCCTCTCAAGAACTCGCGGTCTTAAAGGCGGCGAAGGAATTCGCCGCTGTGCGCTCGGTTGAACGAGAGCACACAGCCCTCGTTCAAGAGCGCGACAAACTGCACGAGGATCTACGCCCCCAGTTAAAAGACCTTCAGCGTCTAGGTGGGCGACTCAAGGCAGCCTGGACCAAACGCGTTGCTGATCTTGCAGCCGCGCACGAACTCACGAGGGAGCGGGTTCAAAAGGCTAAGGCCAACATAATCGAATTCACTAATGAACAGGCGTCACTCTCGGCAAGAATCACGGGCGCGGGAAGAGATAGAGATTCTGCCCAAAAGGCGATTCGTGCCTACGAAGAAGCCCACCGCCGTCTTCGGGCTTCCGACGCCATCCTGGCAAATGAAAAAGCGAGCGAAGCGTCAAGCCGGCTCAAATCGGAAGCGTGGACGATCGGTAACTCGATCGAAACGCTCAAAGTTGGCCTCGGACTGCTCAATTCCCGCCTTAGATCGATGCGCGACGCCCTGGTTAATCTGAACAAATCATCCGCAGATGCAGAAGCGGTCGCCGACAAAACCGAAGGTAGGCTTGTCGACGAAGAAGACCATCGAATCCAAATCGAGAGATTGCCAATTATCGAAGAAGTCGTTATCGGCGGTGAGGTTCAACTCAAAAATCCATTTCTTCTTAATCGCCTCGACGAAATCGCCGAAGATGCGCAAAGCAAACTCATCCAGATTGGGGTTCTCGGAGCCGATGACCTGCGAGACGACGTCTCTCTGGACAAGTTTGGATTACTGGCTCCCTCCGCGGATGTCGAAGCTCTTGTTTCGCAACTTGTCGCCAACGGAATCAAAACCGCCATTCCCGCCTATCATTGGCTGGCTGAACATTGTTCCGCCGAAAAGGCTGCAAGCCTGTGCGAATCGAATCCAGCGGTTTGTTCAGGGATTCTGGTCCAAGATCCAAAGGACTTCGAACGCGCACGCCTAGAAGTTAAGAAGGCCGAGATCCGCGGCCCCATTGTCCTTTTTTGCTCCACCCCGTCCCAAGATGGACCACTTCCGTCGGACCTAACAGTCGTGAGCCCCCAGGAAGCAGGAATGTATTCCAAACAAGAAGCTGCTCTGTCCCAGCCAGCGATTGCAGGCCGGCGCGACGAGCGCGCGACCATGCAAGGTGAACTCGAATCGCGGCGAACGAGTGCGCAAACCGCGACAACTCGGATCAAAACCCATCTTAGAACATATCCAGCGGAGCGATTGAAGGGATGGGAGGACGAACTTGCAGAAGCCCGGAAGCAAGTCTCGGAATTCGGGCGGGAGATTGAAACGGCCACCGCTGAAATTGCGGACACCGAGGCGCAGATTAGCGAAAAGGCCCGGCAGAATACAGAACACCTCGAGAGAAAAGGCGTAGTAGCTCGTCAGGAGAGCGAGGTTTCAAACTTCATCCGCGATCATGAACAAAACATCGGAATCCAGCGGGTCCAGTTCGCCGAATTTACCACGCAATCCAACAATCTCAGTCGAGACCTAGAGGAGAATAGAATTCGCACGTCGGAGTTACGTGATGCATTGGGCGAGTTTGAAGGCCTCGCCCGGGATCAAGACTTTAAATGGAGGGAGGCGTGTAAAATGGAAGCGGACATTCCATCCGAATTTATTGGCGAGGAGCCCCCTTCAAACGTAGAGAGCGGAAGGCCGGAGGACATCGCACCCGAGTTTTCCGTCGCGGTCGCAAACTATCGCGGCCTCCTGACGGCGAGCGGTCTCGATGGGCGAATCGCAGGCAAATCCGAAGAGTTAAAGAAAGCGCGCGATAGCTTCACCCGGGCATCTCAGAACACGAAAAACGTGCAGCCAGAACGGATTGAGCGGGCTTCCCTGGCGGCGGACATCGACTCGGAAATTGAAGAACAAGGCACCATCTATCGCGCCGCCGGACAGACCATGGCAGTCGCAAAATCGAATTATGACATCGCTGCTAAGGACAGCCCCGCCGACTCAGATTTCAAATCGGGTTCGTTGATCGACGAAAAGAGAGAGACTCAACCGACGACCTCAAACGGTTGCTTAGAGGTGGCCGCTGAGTACGAATCCCTAGCTGTCGCTCTTGCTGCCGAGATCGAAAACGCAAAGGAAACGAAGGCAACCGCCGAGAAGAGCCTTTCGAGGAAAACGAATGAGCAGCTTCAATATAAGGGGATGTTTGCCTCTCTTCCTGACGTTCCGGATGCATTCACACATCACCAGCAGTTTTCCGGAATCGCTGACCACGACGAGTTCATGATCCAAGGCCTCGTGAACCGGATTTCGAAAAACAACTCGGACCTTACTCGTGCAGAAAAATCGATCGATCATCGATACGACGTCCAAATTCACCCTCACATCCAATCGCCAGAATTTGATCCATTCAAGATTGAGTTTCGGGCTCGCCTTAAGTACCTCCACAAAGAGGATATTGCTGCAAAAGCAGATGCGCTCATCGAGGACATCGCGACTGCGGTTGCAGCGTGCAAGAACGACCTCGACCACGAGGAACAACATCGCCGCATTATCGTCGAGCAACTTGATGACATTGTGCAACGGGCGACTCGCCTTCTTTCACAAGCGTCCGAAGTCAGCAGAATGCCTGCTGAGAGCGGCGCTTGGGCACACCAACCGTTTCTGCGAATCAACGTCCCTAAGAAAAGTGACAAAACGGAACGTGCCCACCACCTGAACACGGCAATGCAGAGTTGGTATGATAATAACTCGATCCCGCATGGTCATGTCCTAGCCTTTCACTGCCTGATGGCCGTGTGCGGCACGAAGACAATTGGGATCAAGATGCTGAAACCCGAATACATTGCTACGGCGACACCGCACGACATAGTGGATTTAATGAAATTTTCGGACGGCGAGAAGTTGACTGCCGCGATTCTTCTTTATTGCGTTTTGGTCCGGCTGAGGGCGAGACAGCGCGCAAAACAATTTCATTTTGGGGTTGGCGATTCCGGTCTACTCCTTTTGGACAATCCGATTGGTAAAGCGACTTTGAACGAATTCGTTGAGCTACAGGTGAGGGTCGCTCGGTTAATGGGAGTCCAGTTG
>JBEEHC010000031.1:0-7050 GCA_041167205.1 Verrucomicrobiota bacterium
CGAAAACGGCGAATGGAAATCGCCGATCGTGAAGTTTTTCACGCCCGAGGAAAAGGCCGCGTTGAAATCGAAACTGGAGGTCGCCGAGGGCGATCTGATCCTGTTTGCGGCGGACAAGTGGGATATCGCCTGCGAGGTGCTTGGCCGGCTGCGATTGCGTGTCGCCGAATATCAAAAGCTGCTCGAAAACAACGAGCAGCTCGATTTTCTTTGGGTGACCGATTTTCCGCTGCTGCAATGGAGCGGGGAGGAAAATAAATGGAATGCGGTGCATCATCCTTTCACCCGGCCGAAGACGGAGGATGTGCCGCTTCTCGACGCGCAGAAGTTCGCCGAGGTTCGCGCCGAAGCTTACGACATCGTCTTAAACGGGGTCGAGATCGGTGGCGGCAGTATCCGGATTCACGAGCCGGAATTGCAGGAAAAGATGTTCGGCGTACTCGGCATCGACGCCGAGCAGCAGCAATCGATGTTCGGGCATTTGCTCCGCGCGTTCAGGCTTGGCGCGCCGCCGCATGGCGGGATCGCCATGGGCCTCGACCGATTAGTCATGCTCATCTGCGGCGAACAATCGATCCGCGACGTGATGGCTTTCCCGAAAAATAATCGCGGGATGGACCTGATGTCTCAGTCGCCGGCCGACGTCGATCCACGTCAGCTCCGCGATTTGGGGATCAAACTGGCTGGCGAAAAACCACCGTTGTAGGTGCTTCGTCAGCTCGCGGCGCGGAGGTTGATGCGACATGCGCTTCCGCGGCCGCGACCTGGCTTGGGGGCGTGCGGAAGAGAACACTAATCGCAAGTGTCACGACGCAGCCCACGAAGACGAACCAGGGCCAGGCGATTTTTGGCCACCACTCGGGCATAAACCAGCCGAAGTCCCATTGAGCGGGCACAATCTTTCCGGTGAAGAGGGCCATGATATCGAAAGCCGAAATGGTGATTTTGCACAAAACGAGCACCGAACTTATCCCAATTATCATGGCCACAACGTTGACGCCGTCTCGCCCGCGGGTGCGTGTCAACATTCCCAAAAGGAAAACGGCGAGCAAGGCCCCGTAGGTGTAGCCAAGGATTCCGATGGCGATCGGAATGATGGTCAGCTTCGCATCGTGCAGGACCGCGTTGGCCGCCACGGTCGCCACGAGGATCATGAGAATTCCAAATACCGCGGTCGAGATCCGGGCCGCACGAATCGCCTGCTGATCGCTCGCTCCACGGCGGATATAAGGCAGGTAGAAATCCTTCGTGAA
The DNA here is from genome assembly GCA_041167205.1 of Verrucomicrobiota bacterium. GTDB lineage: Bacteria > Verrucomicrobiota > Verrucomicrobiia > Chthoniobacterales > UBA10450 > AV80. The sequence goes on from JBEEHC010000031.1 coordinate 1,254, forward strand.
ACTCGTTGCGAGCGCATTCAAAGCGGCGGAGGTCGATCCCATCATCGTGGCGAAAACGCCGGCAATAATCAGGCCGCGAAAAACGACGGGCATCTCGTGCACGATGTAATGACCGAAGATTTCGTTATCGGAGGCGGGCATCGTCGCACCTGGAACCGCCGCGTAATAAACCGAGAGGAGTATGCCGACGGTCAGGAACGCCATCGCGATGGGCAGATCCATGATGCCGCTCAGAATCAGGGAGAGGCGCGACTTCCGATAATCTGGCGCTGTTAGCATTCGTTGAACGCTGTCCTGGTCGGTTCCATGAGTCGCCATCGTGACCAAAGTGGAGCCGATAAACGCTGCAAACAGAGTGTACGGCTCTTCCAGCATTGCCTTAAGGGCGGCGCCGAACGGCAGCTCCGAATTCCAACCGGTTTGGAAGAATTTGACGTTATCCAGGCCGCCGAGATTCTCTTTTACCGTGTCGAATCCACCGGGAATGTGCTGGAGCAGCAGGAAAATCGCGAAGATCACGGCGCTAAACATCAGCACGACCTGGATCAGGTCCGTCCATACGACAGCTTTGATTCCGCCCACCGCCGTATAGATCGTCGTGATGACAGTGACGAAAATGATGCCCCAGACGTATGTATTCAAACTCACCGGGAGCGACGGGAAAAGATAACGCCAAATGACCACCATGATCGCACCGCCGAGGTAGAGGCGAACGCCGATTCCGAGCACACGGGTGAAGAGAAAAATCCCACTCGCCATGTTCTTGGTCCTGGTGCCGAAGCGGACGGTGAGAAACTCGTAAACGCTTTGAACCCGATAATCGTAGAAGGGTTTGAGGAAGGTGAAGGCGACCACGATACGCGCCAGGATCGTGCCGATAACGAGCTGGCCGTAGAAATAGCCCCTCGTCTTGAACCCTTCGGCGGGCGTTCCCAGGAAAGTCGCGGCGCTCGTTTCCGCTGCAATGATCGAACCCAGAACCGCCCACCACGGAATCGATCGGCCACCGAGCGCGAAATCCTGCAGGTTCTTGTTTCGCCGGCCCGCCCAGAGGCCCAGCGCAACAATGCCAAAAAAATAGGCGAGCAGAACTACTGCATCGATCAACAGACGTAAGTTAAAAACGGAGTCCTGCATCACACGTTGTCTAGCTGACAGAAAAACGTGGAGGCGGAAAGTGGTTTTTGACAAGGAGCGGCGGTTTCCAAACCACCGACGACGCGGAGTAAGAGTTGGGCATCGCCAAACGATTCGATGGGGTCGGCGGTTTGGAAACCGCCGCTGCTTGGCGCATGATTCTGTGTGCGAACTGCTTCAATGCGAGAAATCGTAGCTCCGGATTTGGATCTCGAGCGCACGCTTGATTCCGGACAGGTCTTCCATTGGGAAAAATGTGGAGACGGCTACGTGGGAACCATCGGCCCGAACGGCGCTTACGTCGAGCAGCGGCGAGAGCGGCTCTTGTTTAGCGGTGTGACGCCGGAGGCAATCGGAAGATATTTTGCGCTCGATCATCCGCTCAAAGAGATTTGCCAATCGTTCCCCGACGACCCGGCCATGCGTGCGGCCCGGGATTTCTGCAAAGGCTTGCGCGTCATCCGGCAACCGCGCTGGGAATGTCTGGCCACGTTCATTACCTCGTCGATGAAGCAGGTGGCGCACATTCGTCAGATCTCGCGGGCGTTGCGGACTCGATACGGCAAGCGCCAGCGCATCATGGATTGCGAGGTGCATTCCTTTCCAGCCCCGGCTCGAATCGCGAAACTCACTGAACACGATTTGCAGGCGTGCGCGCTCGGTTACCGGGCGAAGAACCTGCTGGCGACCGCCCGCCTGGTTGCCTCAGGCGACGCCAATCTCGAGCAATGGAGTGAGCTTTCCGATGAATCGTTGAGGGCCCATCTGTGCGAGCTGCCTGGCGTAGGCGCAAAGGTTGCTAATTGTGTGATGCTCTTTGCTTACGAGCGGTTGCGGGCGTTTCCGATCGACGTCTGGATCGAGCGTGTCCTGAAACAAAAATACTTTCCCCGAAGACGAAAAGTGACCGCAACCCAACTCCGCGCCTTTTGCGAAAGCTACTTCGGAGAATATGGCGGGTACGCGCAGCAGTATCTGTTTCATCATGCGCGAAAGGGCGCCGCCGCGGCCCGGTTGGCCGCGAAATGAAGACCCAGGGGCGCAAGTTGTTAGGCCAGGCGATGTGCGATACTATCCGGCCAATTGGAAAGCTCTCGATTGCAGGCCAAAGTATCGTTGAGCAATCGTCGATCCTGAGCGGTCTCACTGAATGATGGAACAAACGAAAGAGCACCGAAAGCTTGGACTGGCGATTCTGATCTCGCTCTTTCTGCATCTCCTGGTCGGGTTCTCGCTCGCGGCATTTGGCAGCGCGTTTACCCCCGCGCTTCCGGTGGAGGATAAACCGGTTGAGCTCACCATCGTTGATTTGTCCGCGACGCCGCCTCCGCTCGTGCCGAAAGATCCGCCATTCATGGAAACGGCACCCTCCAAAGAGTCCACGGAGAAGCCAAAAGAGCAGACGTTCGAGTCGAACGCGAACTCGATCGCGGCCAGTAAACTTCCCGCAACGGGCGATCTGCCATTGCCATCGCAGGACGGCAAGGAGCGTCCAGCCGTAAATCTGGAGACGCACGATTATTCGCTCCCGACCGACGGGTCGAAGCCGCAACCCGAACCGCAATCAACTGCGGCGCCAGACTCGAAGCCTGTGCTCGCGGCCACCCCGCCCCCCAAACCGAAGGCTTCCGAAGCGCCCATCTCGACTCCCACAGCGGCGCCCGTCAACACACCCGAACCCGAACAGCTCGCAATGTTAAGAGCAACCCCGCCGCCACCAATCAAGGCGCCGGACGAAACAGAGCCGTCCCCGCCACCGGATGTCGCGGCACCGGTGCCGCCGCCAGTCCCGAGACCGAAACCAGAATTGGCAGCGTCCAATTATCAGGCGCAAAAGGAGCAAACGCGCATTACCGGGCGCTTGACCAATCGCGGCCCTTCTTCGGTAAACGCCGTCGGAACACCGCTCGGGCGATACCAAAAAACCGTTTCCGATGCCATCGGGTCGCGCTGGTACTATTACATGAATTCGAAAGGCGACCTGGTCAGCATCGGAACCGCCAACATCCAGGCCGAGGTGGATGCCGAGGGGCACGTGCAGAAGTTGCGAGTCGTTTCCAACAATGCGAACGAAGCTTTCGCCAACATCTGCTTGCAATCATTTCAGGAAGCGCACATTCCTCCCATTCCGCCCGACCTGATTGCGACCTTGCCGGACGGCAGAATGCCAGTGGATTTCACGTTTATCTCCTACGCCAATCGATGATGACCGACTTCGCCCGCCGCCCATGACAGAAACACTCCAGACCATGGTGAGCTTCTTCACCAAGGGCGGCCTTTTCATGTGGCCGCTCCTCGCCTGCTCAATTGTGACTGTGACGACGATCGTTCTCAGCATCCTGACGTTGCGTGAAAAAAAGGTCCTGCCGCTGGTGATCGAGAGCGAAATCGAACGCCTCGTTCCCGGCGGGAGCGCGGAGCGGCTCATGCGCATCGTGAACGACGACAATTCCTCGCTGGCCCGAATCACGCGCGTCGCGCTTCAGCACATGCGCTGGCCGCGTTCGGAGAACATCGAGTTCGCGCAAACGAAGGCGCGCGCCGAATTGGTGCGGCTGGAGCGCGGGCTGATCGTCCTTGAAGTCGTGACGGGCATCGCCCCGCTCATTGGGTTGATTGGTACCGTTTCGGGACTCGTGCAGGTCTTTTCCGGGCTGGGTCTGAGCAGCGGCGCGGCCGACACGAAGGCCGTGGCGCTCGGCATCTCCATGGCGCTCAACTGCACGATCTTCGGGCTCTCGATCGCGGTGCCCAGTTTGATCGCCTTCAGCTATTTTTCGAAAAAGGTCGAAGTGCTCTCCGTCCAGATGGAGTCGGTCGTCTCGGATTTGATCGCCAAGTGTTATTACGGCCGAACGGGCGGCGATGAGGGGCGGCCTGTCCGCTCAACGGTGCCGGCCAGCGCCCCTGTCGCGTGATGGCGACACCAGTGTTGTCGCCATGAAGATCGCAGTCCGGAAAAGGCGCGCCCCTTCCATCATCATCGTCTCGCTCGTCGATATCCTGACGATTCTCCTCATCTTTTTCGTGGTCTCGACCACTTTCAAAAAAGACCAGCCGGAAGTTCAGATCAACCTTCCCGAATCAAAGACAGCGGCCAATGCGGCGGCCGAGTTCGAGCACGCCATTGTGAGCGTGAGTGCGAACGACGAAATCCGTCTCGACGGCCAGGTCGTCACCGCGGAGGAGTTGGAAACTTCCGTGAAGAACCTGGCGCCGGCGCGCAAATCAGCGCTCGCCTTGCAGGCGGACAAGAAAGCTTCGTTCGGAACGATTATTAAGGTGATGGACGCATTGAAACTCGCCGGGGTGAAAAACCTGCCCGCTTTCACGCACGGCGAAAAATGAAATTGCCGATCGTAAAATATGGGAACCCGATTTTGCGGGCGAAGGGAAAACGCATCGAGCAAGTGGACGAGCGCATTCACTCTCTCGCAGCCGACATGCTGGAGACGATGCATGCCGCGAATGGCGTCGGCCTCGCCGCCCAACAGGTGGGCGCGGCGCTTCAGCTCACCGTGCTCGACGTTTCGCAGGTTGAAGATCGCCCGAGCCTGATGAAGTTGAATGGCACGGAGGTTGATCCGGCGAGCGCGATGCCGCTGATCTTGCTCAATCCGAAACTCGAGGCGGACGAAGAGATCACCTCCGGCAATGAGGGCTGTCTCAGTTTTCCCGACATCACGGCCGATATTGATCGCGCGGTTTCCGTGCGCGTGGAAGCGGAGACGCTCGAGGGGGAAACGGTCCGGATCGAGGCGGCGGGCTTACTCGCGCGCGCTTTACAACATGAGGTCGATCATCTGAACGGCATCTTATTTATCGACCGGATGAGCTCCGTCGCAAAAGCCAGCCTGTCGAGCCGGCTAAAGCGATTACAAAAAGAAACTCAGCGCCAGCCCTGAGAATTCAGGGGCGCCCTACCCTCAGATCGCCTTGTAGGTGACGGTAATACTGCGGAACACCATCTGGTCGCGCTGGGCGGAAAAATAGAAAAGTTCGAGCATCGTTCCGCCGACGATCCATTGATAGCCCACCAGCGTCTGAATCACATCGGAGTCGGTGTCGCGCGACCGCGACACTAATTTCCCCGTGCCGAATTTCGCGTCGAAGTAACGCCGGATTTCTCCCATCCGGTCGTTGTAACGCTCGATGCTCCAGTCCGGGTACTCGTACTGCAATTCCACCTCGACGAGAAAACCTTCCTTGAAAGTAAAGAGCGTCCGCTTAAGACCCGGCTGGACGAGTCCTTCGACGGTCCACACATAGCGTTTTTCCTTGCGCTCCTTCGTGACGATCTTCGCTTTCGCTCCCACGAGGACTTGCTCGACTTTCGTCATCGAGTCATTCCAATGGAATCCGAACGGCGGCGGAATGTCATCCACGGCCCGCGCGGGAAGGACGGAAACGAAAAGCGCGAGCGAGGCGGCCCAGAAAAAACGCACGTTCCCCGCTCTGTGCTTGATTCCGCGGAAAGAATTGGAACGCATTTCAGGAGCCGCGACGAGTGAGACCGACGATAATTCGGGAGCAACGTTGCGCGTGCGAGAAGGTTGGGTCAACTGCCCGCGCACGGTATCTCCAAGCGTATTCGGCCAATCTCCGATTGAGGTTTTTTCGTCAAGATTTTTTTGATTCGCGAACAAAAATAAAGTTCAGG
>JBEEHC010000032.1:0-16056 GCA_041167205.1 Verrucomicrobiota bacterium
TGCTTGTGCCGACGATCGGCGCGCTCACGCAACAGTTCTCCGCGTATCGCATGGTGATTGTCGGCGGAGCGATTTGCGCCGCTTCAGTCTTTGTGATGGCCTTGCCGACGGATTGGTTCCGGAGCCCCGCGAACGGTGCTATCGGGCAATGGCTTGGACACAGCTACCTCGGAGTCACGGGCAATATTCATCCCTACTACATCATGACCGCGATTTATATCGCCATCTTCTCGGTCGGCGAAGCGTTCTACTCGCCGCGAGTCTACGAGTACGCCGCTGCGATTGCTCCCAGAGGCCAGGAAGCGTCGTACGGCGCACTCTCCTACATTCCGTTTCTTCTAGGCAAACTCCTCGTCGGAACCGGGGGATGGTTGTTGGCGGCGTTTTGTCCAGAACAGGGTCCGCGACACTCCGGGGTGATGTGGCTTATTTTCGCGCTGGCCGCATCCATCGCGCCGATTGGATTGCTTGCGCTGCGCCGCTATATTCGCGTCCCGGAAGCTGGGCGCCAGGATGTCGACTAGCGGGATTCGCGCGCAGGGACTTGCGATGAACCCAGGGTGCTGCATTGAAAGAAGCCAGTCCCGGCCATTTCTCGGCCTGCTTACGAATTCAACTGGGCGAGATCGAACTCGCACCCGCGCACTTGTGGGAAAAAAGCTTCCGAATGAATTGTTTTAGTCTGCCTTCACGATGACCAGGATCCGTCACCCATCTTCGTCCGCTCCACGACTGACTTTCGTGGTCGCGCTCCTGGCCGCCATCGGCGTTGCCGTCGGCTTGCTTTTCTGGAGCCAGGCCCATGCGGAACGGAAAATGAATGAGAAAATGCGTTCGATCGAAATGCCCGTGCCTTCCGACGCGGAGCTCCGACGGCAGCTGACCCAGGAGCAGTACCACGTCACGCGCGAAAACGGGACCGAAACGCCGTTTCGAAATCCCTACTGGGATAATCTCCGCCCCGGCATTTACGGGGATATCATTACGAACGAGCCGCTCTTCTCTTCGATCGACAAATTCGACAGCGGCACCGGTTGGCCCAGTTTCACCAAACCGATCGCGCCCGAACATGTTGTTGAGAAAACGGACCAAAATAAGCGCACAGAAGTGCGCGGGAAAAAGAGTGATTCGCATCTCGGCCATGTTTTCAATGATGGTCCGCCACCGACCGGCCTGCGCTACTGCATGAATTCAGCCGCCTTCCGATTCATTCCGGCGGAAAAATTGAAGGAAGAAGGCCTTGGCGAATACTTTTCGCTCTTCGTGGAATCGAAAAGCGAGCCGCCGAAATAACCATCTGTCTTCAACCGCTGGCCTTTGCCAGTTTTTCGAAACGTGGATCGCCCCGCAGCGGTTCCCATTCTGGTTCAACGCGCAACGTGCCCGGCGTGGGACCATTGGGCGTTTTCATCAAATCGGCGAGCAAGTCGATCGCGCGATTGGCTTCTCCGACCTGCGTGTAAATCACCGCCAGCTTCGTCGCGATCAACGGTCCGTCGTATGCATCTTTCGAGACGGGCAGGAGCTCGACTGCACGCCGGCCCGCGCGAATTGCCTCGTCCTTGTTTCCGCGCAACGCATGAAGAAGTCCGAGCAGTGCCGTCGCCTTGGCGTCGTCGAGCCATTGGGCCATGTCCGTTTCGACCATCTGCTGCGCGACGGCAAATGCGCGCTCGGCTGCGTCCTTGTCCCCTCGCCCGCGCGCGACCAGACCTTCGAAATAGGCTCTGGGCAAAGAATAACCGTCGAACACGGCGGCCGGCCCTTCCAATCCGGTGTCGTTATATTTTTCCGCGCGCGAGCCTCGAAGCAGGCGCGCACCTTCCGCGTAATCGCGATCCATCAAACTGACCCGCAACGCAACGATCGTGACGGAGCCCCCGGGATCGAAGTCCTTCGGAATGCCGCGCAATGCGGCCCGGAGCGGCGCAATGTCACCGTTCGTTTTCAGATCGATGGCCGCCCGCGCGAGCGAAAAGAAATGAGCGTCGGGATTGACCGCTGAACCATCCGCCAACACGTCCGCCGCTTCCTTGTAGCGCCCCACGCACGCATAGGTCTCGGCCAGGTTCCAGATTACCGAATTGTTCCGCGGATCGAGCTGGCGCGCCTTCTCAAAGTTCGGAACTGCGTGCTCCCAGCGGCCCTGGCGTCGATCAATCGCACCGGCCGCGTCCCACACTTCGGCGTCGTTAGGCGTGGCCTCCTGCGCGATGGCGATCTCCGTGCGGGCGAGTTCGTAATCGCGATAGCCGAAGTAATAATAGTAGGCGAGGGCGAGACGCGCGTCGCCGAGATCGGGCTGAAGGCGCAAGGCGTTATCGGCCGCGATCTTCGCCTGGGTGAGACGCGCTCGGCTTCTGTCGTATCCAAACCAAAAGAGTTCGCCGTGGACGCGCGAAACGAGACAGTGGGCCAGGGCGAAATGCGGATCGCGGGCCAGCGCCTCGTCCAGCAAACGAAGAGCCTGCTCTCCATTTTCGCGCGGATCGCCTGAGCCGCTCCAGCGAAAGAAATCACGCGCGCGCAGGAAGAGTTCATAAGCGGCCATGTCCGCGGTCGGGTGAACCTGGAGGCTGGCCTTCTCGCGCGGCGACAAATTTGCGCGAAGGGCGAAAGTGATCCGCCGCGCCAACTCGCTTTGAAGCTCGAATAGGTCGGTGATCTCGCGATCGTAGGTATCGTTCCACACATGCTGATCGGTCCGCGCGTCGATCAGCTGGGCGTTGATCCGCACGCGATTGTTTTCCCGCCGCACGGAACCTTCCAGGATGTAAGCAACGCCCAACGCCTCCCCGATCTCGCGGAGATTGCGTGTTCCTGTTCTGTATTGCCGGACGGACGTCCGGCTGGTCACCTTGAGGTCGGCGACTTTCGCCAGGCTCGAGAGAACATCGTCCTGGATGCCATCCGCGAAGTGTGCGTTCTGGACATCGTCGCTAAAACTTTCGAAAGGCAGAACGGCAATGCTTTTTTCCGGCGGCCGTGGAGCGGGCGTCACCCGACTTGATCTTCCAGGGCCGGCTGCATCTGACTGCCGCGCTTCGTCGAGATCGTCCGTGCGTTTGATTCCTTCCGGCGTCAGATCGAACGCCCAGGCAAGAAGAAGAGCCACCGGAAAACCGAGGACCAGTAACACGATCACAAGTCGCACCGCCCAGATCGGGATCTCGAAAAACGGAAAGACCTGCGTCGCGATCTGGATGAGCAGCCAGCCGACGATCGCGTAAGCAACCGCCACCCGGTAAACCTTGCGCCGTTTAAGCTCGGCAAAAAAATTCTTCATGCCCACAGGTTGCTTATGACGCTGCTTCTTCTCGCGGGCAAGTCAGCGCGTCGCGCTCATCCTGCAAGATGCGTCCAATTGCTGTCATCCCGAGCCGCCGCTGAAATAGAATCTCTACCCCACATTCTGAATCGTGCTGGTTGCCCCTGCCTCCGAACCGTGAAATAGGAATGCGATTCGATGCACCCGAGCGCAAAACCTTCCGCCTCGCAACGGGACGAACGTTCCGCGCTCATCGCCGGGTTCGCCGCGTTCGGCACGTGGGGACTCATCCCGGTTTATTGGAAGCTGCTCAAGGACGTTCCAGCGATCGAGATCATCGCCCACCGCTGCGTCTGGACCACCGTCTTTTTGATCCTCTTGCTGACCTGGCAACGGCGCTGGCCTGAACTCCGCGAAGGGGCGCGCTCCCGACGCACCCTGCTCTATTGCCTGGCCAGCGGATTCTCGCTGTCAATCAACTGGCTCTTCTTTATTTGGGCCGTAAACGTCGGCCGCGTAGTCGAAACCAGCCTGGGATATTTCATGACGCCCCTGGTCAATGTTCTCTTCGGCGCGATTTTCTTGCGCGAACGTTTGACGCGCTGGCAGCTTGTCTCCGTCCTGCTCGCTCTGGCCGGTGTCCTCAACCTCACCCTCCGTTTTGGAACGTTTCCCTGGATCGCCATTATCCTCTGCGTCTCATTCGGGATCTACGGTTTGCTGCGCAAGAAATCCGGGACCCGTCCCATCCCCGGCCTTTTCCTAGAGACCACGCTGCTCACTCCCCTCGCCCTCATCTATCTGCTCTATCTGCAACGCGCCGGCACGCTGACCTTCGGGCCGGCGCATTGGTCGCTCGCACTACTCCTGATCAGCACTGGTGTCGTCACGGGTCTGCCTCTTGTCTGGTTCGGACATGCCGCGCGGCATCTTCGAATGACGACCATCGGCTTCCTCCAATACCTCGCACCGACCGGTAGTTTCCTCCTCGGTGTTTTTCTCTATCACGAACCTTTTACCCACAATCATCTGATCACCTTCAGTCTCATCTGGGCCGCGCTCGCCATCTTCACCGCCGAAGCAGTTCACCGATGGCATTCCGGCCGCGATCGCCCGCCGACCGCGGTTCCATTCGCGGATTCCGCCGCCTAGCCTATGTTGGGCGCGGCAGAATGACCCAAGACGATTTCCAGTACGCGATCGAAAACACGCGCGTCATCCTCGCGCCGGAACACCAGATCGCCAGTTTCGGGAGCACGAGCTTTCGTTTTTATCTGATCTCGGAGTTGATGGATCAGGTCAACGAAGTGCGTGTTCGCGATGGAAGAATTCACGCCGAGCGGCCACAGATCCTGACGCCCGAACACTACTGCCGCCTCTTGCTCGATGGTTTCGGAGAAAAGGCGCAAAAATACGTCGACCAATTGCGCGAGCACGCGCGCGATGTGGCCGTGCTTCGTTACGGATTTCAGTTTCGGAAAACGGATGTCACCGAGAACACCGTGCGCGACACCATGGACGCCGTCATCGCACGGACCAAGCTAAAGGTCGAACATTCCGAAGAACCGCTCAGCGCCGTGATTCAAGGCGTGGACGACGCTTGGGAAGTTTGCCTCCTGAAATTCACCATCGATCTGATCGAGCGGTCGACCGGCGGAAACATGGGCGACTTCCGGCGGCGTGGGCTGGTCTAAGAATCAGACCTCCATTCTTTCGTAGCGCCGTATGAGCTTGAAAAAGCGGATGGTGTCGCGCACGGGGTGGATGCTGCTCACTTCGTCGGAATAAACCGTGGTGATCGGAACTGATTCGACCCGGCAACCTTTGCGGCTGGCCAGGATGAGCATTTCCGTTTCGTAATCGAAGCGCTCGGCGCCTCCGAGCAAATCCGGAATGAGGCTGCGGTGCACCATGCGAAAGCCGCATTGCGTATCGGGAATTGGCTGCCCGCAAAGGCGGCTGATCTTGTTGCTCATGTAGCGATTGACCCAACGCCTCACGAGAGGCATTTCGCGGACGTCGCTCATCCGCGTGCCGAGCAAGAGTTCGGCGCGGGTCGCAGAGGCGGCTTCGAGAAAACGCGCGATCTCTTCGGACAAATGCTGGCCATCGCCATCGAGAATAACGGCGTAAATAAAGTTGCGGTCGAGCCAATGACGCAAACCCGTTTTGATCGATTCGCCTTTCCCGAGGTTCTGCGGATGGACAATGACTTCGGCTCCCGCATTTCGCGCGGTGGCCGCGGTCGAATCGGCTGAACCGTCATCAATGACCAGAACGTGGTCGAGCTGTTGTAGCGTGTGCCGAACAACATCGGCGATATGCTTTTCTTCGAGATAAGCGGGAATGACCGCCGCAACCGTCCTGCGGTCGATCGTCTCGTCCGAGGACGCCGCCATTACCGAACTACCGGGTGAAAATCGGCCGCGTGATAGGAGCTGCGCACGAGCGGACCGGAAGCCACGTGCTCGAAACCTTTCGCACGGGCGATCTCACCGTAGGCATCGAAGCGTTCCGGCGGGACAAACTCGATTACTGGAAGATGCTGCGGAGTTGGCCGGAGATATTGACCCAACGTGAGCACCTGGCAGCCGATCTCGCGCAGGTCGTCCATCGTCTGAAAAAGCTCCGGCTCCTTTTCGCCGAGCCCGAGCATCACACCGCTTTTTGTGACGACTTTAGGAGAAAGTTCCTTCGCTTTGCGCAAGACATCGAGCGACGTCCGATATTTCGCGCGCGAACGCACCGCCGGCGTCAACCGTTCGACCGTCTCCATGTTGTGATTGAAGATGTCTGGCGCGGCCTCGAGGACGATTTGGATGCACCATGCTTGGGCATGGAAGTCAGGAACCAAAACTTCGATGACGACCGAGGGATCCATCGCGCGAATGGCTTCGATCGTGCGCGCAAAATGATTCGCGCCGCCATCTTTCAAATCATCTCGCGCGACGGCGGTAACGACAACATGCTTCAAACCCATCCGGCGCACAGCCTCCGCGACGCGCTGCGGTTCGTCCTCTTCCAGCGCGAACGGTTTGGCGGTGGTCACGGCGCAAAAGCCGCAGGCCCGGGTGCAGCGTTCGCCCGCAATCATCATCGTCGCGGTGCCCTGGCTCCAGCATTCCCAGCGGTTCGGGCACTGCGCGCTCTCGCAGACGGTATGCAGCCGCAAATCCGAGATGAGCGCCTTTGTGGAAAAGAATACCGGATTCGACGGCAATCGAACTTTGATCCAGGGCGGTTTCTGCGCCTGGTGCAACGCCGGATCGATTTTCGCGCAGGACATCAGGGAAGAAAGAGTGACATGTGACGAGTGACAAGTGACAAGTTGGGGTGAGCGCTGCTGGTGTTTACGTCTCTCGTCACGCGTCACATGTCACTTTCTTCAAAGCTTCGTTCGTCCGGAGAGCGCTTGATAAAGCGTCAGTTCGTCCGCGGACTCGAGGCCGCCGCCGGCGGGTAATCCGTGCGCGATGCGAGTCAAACTGACGGGAAACGGCTTCAGCAGCTCGACGAGATAATTGGTCGTTGCTTCCCCTTCGACGTCGGCGGCGAGGGCGAGAATGATCTCGGAAAATTTCTCCTGTTCGACGCGCGCGACCAATTCCTTGATCCGCAAATCATCGGGACCAACGTGATCGAGTGGCGAAATGCGCCCGCCTAACGAGTGGTAACGTCCGCGGAACGCACCCGTTTTTTCCAGGGGCAGAATATCAGTCGGCTGCTCGACCACGCAAAGCAGATCCGGGGCGCGTGATGTGTCGGAACAAATTCCACAAATCTCTTCCATGGTAAAGAATCCGCAGCGTGGGCACGGCCGCACCGATTGCCGTGTTGCGGTGATGGCACGCGCAATATTCTCCGGCTGGTCGCCACGCGATTGCACTATCCACAAGGCAATGCGTTCCGCGGAGCGCGGTCCGATCCCGGGCATTTGCCGCAATTGCACGATCAAATCCCGAATCGCCGACGGGTATTCCGTTTTCCTCAAAACCGGCGGCCCCTTACTCGTCCAGCGGCGTATTGGTTAGCTGCAAGGCGAGTGGCTCGAGCCGGCGGAGATACAATTGCAACGGGCGATCTTCTTCACCTTCCGGGCCGCGGGCATTTTGAAATTGCGAGTACGCTTCGGCCCACCGTTTTTCCCGATAAAGCACGACGCCATTCCAGAACGCGTCGCGCCGCGTGATCTGGTCCCGTGAGGCCTCGAGGGCCAGCGCCACCGGCTCGTAAATTTCGTGCCGTTCACGCACATCCACACCGCTCAAGAAATCGATGGGTCGCGCCACGAGAATCTTGCTGGCAAGCTCAAAGGTGCGCGGCCCGAGCAGAACGCGGGAACCATAAAAGCGATTTGCGATGCAGAATCGCCGCGCCAACTCCACCGGCTCGCCGGTTGCGAGCATGCTGCGCTGGCCATTGTTTTTCACGGGCGCCATGATCATGATTCCCGAGCTGACACCCGCATGCACACCGATGGTTGTCGGCGCGTCGGACTTGCCGGATTTACTGGAATCAGAAAAGGCCTGGGTCAGCGCCATCGCTTTGCGCGTTGCTTTTTCCGCGTGCTGTCTATCGCTCTCCGGAAAACCAAAGATGGCCACAACGCCTTCGCCGCCGGCCGACTCGATGTAAGCACCCGCCTTGCGAAATGCCTCCGTGGCGTGCGCCAGAAATTTCTCCGTGATTTCCGCGAAGACAGCGGGCTCGCATTCCTCCGCGAGATCGTGCTTGTTCGCGATATCGCAAACGACCGCCGTCACTTCACAGGCTTGTGCAACGGACTCGGGCGCGAGGTCCGCGCGTTTGGCGCGAGCCCGCGGTTTTGCCGCAATCGCTTCGACGGACAATACAGGCGCGCGCTCGCGGCGGCGCTGGGCGAATCCGACTAATTCCAGGAATCCAATCGGCAGGAGAAAGCCGAGTGCCGTTCCAGCAATGGACGGCAGGGGCTGAAAGAGAACCTGATAAAGGGAACAGACCCAGGCGACTCCCGCCAACTCGACGAGCAGAATTGCGAGGATTCCCGCGAGCCGAGCGCGACGCGCGGTTACTAAAGTCATCCAGGACACGCCAAGGGCCAAAATGAAAACGAAAACATAGTGCCACTTATCGCTCACCATCCTTGTGGTGGCCGGACGCGACAGAAGATCGGAAATCGCCAGCTCCGGCCGGAGGAGCACGCCACTACGATGCAAACCCATAACGATCCCCCCTGCGATCAGGCCGATGATGAGCGCCGAGAGAAGAGACCGTTTCATCTGTTGATTGCTCTCAATTCTTTTCGGCTGGTGCAAGCGGATAGTGAGACTGCACCACCAGCTCGCTCAAGAATTTATCCGGCGCATCGACCGCTTCGCGACGCAGGATGAAAGCTTTTTGCCCGGTGTTTTTCCGAATGAGATTGAGTCCGAATTGGTAATCCTTAAAGAGGTGGGCGCAGAGTTCCGGCATGGTCATGCGCTCGGCCTGCGCCCGTTCGATCAGGCGCGCGAGAGCAGCTTCGTCGAAGACAATCTCGAGTCCGTGCTCGTTTCCAAAATGTTCCGCAAAGGTGCGCGCACTCTGTTCCAAAGCGGCTTCCTCGTGTTTGTGCCCTTCCGCCATGAGACGATCGAGCACCCGTTTGGGCTCCCGCACGAGTTCCTCCGAGATGCGTAATTGGCTGAGACCGGAGCCGGCCAGGTAATACTTATAATCGCGAAACAATTTTTCCCAGACGGTGAGAAGTCCACGCGCGCCGGTTTTCTCCTTCGCCGCCGCTTCCGCCATCAAACGCAGCGCTTCATCCTCGAAGCTGATTTCGATCCCGTAAGCGCGGAAGGCACGTTCGTACTGTCGCAGGATGCTGCCCTCCGAGAACTTCATGATCTGGTAAAGATCGTCCGCGATCAATTCCTCGCAGACGACGCGGACCGGCAGCCGGCCGATGAATTCCGGCTCGAACCCGTACTCGATGAAATCCTGAGTCGTGACGTACTGAAACAATTCGTTGTCCATCACAGGCCTGGGCTCAGCATTGAATCCAATCTGCCCTTGTGCGAGGCGTCGTGAGACCTGCTGTTTCAAACGATCGAACGCGCCACTCACGACAAAAAGGATGTGCCGCGTGCTGATCGTTTCCCTTCTCGCTTTCCCACCCCGCCTCTGAAATTCGAAGGCTGCCTGAAGTTGCGCCTGCAAATCGTTTGCGCTCCGCAGAGGGACGTCGGTTTCTTCCATCAACTTGAGCAGGGTGGTTTGGACGCCGCGTCCACTGACATCGCGCCCCACCAAATTTCCCGCCGCTGCGATCTTGTCGATCTCGTCGATGTAAATGATGCCGAATTGCGCGAGTTCCACGTCTCCATCGGCTTTGTCCACCAGCTCGCGCACGAGATCCTCGACGTCGCCACCCACGTATCCCGTCTCGCTAAACTTCGTCGCGTCCGCTTTGACGAAAGGAACTTTGATCAGTTCCGCGATGTGTTTGATGAGATAGGTTTTTCCGACGCCGGTTGGCCCCACCAGGATTACGTTTTGCTTGGCGTATTCCGTTTCTTCGGCGCGCGCGGCATCTTCTTTTTCCAGCCGGCGCAAATAATTAACGTGGTTGTAATGATCGCAGACCGCGATCGAGAGGACCTTCTTCGCTTCGTCCTGCTTGATCACGAACCGATCGAGGTGCGCTTTGATGTCGCGGGGCAGAAAATCGAAGACGAATTGCTCGTCGTCATTTCGTTTCGGCTTTTCCTCCGCCCCGGCCTCAACGGTCTCCGGCTCGGTGTAGGTCGCAAAAGAAACCTTGTCGCCGAAATTCGTTTTCATGAATTCGGAGAGCTTGGCTTTCAGTTCTTCTGGCGATGGAAATGGCGGATTTTGGCTCATGAGATGGCGCCTCGCGCGCGACGCAGCGAGTCGAGAGGCGGTAACCTAGCATCGTCGATTCGGCTGTAAACTTGCGCGGGTGCCATTGTTGGACAGCAGCGAGGGGCGGAACGCTCGATTTTCAAATCGATCGCTCATTTGACCAGGTGTCAATGCGCGCGTAATTTGTTCGCATGAAACGGTTAATACTGGGTGTGACTATCGGCGCGCTGACTATTGGGTCTGCCATGGCTGATCGGCCCGTGGTCGAGCAGAAAAGTCAGAAGGATAATGCCGACTACGAGTACGTGACCATTACCGGCTCCCATCTGAAGCAAAGGGTGAAGAAGCGCAACATCATTACGGTCGGGAACAACGGTCCGATTACGACCATCGACCAAAGAGAAATGGACCGGAACGGCAGTCAACCGATTGCGGATCAACTCGCGCGCTATCCGGGGATCCAGATCAGTCATCACTAATCGAGTGTTTATTTGCGGGGCGTGAATGGCCCCTGGTAGGAATTCTGCCAGGTCGCGTGGCCGGCAGTCACGTGGTGCTTCGTCTTTGTCGAAGGCGTCGCTGGCGGTGCCTTGCGTTTCCAGGGCTTGGTGATGATCGCGCGCACCGTCGAGCGCGAGCGTGCCGGCTTGCGGCTGGATCGTTTTCTCGCGCTCGAGCTCACCGATTTTTCCCGGGCGCGCCTTCAAACCTTGATCCGCGGGGGATTCGTTAGGCTGAACGGAAAGCCGCCTCGACCACGCGATCTCGTGCGCGCGGGCGACGTGGTGGAGCTGACCGAGCCTGCTCTGGAAAAAACCGAAGCCAGGCCAGAGCAGATGGCGCTCGAGATTCTGTTTGAAGATGACGACCTGCTCGTGCTGAACAAGCCGGCTGGTTTGGTCATGCATCCCGGCGCGGGCCACCAACAGCACACGCTGGTAAACGCCCTGCTAGCCCATTGCAAAAACCTTTCGGGCATCGGCGGAAAAGAGCGCCCAGGAATTGTTCACCGACTCGACAAGGATACGAGCGGTGTTCTCGTCGTGGCCAAAAACGATTCGACCCACCGCGATCTATC
Organism: Verrucomicrobiota bacterium; assembly: GCA_041167205.1. Taxonomy (GTDB): domain Bacteria; phylum Verrucomicrobiota; class Verrucomicrobiia; order Chthoniobacterales; family UBA10450; genus AV80. Next base: position 11,196 of record JBEEHC010000032.1, read on the forward strand.
GAAGCAATTTGCCGCGCGCACAATGCAGAAAATCTATCTCGCGCTGGTGGCGGGCATTCCGCGGAAATCGAGTGGAGTGATCGACAAAGCCATCGCCCGGCACCCGGTGCATCGGCAGCGGATGAGCATCGCTCGCCGGCAGGGACGGGCGGCCAAGACCGAGTATCGCGTCCTGCGCGCCGGTGCAGGCATGAGCCTGTTGGAATGCACGCTCCACAGTGGCCGCACGCATCAGATACGAGTGCATCTCCATCACCTCGCCCACCCGGTGCTTGGCGATAAACTCTATGGTGGCAAACATGCCGGAGCTTTTCCCCGTCAAATGCTGCACGCATGGAAGCTCGCGTTCCGCCACCCGCGCACGGCGGACGTGATGGTATTCGAAGCGCCCGTCCCCTCGGACTTTGCGGAAGCGATGCGGCAGATCCCCGGCAATCCCTGACCGCTTACGAATTCGTCGAGTCCGCTGCAGCCCGCCGTTTTCGGATGCCGAAGAGGATGGCTGCAGCAAGACTCGGGACGATAATGATCGCCCGCATCCAGGGCTCCGCGTGCCAGGGCAAGGCAAATAGCCGTTCATTCCAAAACAAAAAATAGGCGAAGAGGGTGACGGAGAAAACGAACCACGCGTAGGCGCGTCGCCAGGCGGCGAGGGGCAGAATCCAGGTGCAGTACCACGGATGCAAAACCGGACTCAGGACAAGCGCAATCCCGAACGCCCAAATCATCCCGCGCTTCCAGTTTCGCCAAAACAGCAAGGAAACCAGCGCAACGCAGATAACCAGGATGACGTTGTAATGATAATTTTTCTGATGCGGGTTCGGCCAGACCGTTTCCTCAATGAGCCACCAAAAGAGATCGTTCAATCTTGTCACATAAGCGAAACGACCTAACGACTCCCAGATGTCGATTTTCGGATAACCGTAAAACGTACTCAGGAGCGCCGGAATCCCCACGCTGACGACGAGAGTGATGGCGCGGAAACCGAGCGCGAACACGCAGGACAAGAGAAGGAGGACGGGAACGAGCTTCATCGAGATAGCGACGCCGAAGGCTACGGAGGCGGCGAGAGCGAGAAACCATTTCCTCCGTGAATCCGTCGCGGCTTCGAAGCGAGTGAGGAAGAGAATTCCGGCGGTCATCGGGCAGATCATCAAGCTGTCGAAATGAGCCGCGCCGGCGAAGCTATAAACGACCAGCGGATTCCAGGCGTACCAAGCCGCATCCGCGTAGCGCGACGCTCCGCCTAACAAAAGCAAGAGCACGGCGATCGTCCCCAGATCCGCGCCGGTGAAAAGGATCTTGTAGAGGAAAGGCCGATCGGAAATTCTGCTGAGCCCCGCAAAGAGAAGCTCCGCGCCGGGCGGGTAGATCGCGCGGAAATCGCGATGATTAATCTTCTGCCACTCCGGAAACTCGGCGCGGACCGGCTCGAGTTTTGGGTCGTCCGGCGCATGAACATACGGATTGAAACCTGCCTGCTGAATTTTCCCTTCCCACTGGTACCGCCACAGATCGTCACCCGGCGTCAGCGGTATGGCGATCAAGCGCAAGGCGATGGCAACGCCCCAGAAAACGAGTGCTTGAGTGCGCCGGCTGGTCAGAACAGGAAATTCCTTGACCGCGAAAAGGCAGGCGATGCCGCAGAGCATGGCCGCGGCGACAAACTTGACCGGCATCTCTTCGAGCGTCCAATCGTCAAACAAATTCAGCGCGGCGCAGCAGAGAATTTCAGCCGCCAATGCGATCGAGAAACGAAGAAGCTGCGGGCGGCGCATTGGCTCCCGTCCTGACCTACCCGACCTCAACCTTCGGCGCAGTTTTTATTAAGGGCGTTTCAACTGGAACGCTGCGACGAAGAATGCGCTGAAGCCCGGCCCGATAAGCGGCCAGATCGATCAGTTCCGCCACGCGATGTTTTAACCGGCGGGCGCGAATCCCCAGGAAAATGAGAAAACAAAAATAAATGGCGATGAGCCAGGGCTCGGCGTGGCCGACGTTCAGTTGCCGGTAAACCAGAAGACTGAGCGCGACGAGATTGATGATTATCGTCGTGGTCACGAACCGATAGCGAAGGCCGGCGCGCGTCAAGCATTTCAATCCGCCGTGATATTCGGTCACGCTTTGCAGCACAACGCTCCACCAAAAGTTCCCGTAAATCTGAATGTCCCATTCATTCCAGCCGGTATCGGTGGAATAGCGCCAGTCTTCCTCGTTGAGGAGGGTAAAGATCGCGCCGAGCAGATGATGGCGGTCCTTGCCCTCCTCACTCCAATAACTCCTCCGCCGCAAACTCCCGGCGAACTCCGCGCCGGCCGGTAAATGCTCGTGCGCGCTAATGACTTTGCGCGGTGTCCGTTTGAAATGAAGCCAGGTGAAATAGCGCGACCATCCACGCACCAGTGGCTGGGCAAAGGCGAGAAACGTCACGAGGAGACGGGCCGCGATGGTGTCGAACTTCGGTTCGATTCGCGCGCGCAGCATATAAGAAATCGCAACGCAAAGCGTGCCGCCGAACATCAAATAGGGAACGATACGAAGCGCGGGCAGAAAGATCCCGAGGCCAAAAAGGAAAACGGTCAGCGCGAACCATTCAATGCTGCTCAAGTATCCCGCGACATCCGATTGCGGCGTGGGATAAATCGACTGGAAAAGTCCTTCGCCAAAAATTCCGTGATAGATGATGGGCCGGTTAATGAACCAACTGAAGCGAGGCGTCCCATAAATTTGCCCGCGCCACTTGGCCGTGCCGGTCGGGCCGAAGAAGATCAGGTGCTTGAAACGAAGCATTGATTCAGCCTCGCCGTAACCTTCCTGTTGTTTGCGAAACGCGCGCAAAGTGAACCGGCGATAATGCCAGACCAGCGCCGTCGGACTGAAAGCGATCTCGTGTCCGGCCTGTTGGACCCGCCAGCAAAAATCGACATCGTCGCCGGCCTTGTGGTACTCCGGATCGAACCCACCGATGCTTTCAAACGCCCAGCGGTACCACGCCATATTGCACCCCGGAATGTGTTCGGCCACGATGTCCGTCAGGAGGACGTGACTCGGTCCGCCCGGGGCGGCGGCGACGCAGGCTTGCACCCAGTTCCGCGCGGGCGGAGAAACATTTGGACCACCCACCCCGGCATAATTGCCGCTCAAGAGCGTGCTCAAGAGATAATAGAGCCAATCCGGATCGGCCATGCAGTCCGAGTCGGTATAGGCGAAAATTTCGCCTTGGGCGACGGCGGCGCCGTGGTTCCGAGCATGACTCAAACCATGATTGGTTTGATAGAAATAACGGACGTCCGGAAAGCGGGCGGCGATTTCGCGGGTCTCGTCAGTCGAGCCATCGTCCACCAGAATGACTTCGAAGTTGGGATAATCGATCTTGCCTAACGACTCCAGACATAGGGCCAGCGTTTTCGCTCCGTTGTAGGAGCAGACAATCACGGAGACGAACGGCACGCTGGGCAACGGGCGATGCGGCAGCGCCGCGTTGTCCCGTCCCAGCTTTTCGCGCAAAGCGAGAAATGCTTTTTTCGGCTCGCGCGTTCGCGTCACGATTCCAAAGGCCCAATCGGTGATCTCCTGATCGCCGGTGAACCATTCGTCCGTCCAGGTAAAAAAGACGGTGCCGGCCAGCCCGCATTTCACCACGCTATCGACATGCCAGCCGAGCATTTCCGCCTGCTCTTCTTCCGTGTGGCGAATCGTGTCCATGCCGAATTCTCCCAGGATGAGGGGGCGGTCTTCCGAGAGATTTTGCAGGCGCAGCAGATAGCGCTCGAAGTCTCGCTGGTTGTGAAGATAGACGTTGAAGCAGGAGAAATCGCTGTTCTGCGGCAGAAGAAATTCTGTCGGCGGGTAGCTCGCATAAGAGAAGAGAACATTCGGGTCGGCCTCGCGCCCGATGCGAATCAGGTGCTCGACAAATTCCGTCACGCGCCTCACGCCCAGCCACCGCACCATCGTGCTCGAAATCTCGTTGCCCACGAGATAACCGAAGATCGCCGGATGACCTCGGTTCGTGGCCACCGCCGATTCAACCATCGCGACGATCTCATCCCGCGTCTTCCGGCCCAGAAACTCCACATGTTTCGCCCAGGGCAGCGTGATCAGGACGCGCATTCCCGCCGCCGCGCAACAATCCAAAAACCAGAGAGGCGGGACGTGATAGATCCGGACGACGTTCAATCCTGCTTCCCGCATCTGCGCGAGATCGCGTTCCGCCTGCTCACGCGGGCCGAGGTAATGCCCTTCCGCGTCCGGTTTGAACGGCCCGTAGGTGACGCCCTTGACGAAGAATTTTCGATCGCCTTCAAAGAAAAATTTCGCGACCGCGCGAATCGGTCCCGAGGAAGCAAAGCTCACAGCGGGAGTCTGATAGTCCAAGCGGCGCGACGACGCAAAGATTTTGAATTGCGGAGAGCGGATTTCAGCAACGATGACGCGGCCCACCCGGCCGCGGCTACAGCGCCGCCAGACTTTCGCGCATGACTCGCGCCGTGGCCTCCAGATCGGAATCCTGATGGGCGATGGAGATAAATGCGCTCTCGAACTGAGAAGGGGCAAAGTAAACTCCGCGATCGAGGCAGCCCCGGAAGAAGCTCGCGAATTTTGTCAGGTCGCTTCGTTTGGCGCTGGCGAGATCGCTCACCGGGTCCGGCGTGAAGAAGAGGCAGAACATCGAACCGACCCGATGAAACACCCAGGGCATCTTCAAATCGCGGAGCGTTCCGCGCGCGGCTTCTTCGAATTTCTGGCCCGCCGTCTCCAGCATTTTCCAACCATCGAGCCGCTCCAGTTCACGGAGCTGCGCGAGCCCCGCGGCCATGGCGAGCGGATTACCCGACAGCGTTCCGGCCTGATAGACCGG
>JBEEHC010000033.1:0-37268 GCA_041167205.1 Verrucomicrobiota bacterium
ACAGAGCCGGGTGGCAAGATTTTTTTCCTCCGGCGCGGCCAGCACGAGTTTCTTCGCCGAGACAAATTCTTCGCCGGCTTTCCGGAAAATCGAGCGAATGCGAACGTACGCGTTCTGCAAATAAGGCGCCGTATTTCCTTGGAAGGATAGCATCCGGTCCCAGGAAAAAATGTAATCGGTCATCCGGTATTGCGAGAGATCGTAATATTTCACCGCCCCAATACCGACCTTTTGGGCGATCTCGATCTTTTCCGACTCGCTCAGGTCAGGGTTTTTCTCTTCGATAATCTTGTGGGCGCGTTGGACCGCCTCATCGAGCAAATCGCGCAGCGGCACGTTCTCCCCCGAGCGCGTTTTCATCAGCTTGCGGTCCTCGCCGAGAATGCTGCCAAAGGTAATATGGCGAAAATCGGCCGTGTAACCTTCGCGACGCGCGATCGCGATGATTTGTTTGAAGTGCAGGATTTGCGGCGCGCCGACGACCAGCCAAACCGTATCTGCCTTCAAATCCTGGATTCGATAATCCACTGTCGCGACGTCCGTGGTCGCATAATTGAAACCACCGTCGCTCTTGCGAATGATGGCCGGCCTTTCCGCCAGCTCGGGAATGTCGGGGAAGAAAACGCATACCGCGCCTTCGCTGATCTCGGCGATTTTCGCTTTGAGCAAGCGGTCGACCACCGCGGCCAGGCGGTCGTTGTAGAAACTTTCGCCGCGCTGGATGTCGTAATGAATATCCAAAACCTGATAAGCGCGTTCGAACTCCTTCAGGGAAAGATCGACCGTCTCTTTCCAAATCGAGACATTCTCCGCGTGCCCCGCCTGGAGTTTGACCAATTCCTCGCGAACGGCCTCCCGCACTTTGGGATCGGCCGTCGCTTTTTCGTTGGTCTCTTTGTAAATGCGCACCAGCTCGCCAATCGGATCACGCTCCAGGGCCGCGCGATCGAGCAGATTCTTCCAGCCGTAAATGACCATCCCGAATTGAGTGCCCCAATCGCCGATGTGATTGTCGCGGATGACCTCGTGGCCGAGGAAGGACGCGATCCGCGCGAGCGCGTCACCCAGGACGGTGCTGCGAATGTGTCCTACGTGCATCGGCTTCGCCACGTTCGGCGAACCGAAATCGATCACGATGCGTTTGGTCACAGCGACCTTCTCGACTCCGAGCCGCTCGTCCCGCAGCAGCTCCGCCGTTTTGGCCGCGATGGTCTCGGGCCGAAGCGTCAGGTTGATAAAGCCGGCGCCGGCGATTGTCGGCGGATCACACCATTCGCCGACCGCAAGATGATCGACAATCTTCTGCGCGAGCGTGCGCGGATTTTCTCCGAGCTGTTTGGCCAGAACGAGCGCGGCGTTGGTTTGATAATCGCCGAAACGCGCATCGGTCGCCGGCGTGACTGCGCCGGCTTGAGGCAAGTCAGCCGCAGTCAGCGCTTCGGCCAGCTTCCGCGTGAGAAGCGCCTGGAACGTTTCCATCCGCCGTTATTTTTGCGAACGGTCGCGAAAGATCGCGAGAATCTCGTCGGCCGACTGAGCGGTGCCGAGACTTTCGCGAACGCTCCGGTCGTTCAAAAACTTTGCGATCGAAGCGAGAGTGCGCAGGTGGGTTTGAAATTGATTCTTCGGCACGATGAAGAGCACGACGAATTTGACCGGCGCGTTATCGAGCGCGTCGAACTCAATCCCTTGCGAAGAGCGGCCGAAGGACGCAACCACTTCCTCGATCCGATCGGAGGAAGCGTGCGGGATGGCGATGCCGAAACCGATGCCGGTACTCATCGTTTCCTCGCGCTGTTTCAGTGACGCCAGGATACTTTCGCGGTCCTCGGTCTTGATCTTGCCGAGGCTGACGAGAAGATCGATCAGCTCGACGATGGCCGACCAACGCTCCGTCGCCTTCATCTCGGGGATGATTTGCTCGGCGGAAAGTAGACTGGCCAGGGACATGCGCGGTTCCCGATTGGGAGCGAAAGCTTATCTTGAGGACTTCGGATGACAAGCGTCATTTGGCCTCTAGGAAAGGGGAAACCCGGCTGGGCCTCGCACTTGCTTATCCTGGGGCGAAAGAGCCGGATAACCCGCGGCTGACAATTTATTATGAACCATCTCATTACTTCCCGCTGGCAATGCGCGCGCATCTGGCTGCTCAGCGCCGTCGCCGCGCCCCTCCTCCTCGCTGTGCCTGCGAGGGCCGAGCCCGCGATGTGGGTGATCCGGGACAAGGATTCCACCATTTACCTGATTGGCACCGTGCACCTCCTCCGGCATGAGACGGAATGGAATGCGGCGAAGGTGAAGAAGGCCGTGACGGAAAGCAGCGAGCTCTGGCTGGAAGTGGCCAACATCGATGACCAAGCAAGCGCTCTGCCGCTCATCACACAGTACGGCATGGACCCGGAGAAAACGCTCTCGAGCAAGCTAAATTCCGTCCAGAGGGAAAAGTTAGCCAAGGTCGCGGCCACTTATGGCGTTCCTCCAGAGAGCTTCGAGCCGATGCGGCCGTGGATGGCCGCACTGACATTCTCGATCCTGCCTTTCCTAAAGGCGGGTTACGATCCGAACGCTGGAGTTGATCACCTGCTCAAGGCGCAGGCGGAGAAGGAGGGCGACAAGATCCACGGATTCGAAACTGCGGAAGAGCAGGTTCGATTTCTCGCTGATCTTCCGGAATCGGACCAGATCGCCTTTCTCGAACAAACCATCGACGACGTAGAGAAGGGAATCGCTCAACTCGAAAAACTGGCCAAGGCTTGGATGGATGGAGACAATGAGACAATTGGCAAGATGCTCGTGAACGAGTTCAAGAAGGAAGCGCCGGCGCTGTACCAGAAGCTTCTCGTTCAACGCAATATCGCCTGGAGCGAAAAAATCGCCGAGATCCTGAAGGGCTCGGGCGTTCACCAAATCGCAGTCGGCGCCGCTCACCTGGCCGGCCCCGACAGTCTTCAGGTGCAGCTCGCGAAGCGCGGGATCAAGGCGGAGCGTTACTAGCCTCCAGGTAGAGACGCCTTTCCGAGGCGTCCGACTTCTCTGTCCTGGACGCTGGATGATCAAATAGTCGGACGCCTCGGAAAGGCGTCCCTACCTGATTTTGTAGTCAAGCCGGCGCGAGAGCAGCCAGCGCACGCCGAACATGTCCACAGTGGCGCGAATGGCGCGATTGCCGAGGCCGTATTTGCTCTGGCCAAATTTCCGCGGGCGATGATTCACGGGAATCTCCACTAGCCGAAACCCGGCGCCTTTCACCAACGCCGGGATAAACCGATGCATTCCCTTGAACGGGAGCAGCGCGCCGATGCATTCGCGACGCATCGCCTTCAACGTGCATCCTGTGTCGCGCACGCCATCCTTCGTGAATCTGCTGCGGACAAAATTGGCGACTCGACTGGTCCCCCGCTTAACAAATGTGTCTTTTCGCTGTGCGCGATAGCCGCAAACCAGATCGGCGCCGCGCTCGATCTCCGCAAGCAATCTTGGAATATCGGCGGGATCGTTTTGCAGGTCGCCGTCGATAAGCACCGCCGTTCCTCCGCGCGCGCTGTGCAAACCGGCATAAAGCGCTGCACTCTGCCCGGCGTTTTTCTCGAATCGCAGCACCCGGGTTCGCGGCCCAGGCGCGATCCGTTCCACGGTTCGATCGCTGGATCCATCGTCCACAAAGATGATTTCGTAATCGAGAGCGGTCAGCGCAGCGGTCAGCTCGGATTGCAGAATCGGCACATTCTCTTCCTCGTTGAACAACGGGACGACGACCGAGACCGCGGGCGAACCAGTTCCGTCGTTCATAGCGGCAAAGTCCGGTAATTCCGGCAAAGAAAAACCTGCCATTCGCGCATTTTGGCGCCGAAGCGGCGCACCTCGATGGTGGCAACCTGTTCCGTGGACTGAAACGCCGCGCGAATATTGTGCGGAAGCTCGTTGGTCCGCGAGCTCTGGACATAAAGAGCGCTGCGCCCCTCGAAGGGATTGATCCCGCTCTCCTCCGTGTAAACTTCGCCGTCCGGTTTCGGGACATTCGGCAGCGCTTCGACAAATTCATCGTAGCGCGGCCAGAAGGAAAACTGGTTCAAAATGTCCTGCGACTCGACGATGTAAACCGGCGGATGCCCGGGGCCTTCCACGCGTTTGTCGCGCAGATAAAAGGATAACTCCGAAGCACGATCGCGCTGATCGGCGATCAGGAAAAGTCGTTCTCCCAGTTGCGACTCGAACTCGCCGCGTAATTTTTCCACCGCGCGAGCGGACGATTTCCAACCGCGCGCTCGATCCGCGGGATCGCGTCGCGGAATCCGAACGCCCATGCTTCGCATAATATCGGTATCGAGCGCGAGCAAGCTCATGGTGAGTCCGACCAGGACGGCAACCGCGAGAAACTTTTTCATTCCCGCGCTCGCGGTCAGCCGCTCGTGCCAATAAGCGGCCGCCAGCACGCCCCAGCTGACAAACGCGAGAACGTCCCAGTTCGGCGCGGCCTGCTTGTTGATCGACATGAGGAAATAAAAGGCAAAGACCGGCAGTCCGAACCAAACAAGAAAGAGCACCTTGAACTGCTGGCGCGCGCGGCGCCAATTCGCGATGACGGCCCAGGCGAGCCCCAGAAAGAGCAGCGGCGAAAAAAAGAAAAAATGCGCGGCGAGAAATCCGAGCAACTCGCGTGGATGAAGGCCGATGGAGTGATCCAGGCTGCCGCGCGAACGCAAATGCGCCAGCGTGATCCATGCGTGTTGCGCGTTCCAGATGATCGGCGGCAGCGTGCAGAGGGCAAAAGTGGCGAGAAGCAAATAGAGGCCGGGCCGCTTGAATTCCCGGCGGAGACGCGGGACGAGCGCGAGCACGAGCACAATGGAGAGAAGCTCGAAGGCGTTCGTGTATTTACAAAGGAATCCGATCCCGACGAGCAGACCGGTCAACGGCCAGTGCCAGGAGAAATTCGGACTGCGCTCGAGGGCTAGCCAAAATGTATACATGGCCGCCACCCAGAAAACGATCGAGAGCGGATCGATCGTCATGAGGACATTGCCGACGTTGAAAAGCGGAACCGCGTTGACGGCGAGCACGGCCCAGAATCCCACCGTCGCGTTGAAGAGGCGCCGCGTGAAATAATAAAGCAGCAAGCTGGTGGCCGCGCCGAGGATCGGGCTCCAGAAGCGGACACCGAATTCGGTGTCGCCGAAAATCGCGGTCCCGGCCCGGATCGCGAAGGCGATTCCGGGCCCTTTGCTGAAATAGGACGGCGCGAGGCGCTCCGACCACATCCAGTAATGGGCCTCGTCAAACGTGAGATCGGTCGTGCCGAGAAGCGCAAGACGTATCGCGGTCAGCCCGAGGACGAACAACCAAACCGCTCTCGTGTTGCTCATGGATTCGCCTCGCCGAGCAAACTGGGGTGCCGCGCGAAGAGCCGGGGGGCCCACCGCGGCGCGCATCGCCGCCAAAGAAATTCCAGCAGAGCCACCATAAGCAGCGCCTGACCCGCCGCCATGAATGCGGTCGCGATGACATCACTCGGCCAATGGGCGCCGAGGTAGATGCGCGAATAACCGATCGCCGCCGCGACGAACCAATAGAGCCAGCCCCACCGTCGGAAAAAGAGCGTGCAAATCGTGGCGATGATCACGTTGTCCGTCACGTGCCCCGAAGGAAACGAGGGCCCGGATTTGGTCTGGTCGGCTTGATCGGAAAAGCGAATGGTGGGCTTCTTGAAAAGTGTCATGAACGCGGGACTCGTTCGCTCCAGCTGAACCATCCGCACCGTCTGAACCTGCTTGGGTCGCCGGCGATCAATTGCGCTCTTCAAAGTGCGGACGAAAAATTGTTCGGAGACGATCAGTGTTACCAGCAGGCAAAAAATAAAGGCGCGACCCTTGAATCCCATGAAAATCAGCGCATAAAACCCCAGCGCAATGAGCACCGGCGTCCAGATCTCGACATTGCTGATCGCGGCCATGAACAAGTCGAGCACTGGACTCGTCCATCGTTCGTTAATGAGATGAAAAATGACCTGATCCATGACGCCGGCGCCGCAAAACCGGCGGGCCACGATACGGAGCTACTCGGGTTGAAACAAGGGCAGAAGCGGAGCAGCTTCGCGCGTTGGAGATCGATTTGCGCCATGGCCATCACCGCGCTGAGCGCTCTCGGAGCGAGCGCGCCACCGCCGTCGGCCAGGGAGATCCTGGCCTCGGTGCGCCCGCAGCAGGCGCAGCAACAAATCGATCTGCAAGGGCAGCTCCGTGAGAACGAGAAAGTAGTCCCGTTTCACCTCACGCAGACGGGGCCGGTGATTCGTTACACCTTTTCGAATCCTGACGAAGCGCTGCAACTGCGCCTGGGCGAAAACGAATCGCGACTCGAGGAAGTGACCCGCAGCGGCGTGGAGAAAGTCACCCCGGCGCAGTTCGATCACAAAGTGCGGGGGACGAGCGTTACCTACGAGGATCTCGCGCTGAAATTTCTTTACTGGCAGACCGGGCGCGTCGCCGGGGAGAACTCCATTCGCACGCGCAATTGCTGGAAGCTCGAATTGAAAGCGCCGTCGCACCAGTCGCAATACTCGAACGTGTATCTCTGGGTGGATAAAGAAGGCGGCGCGCTCATGCGGATGGAGGGCTACGATTGGAACGGCAAACTCACCAAACGCTTCGAGGTCGTCTCCGCGCAGAAGATCGAAGGCCGCTGGTTTTTGAAACAAATGCGGATCGAAGAGATCCAGCCGGGCACTGGGAAAGTACAGGCGCGGACCTATCTTGAGATCAAGAAGCCGGCGTAAAGGTGAGCGTCTCCAGTATCCCCCGTCAGACCTTCGGACTGGCGCGTTTTAACCGGATGGAGTAAAAACGTTGCGCCATGAACCGGATTCATTTCTCAATTGCTGCCGCTCTGCTTGCTTTCGCCTTTAACGCGACGGCGCAAAACACACCTCCGGTCGTGACGAGTCAGATCGCGAACTTCACGGAATACGCCGGCGCGCCGCGGCGCTCGATCGATCTCGCGACCGCGTTCGCCGATTCCGACGTCAGCGCGGCCATTCGCCTGACCACCGTGCTCGGACCAATTGATCTCGCCCTCTTCGGCCAGCAGAAACCAATCACCGTCGCAAATTTTCTGAATTACGTGGACCAGGGAAGATACTTCAAGATCGATCCCACAAATGGCCAGCTGGCTTCGAGTTTCGTTCATCGATCCGTTCCCGGTTTCGTCATTCAGGGCGGCGGTTACCTCGGCACCGTGAATCCTTCTCCTTCCCCCGCTCCTCCCGCCCAGCCCACCACGGTTCTTGCGTTTCCCGCGATCCAAAACGAGCCCGGGATTTCAAACAGGCGCGGGACGATCGCGATGGCGCAGGCCAGCACTGATCCAAACAGTGCGACGAGCCAGTGGTTCATCAATCTGGCGGACAACGGTGGCCCCCCGAACAATCTTGATATCCGAAACCACACCCAAAACGGCGATTTCGGCCCCTACACGGTCTTCGGCCGAGTCGTTAACAACAGCATGACAGTCGTTGATGCGATCGCGGCCTTGCCCCGGTTTAACGCCGGCGCGCCCTTCGACACCATTCCGCTGCGCAATTACACCACGGGCCCCGTCACGGTTTCGAACTTCGTCTCCATTCCCGCAATCTCTCACATTTCACCGCTGACCTTTTCCGTGATGAGTAACAATCCCGCAATCGCAGATGCAACCGTCAGCGGCACAAAATTGCTCGTCGGCGGCCACCAGGTCGGCAGCGCTACGTTCACCGTGACGGCGACGGATTTCGATGGCGCCACCGTTTCGCAGAACTTCACCGTCAACGTCGTCGCCGCTCCCGGCCGTCTCGTCCAACTTTCCACCCGCATGCAGGTTGGGACTGGAGACAATGTGCTCATCGGTGGATTCATCATGCGCGGTCCTTTACCCAAACGGCTCATGATTCGCGGCATCGGGCCGTCGACGGGATTGAGCGGCGCGCTCGCCGATCCGGTCCTGGAATTGCACGACGGCACCGGCGCCCTCATCGCCAGCAACAACAATTGGGGCGACGCGGCAAACAAGCAGGACATGATCGACACGGGCATCCAGCCGGTTTCGCCTAACGAGTCAGCGATTCTCGTGACAGTTCCCTCCGATCCCTCCGCCGCTTCCTACACGGCAATCTTGAAGGGGGCGAACAACACCACCGGCATTGCCCTGGTCGAGGTTTACGATCTCGATAGCGGGCCGGGCTCGACCCTGCTGAACATTGCGACTCGGGGGCAGGTCAATGTCGATCCGAACGCATTGATCGGCGGCTTTTTCCTCGGAGGCACGGAATCGAAACGGGTGCTGGTTCGCGCGATCGGACCCTCGCTGGCGGCTTTCGGTATTCCGGGTACTTTGGCGGATCCGATCCTTGAGCTGCACGATGCAAATGGGGCGTTGCTTGAATCAAACGACGATTGGGGTTCGAGCCCGAACCAGGCTGAAATTCAGGCGAGCGGCCTCGCTCCGACGAACCCGAAAGAGTCGGCCGTGGTTCGAATTCTTCCGGTCGGCCCTGCTACCGCCATCGTGCACGGGGTAAACAACACGTCGGGCGTCGGCTCCGTGGAAGTTTATCAGCTGCCGTAAGAAAGCGGCTGCACGCGCTCGCTCCCCATTTGTCATCCCGAGCGAAGTCGAGGGACCTCATACTTTCGCGAGCGCAAGCGAGGATCCCCAGCGCAAGTGCCCCTACGCTGAAATGAGAGATTCTTCGACTCGGCTGCGCTTCGCTCAGAACGACAGACTTAGTTTTCCCGCGCGCCTTGGACGATCTGCGCGAAGCTGCGCGGGTCGAGGCTCGCGCCGCCGACGAGCGCGCCATCGATGTCCGGCTGGCTCATGAGCGAGCGCGCATTGTCCGGCTTGACGCTCCCGCCATATTGGATCCGGATTTTGTCGGCGGTCGCTTCATCGGAAATCTCCCGCAAAGTTTGCCGGATGAAGGCGTGCGCGGCCTGGGCTTGCTCCGCGGTCGCGGTCCGGCCAGTGCCGATCGCCCAAACCGGCTCGTACGCGATCACCGTTTCGCCCAGTTCCTTGGCCTCGAGGCCGGACAGACTGCCGCGCAATTGGCGCGACAACACCTCTTCCACGCTGTCTTTATCACGCTGCTCCAGCGTCTCGCCGACGCAAACGATCGGTCGCAATGTGGCTTCGTGCGCGGCGCGTACTTTCCGATTCACAATCTCATCCGTCTCGCCAAACAAAGTGCGGCGCTCGCTGTGGCCGAGCACGACGTAGCGGACAAACAGATCGCGCAACATCGCCGAACTGATCTCCCCGGTGAACGCGCCGCTGCGTTCCCAATGCATGTTCTGCGCGCCAACCTTGACATTCTGCGCAGCACCCAGCGCCTCCGTGACTTTCGCGATCGCAGTAAACGGCGGAACGATCACGACCTCCACCTCGGTGGATTCGCCGATCTCTAAAAGGAAGGTGGCGACGAAGGCGGTCGCCTCGCTCTGGGTCATGTTCATCTTCCAATTCGCGGCGATGATTTTCTTACGCATTGGTCCTTCAGGTAGATGTTCAGAATTGAAAATAGATAAACGGCGTATACTTCGCCGGGATAAATACGAGCACCAGGGCGACCGAGCAACCGTATCCCGCGGCGAAGGCCTCGGAGGAACCGCGCCGCCACCATCTGGAAAACACTCCGCGCGCGTTGAGGCGGTGCACAATCCCGAGCAGAACCACGATCCAAATCATCCGAATCCCGATATCACGCGTTCCAGCGCTCTGCCAAAACACAAAACCTTTCGCGATGACGCCGGCGTGATTCAAGTCCGCGGCGCGAAAAAAAATCCAAGTAAGGCATATCCAGTAGACCGTCAGCGGCCAAGCCAGCCAATCCACGATCGTCGCAACGCGGGCCGGACGCGTTTTCCACTCCGACCATTGGCGGTGAATAACGAGCATGATGCCATGCAGCGTCCCCCAAATAACAAAAGTCCACGCGCCGCCATGCCATAAACCTCCCAGCACCATCGTGAGCATGATGTTGCGCGCCACGAACCAGCGATTTCCCCGATTTCCACCGAGCGGAATGTAAAGATAATCTCGCAGCCAGGTGGAGAGGCTGATGTGCCAGCGATGCCAAAAATCGGCAACGTTCTGAGCAAGGTAGGGAAAGCGGAAATTGATCGGAAGCTCGTAACCAAGAAGTCGCGCGGAGGCGATCGCCATGTCGGTATAGCCGGAGAAGTCGCAGTAGATCTGAATTCCGTAAAAGAGCACGCCGAGCCACGCGCTGCTGGCGTTGTAGGTCGCGGGCGATTCGAAATATTTGTCCACCGTCGGCGCGACTCCGTCGGCAATGCAGGCCTTTTTCACAAAACCAACCAGGAAGAGGACAAGCGCGCCGCGCACATCGACATCTGAAAATTGCCGGAGCGATCGAAGCTGCGGGAGAAACGCGGACGCGCGGACAATTGGACCGGCCACCATCTGCGGAAAGAACCCGATGAAGCAGGCGACATCGAGGAAACTGGAAACCGCGCGCATCTTTCCGCGGTAGACGTCGATCGTGTAACTCATCGAGTGAAACGTGTAGAAGCTCACGCCCACCGGAATGATGATGTTGAGCGTGTGCGGGCTCGCGGGGAGACCGAGCCAGGCGAGCAACTCGGCCGCGGAAGAGATGAAGAAGTTGAAGTACTTGAAGAACGCGATCGTGCCGAGATTGGCGCAAAGACTGAGGATCAACCAGCCGCGCCGCCCGGCCGGATTTTTCGTCCGCGCCAGCATCAGGCCGACGAAGTAATCAAGCGCACTGGACGCGAAGAGCAGGAAGAGGAATCTCCAATCCCAAGCGGCGTAAAAAAAGTAGCTACAGAGGAGCAGCCAGATTTTGCGCGACCGGTTGTCGCGCAAACTCCAGTAGACGCAGAAGACCGCGAGAAAGAACCAGAGGAAGCGGAATTCTACGAAAAGCATGATGAGGCTAACTGGATTGGCTTAGGCGCGATATCAGGTGCGGTGCGCCCAGAATCACTGAACCCGGTTCTTATCAATGAGCCGCGAGAGATTGTGCGCGACGACTCTTGTGAACTCCTCGGCGCCCGTGCCGTTGAGGTGATCGGCATCGAACCGCACCTCGTTTAGATAAAGCTGCGGATAAGCCTTTGCATCGTTGAATAGCATCACCGTACCCGCGAGGCCGGATTCCGGCCGGAATCCATATTTGATCTGCGCCGTCCGGGGCGGGACGAGAAAGATCGGCGTCGCGCCTACCTTCCTGACTTCGTCGGCCCATTGTCGATAGGCTTGCTCGGTCGAAGCAGAAACAAATCCGAATTCTGCCTGGGCAGCCGCGCGCTCGAGCCCGGCCTCATAAGCGGTCACCTCCGCCGCCGACAACGTTTTGACGTGCGGAACATAGCCGTCGCCGTCGCGACCCAGGCTCTTGGGTAGCGCGGGTTTTTTCCCGAGATGCGAACTCCACCAGGCCAGATCAATCTTCCTTCCGATGTTCGTGAAATTTTTCGCAAAGAGAGCGCTGTGGAAAAAGAAAAGGTCCCGCGCATCCCTGTGGTCGTCAGCGAGGATCTTGCGAAGCATGAGCGACGTGCGTTTCCAATCGTGCCAATAAAGCGACCGCCGACTGGCCTCCGCTTTCGGGATGCGCCTGGTTTCCAACTCATCGAGTTCAATGAAGACCCACTTCAGGTGGCGCGGCTTTGTCCTCAACAAACGCTCCAGCACATAGCCGCTTTCCGGCGGGAACATTCCATTTATTCCGAAGTTAAATGTGCGCGTCGGGTGGCCCGCTTCGCCCATGACCCGGTCAAAAATCGCCGGCGAGACTTGATGATGAATGCGGCTGGAACCGATAAAGACTGTGTCGAACTCGTCCCGATGCTCCTGGAAGAAACGGAGCTCGGCGCTGACGACGTCGATTTCAGGAAAAGGGAGGAGCGCGTTCAGTCCGGCGCAGACCAGAACAAAGGCCAGCACCGCGATCCCCACGTCCAGGAAACCCCGGCCGATGGAAAAATTGGTCTGCGGCGAATCGGTCGAGGCAATCAAAACTGGAAATAAATAAATGGCGTGTAGTGCGGCGGAATAAACAGAAGAACGGTCGCGGCGGTGCAGCCATACGCGACGGCGAAGACCGGATCAGGAGCGTGCCGCCACCAGCTGGAGAACGTCCCGCGGGCGTTCATCCAGTGCACAATTCCCAAGACCACGACAATCCATAACATCCAAGCGCCAAGATCTTGCGCACCCCCGCCACGAAAGAAGACGAAGCTCCGCACGGCCACCATTGCGTCAGGCAAATTCAAAGCGCGAAAAACCATCAACGCGAGGCAAAACCAATACATGGTCAACGCCCAGCCGAGCCAGCCCATCCAGTTGCGGGCCTGCTTCGCGTGATCGGTCCAGTGTTGCCATTCGCGCTGAACGACCAGCGCCAAACCGAGCAGACCGCCCCAGATGACCGTCGTCCAAGCCGCGCCGTGCCATAAGCCACCCAGGAGCATCGTAATCATTATGTTGCGGTAGACAAACCAGCGCGGGCCACGACTCCCGCCGAGGGGAATGAAAAGGTAATCGCGCAGCCAGCTGGAGAGACTGATGTGCCAGCGATGCCAGAAATCCGACATGCTCTTGGCAAAATACGGAAAACGAAAATTTACGGGCAGTTCATAACCGAGGAGCCGCGCCGAAGCGATCGCCATGTCGGTATATCCGGAAAAGTCGCAGTAGACTTGGACGCAATAAAAAGTAATGGCGACCCATGCGCTGCCGGCAGTGAAACTTCCGGGCGCAACGAAATAACGATCCACGATCGGCGCGACGGAATCAGCAATGCACGCTTTCTTGATAAACCCGGTCAGAAACAGAACGAGCGCGCCGCGGACATCGACATCCGAGAATTTCCGGAGCGTCCGGAGTTGCGGCAAAAACGTGGAAGCGCGGACAATGGGGCCGGCGACCATTTGCGGAAAGAACCCGATGAAGGCGGCGACATCGAGGAGACTCGACACGGCGCGCATCTTCCCGCGATAGACATCGATCGTGTAACTCATCGAATGAAACGTGTAAAAACTGATGCCGACCGGCAGGATGATGTTCAACGTGTGCACGCTCGCCGGCAGACCGAGCCACGCGAGAAACGTCGCGGCCGATGAGATGAAGAAGTCGAAGTACTTGAAAAACGCGAGCGTGCCGAGATTGGTGCCCAGACTTAGCATCAGCCAGCCGCGGCGCGCGCGCGGATTTTCCGTCCGGGCCAGCATTCTCCCGACGAAGTAATCGAGCGCGCTCGATCCCATGAGCAGAAAAAGGAATTTCCAATTCCAGGCGGCGTAAAAAACGTAACTGCACAAGAGCAGCCAGATTTTGCGCGACCGGTTTTCGCGCAGCGACCAGTAGACGCTGAAGACGATTAGGAAGAACCAAAAGAAACGAAACTCGACGAAAAGCATACGCGATCAGGGGCGGCGGGCGTGACGGACGAACTCGAGCGCGAGCAGGCGGGTGAATTCCGCGGCGCCTTCGTTCGTGAGATGCTGTTCATCCACGCGAACTTTGGTGTCGTATAACTGCGGATAAGTCTTGTAATCGTTGAACACGAGAATCGGGGCGGGCGGTGGCGATTCCCGGAATCGCAGGGGCGCTTGAAAGATGCTCGGCGTCACCACGAAGATCGGGGCGGCGCCCAACTTCCGGATCCTGGCGGCGCAATCGTGATAGGCGCTTTCCGCGTACGGATCGATGAATTCGGGGCCCGAGGCGGAAACCTCTGCCGCTAGCGTTCGCCGGAATTTTTCGCCGCGCTCCGGGGTCATCGTGGCTCCCGCGAGCCGGTAACCGTCGCCTTTCGGTCCCAGGAGGAAGTCCGATTTGAGACCGCGGCTTTCAGTCAAGGAGGAGAAGAAATCCGCCGCGCGCCCGACGTTGGTGAATTGCTTCTCGAAAAGACCAAGGTGCAGGATCAGCTCGCGCCGCGCGGTCCACAGCCGGTTGAACCGTTGATACCAGGTCGTACTCGGGCGCGGGTTTATCGCCTTTTTCAGGGTCAACGCCGTGCGCCGCCAATCGTGCCAATAGAGGAGGCGCCGCGTGCCGAGAATCTTGAGATGCGATTTGGTCTCGATGTTGTCGACCTCGACGAATATCCATTTGAGGCCTCGCGGTTCCGTTTTCAGGATCTGATCGAGGACATAAAAATTTTCCGGCGGATTCATGCCATCGATGCCGAAATTGAACGCCCGCGTCGGGACGCCGTTCTCGCGCGTGATGCGGTCGAAGGCTTCTGGCGAAACCGCGTAGTAGAAACGGCTCGATCCGAGGAAAAGCGTATCGAACTCGTCCTTATGCTTCGCGAAGAATTCTAATTTTTCGACGACGCCTTCGGGAAGTGAGGGCGGCAAGAGCGCGTGATATACAACGCTCGTCACCAGAAGCGCGCCGAACGCGAGGGCGACGCAAACGACTCTATAAGAAAACCGGCCCCCCCCTGCGCGGCGGATCGCGTGCTCCGTCACAGTTTCGTCCAACGTGACAGGTTAGCGGTCACTTAATGCCGCGATGCCGGGGAGCTCTTTCCCCTCGATCAATTCAAGCGACGCGCCGCCGCCGGTGGAGATGAACGTCATCTTGTCGGCCAGGCCCGCCTGCTTCACCGCCGTGACAGAATCGCCGCCACCGATGATGGTCGTCGCCTTCGAGCGCGCGAGAGCTTCCGCGATCGCGATCGTGCCCGTGGCGAAAGCGGGAATTTCGAATATTCCAACCGGGCCGTTCCAGAGAATCGTTTTCGCCTTCGCGATTTCGTCTTCGAAAAGACTGATCGTGGCGTGGCCAATATCGACTGCTTGCCAGCCGTCCGTGATTCCATGTTCCGGCATAACGCGACTGGTATTACGCGCAGTGGCTCCGGCTTCGATTTTCTCCGCTTCCAACGCATCGACCGGCAACAGGAACCGCACTCCCTTTTCCTTCGCCAGATCCAGGATCTCGCGCGCGAGATCGAGTTTGTCCGCTTCGACCCGGCTGCTCCCGATCGGAACTCCCTGCGCCTTCCAAAATGTGTTCGCCATCGCGCCACCGATCAAAATGGCATCGGCCTTTTCCATGAGCGCTTTAATGACGCCGATCTTATCCGAGACCTTCGAGCCCCCGAGGATGACAACGAACGGCTTGGCCGGTTTGGCCAGCTCGTGGGATAGATATTGGATTTCCTTCTCCATCAGGAAACCCATCGCGGATTGTTTCACGAATTTCGTGATGCCTGCGGTGCTGGCATGCGCCCGATGCGCCGCGCCGAAAGCGTCGTTCACGTAAAGGTCACCCAGCTTCGCCAGGGCCTCGGCGAAGGCGGGATCGTTCGCTTCTTCACCCGGATGGAACCGCACATTCTCCAGCAAGGTCACGTCACCTTCTTTCATGTGACCGATGATCTCTTCCGGGATCTTTCCGATGGTGTCGTGACTGAACGCGACTGAATGATCAATCAGCGTGTGCAAATAATCGGCGACTGGTCGCAGCGAATATTTCTCGACCGGCTTGCCCTTCGGCCGGCCGAAGTGCGCCATCAGGATCGTCTTCGCACCCTGTTCGCGAAGATAATTGATCGTCGGGAGACTTCCGCGGATCCGTGTGTCGTCGGTGATCGTGATGTGCCCGGCGCGTTCGTCCGTCGGCACATTGAAATCGACCCGAGTCAGGACCCGCTGCCCGCGCACGTCCAGATCGCGAAGAGTGAGTTTGCTCATCTTTTCCCCTCCCGCTCCTGCTCCTGCTCCTGATCTTGCTCTTGATCCTCCTGATACCCGTAATCCCCTTCGTGTTCCTTGAGAACGTCAGCCCGTTCCGAGAAACGCTTCAACAATCCGATCAACATTCGCACGATGCCCACGAGTTGACCTTTTGCTTCAGCTACTTGGTCGGGATCCGCCAGTTTCCGCGCAACCAAAACATCAAGGCAAGCAGCGCACTCGAGTGCTGATCCGCGAGCCATTTCCAAAAACCGTGCCCGATCACGGGCCGAGAACTTGCCGTTCCCTTCAGCGATGTTGAGCGGAATGCTCGTGGACGCGCGGTCGAGCTGATCCCTGGCGGACGTCTTCGATGGTATCGACGGAAGGAACTCACTGACCCAGGCGCAGAACGCGATGGATTCGCGATACACTTCCAATTTCTCGCGATCAAAGTAGGGGGTCATAAGGCAGAGATCATGAGCAGGATCATGATCAAGAGCAGGAGTAATTATTTCCCGAGCAGTGCCAGCATTTGCACGCAGCGATTGCTGTAGCCCCATTCGTTGTCGTACCAGCCGACAATCTTCACGAATCTTCCGCCGTGCGTCATGGTCAGTTTGCTGTCGAAGATGCAGGAGTGCGGATTGCCCACGATATCGATCGAGACCAGCGGCTCCTCGCTGTATTCGAGAATATTTTTGTAACGCTTGCTCGCGGCCGCCTCTTTGAAGGCGGTGTTGATCGAATCGACGGTCGCATCCTTTTCGAGGATCGCGGTGAAATCGGTCACGGAACCATCGGGCGTCGGGACCCGAAACGCGCCGCCGTTCAGCTTGCCGTTTAAGGCCGGAATCACTTCGCCGATCGCTTTCGCCGCGCCCGTGCTCGACGGAATGATGCTGACCGCCGCCGCGCGCGCCCGTCGCAAATCTTCGTGGGGAAAATCGAGGATGCGCTGATCGTTGGTGTAGCTGTGGATGGTGCTCATGAAGCCGTTCACGATCCCGAAGTTGTCGTGCAACACCTTGGCCATCGAAGCGAGGCAGTTGGTGGTGCAGCTCGCGTTGGAAATGATGAAATGCTTTTCCGCGTCGTACGCTTCGTCGTTCACGCCGAGGCAGAGCGTCGCGTCCGGATTCTTCGCGGGCGCGCTGATCAAGACACGTTTGGCGCCGCCTTTCGTCAGATGCAGCTCGGCCTTATCGCGGCTGGTGAAGAAGCCGGTGGACTCGAGAACGACGTCCACGCCGAGATCTTTCCAGGGCAAATTGCCCGGATCGCGCTCCTTGAGGAGCCTGATCTTGTGTCCGCGCACGATGATGTTTTCGGGATCGTGGCCGATCTCGCCATCGAATTTTCCATGGACCGAGTCCCATTTGAGCAAGTGCGCAATGGTAGCTGTGTCCGTGAGGTCGTTGATGGCCGCGATGCGTTTAACGTCGCTTTGCTCCATCGCGCGCAAGACGTTGCGTCCGATTCGGCCGAAGCCGTTAATGCCGTAGTTTGCCATATGAGAAGTGGTTGAGTTTAGAGACGTGCTCCTAGCAGAGCGGGTAAGTTACTAATTGCGGCGAATCGGGAACGCAAATAGGAAACTGGTCCTTCCATTGAACGGAAACGCAGAGGGCATCGTCCAAGAATTTCCGTGAAGATCCTTTCTTGCCTCGGCGTAATTATGGCGGCCCTTGCGGTTGCCCCATTCCAAACCGCGCGGGCGGCGAAACGCGATGTTTCTAGAGTGATCACGATCCTGGCGCTGGGCGACAGTTTGACCGCTGGTTATGGTCTCTCGCGAAAGGAAGCGTATCCGGCCCTGATCGCCGCGAAGATGCGCAGCGCGAATTATCAGTTCGAGGTAATCAACGCCGGCTGGAGTGGCGACACCACCGCGGGTGGACTTCGGCGGCTACCGCCGCTCCTGCGAGGAAAGAAAATCGATGTCCTGATTCTCGCGCTCGGGATCAACGATGCCTTTCGCGGAGTGCCAATCGAACAAGTGCGGTCGAATCTCCAGGCGATCATTGATCAGACAAGGGCACGGCACCCGCATGTTTCGATCATCATCGCCGGGATGCAGCTTCCCGTCGCCTCGAGCGACGGGTACGTCCGCGCGTTCGGCGAAATGTTTGGCGCGCTGGCAGAAAAGAATCATGCGGCGCTCATCCCGTATCTGCTCGAAGGCGTCGGCGGCGATCCCGAGCTGAACCAGCCGGACCGGGTTCATCCGAACGCTGCTGGCCAGCGTGTGCTGGGCGAAAACGTGTGGCGGGTGCTGGAGCCGATCCTGCGAAAGACGGCCATTCCGAGTCCGGCGCGCGTAGATTAAAGAGATGGATCCCGCAGACCCGCATAACCCCGACCACGCCGATCATCCAATTCTGGAAACGATCGAGATTGCAACTGAAGGCGAAGATTGTGATGAATGTGTCCGGAAATTGCGGGAACCGCTCATGCGGGTCCCGGGTGTTCAAGACGTAAAGGTGAACACCGCGAGAGAACGCGTCATCGTCACCTTCGACGCCCGCAAGACGCACGCACCGGACTTGCACGATGCAATTTTGAAAAGCGGCTACAAGCCCGCCCCGATCGCGCATTGATCGCCGGCGGACGAACTTCCGCTCGTGGGGGGCAGGCGGAGGGCGTGGGCGGTAATCCTGAGCTGAACCAGCGGGACCGAGTTCATCCGAATGCTGCCGGTCAACGTGTCCTGGCGGAAAACGTGTGACGCGTGCTCGAGCCGACGCTGCGAGGGATCAAAGATTCTGATCAAGCCGCCGGTTGCTGTTGGGTGAGGCAGTGAAACGCGCCGAGACCCCAGATCAATTCCGTGCAATCGATTGGGACGACGCGGCGTTTCAGAAAGAGTTTTTGCAGGGCCGATTCCGCGATCGCATCCTTGGGATCGTCGAACGTCGGAAGCAAGACGCACTCGTTTGCGATGTAGAAATTCGCGTAGCTGGCCGGTAATCGCAGGTGCTCCCGGTCAATTCGCGCCGGCATTGGCAGCGTGATTACCTCGAGCGGCGCGCCGTTCCATTTCATGGCGCGCAAACGCTCCAGATTATCCTGGAGCGGCCCGTAATTCGCGTCATCACGGTTCTCTTCCACAACTGTGACGACGGTGCGCTCTCCGACAAAACGCGCCAGATCATCGACGTGGCCATCTGTGTCATCCCCTTCGATTCCGTCGCCCAGCCAGAGAATCTTTGTGACGCCGAGATAATCGCGCAACCGCTGCTCGATCTCGGCCCGTCCGAGCGTCGGGTTACGATTTGGATTCAACAGGCAAGATTCCGAAGTGAGCAACGCCCCCGCGCCATTCACATCGATCGAACCGCCCTCGAGAATCATGCGCGGATAAAACACGGGCACACCGAGGATCTCCCCGACTCGAGTTGGAACCACTTCGTCGAGATCGCACGGCGGATACTTGCCGCCCCAGGCGTTGTAATCCCAATCGACAATCGCCAATCGCGGCTCTTCCTGACGGGTCAGAAAAATCGGACCATGATCGCGGCACCACGGTTCGTTTGTCGGAATGCGATGGAAGGTGAGCCGGTCGAAAGGCAGTCCCTCCAGGACCTGGCGCGCTTCCGCTTCGTGGGCGCCGTTGCAGACGTTGATGCAGACAGGCTCGGAGGTGAGAAGCGCCTCCACCATTCGCCGCAACGTCGGCAGTACCCGATCGAACGCGTTCGGGAAACTGATCCCTTCGCGCCGCGGCCACGAAAGCCAGGTCGCGGCGTGCGGCTCCCATTCCGCGGGCATCCGATAACCGAGCGCGGCGGGTCGTTTTTCGGGCTGTGACATTTTCGAAGGCATAACATGCGATCGCAAAACGTCGATAGCCAATCAACGTGCGCCCGACCCGCTTTTTCTGTCACACACGCCCCAAAACCTCCTCGACAAGCCGGATCGTTGTCGCCAATCTCCTCGCTGATGCTCGACCAGAGTTGCATTCTCCATCAAGAAAAATGCCTCCGACGAGCGAGTCGCACCCGAAAAACAATCATATGAAAGCTAAGAAACTCTTCCTCACACTACTCGCCCTTGGCTGCGTGACTGCCATTGGAGTCCAGGCCGCCACGATTAAGCAGACGATCTCGCAGATCAATGCCGACGCGAACAAACCAGGGGGCCCCGAACAGGTGCTAAAGTCGATCTCTGCAAGCACGCATGTTCCGGTGGCGACCTTGGAGAAAGAGAAAGCCAAATCGGGGCTGAATTACGGCGATCTCTACGCCGCGCACGCCATCGCCAGCGCGGCCGGCAAGAGTTTCGACCAAATCGCCGCGCTCAAAGCCAAGGGTCAAACCTGGGACAAGATTGCCGATGACAATGGCGTGAGCCTCGGTGGCAAGAAAGCGCCGAAGACAGTCGCGGTGGCGAAGCCGACGCCGACTCCTCCGATGAAAACGTTGCGGCAGGAACAGGCCGATCGTTATAACGGCTCCTTTCAAAGGACCAACGAGCCCAAGCCCATACCCTCGAAGCCCTGAGCGGGCGTTACGCGCAGTCTAGCGGCGCCGCTGTGCCGCGAGGAGCGGAGGGAATTCGAGAGCCGCGGGAGAAGTGGTGCTTTCAATGAAATGGCCCGCGGCTTCCCGCAGGGAACGCCAGCGGTCCCACTCCAGGTGCGGCGCGCCCACAATGTGCCGGAGCAGGCTGCGCCATTCCATGAGCGCGCGCTCGATGTCCCCGGAGCGGAGAGATTCATTCGTCATTCGATAGCGGGCAGAGGAGTTCGCCACGAGTTCGCGAATCACTTCCGCGGCGCCGGAGCCGTAATGGACCGGCACCCCCATTTCGAGGTAACCAGGATGATCGGCCCGCCCATAAATCCGCTGACAGAGAATACCGAGCCGGCCCCCAAGCAGCGCCTCTTCTCCGGCAAAGCGGGGACCGGCGCGGATGTTCGCCAAATCGAAAATGAGATCGTCGATCGGATAGGTTTCATCCTCGAGCGCGGCAGCGATCGCCAGACCCTCGCCGGACTGGAAGAAGGAAAAAAGAGTGCCGCGTCGAGTCGGTGTTCCGTCTTCCGTGACGAGACCAAGTTGGCGCCACGCATACGCAGGCGAATTCGTGATGATCGCGGTGAGATCGTGCTCCAATTCGGAGCAAGCGCGACAAACGAGCGGAATCGCTTCGCGCTGGGGTGGATCGAGCAACGCGCAGCCGCACGAATCAACGAGGGCGGAGATTTGCGCCTGGGAAAAATCGATGCGCCCGTAGATCGTGTCGCCTCGGGTCACGATGCCGGCGATTTCCCCGCCGGTGAGTTCGGGAATCAAGGGAACGACGAACTCGTCGAAGAGTGCTTTCGTCAAAGGCTGTCGCGGCGGTCTATGACCGCCGGATTCGCTGGAACTGGATCCGGTTCGACGGTCATAGACCGCCGCTACAGAAGAGAGCTTTTTCCGCAGCCATTTCACCGGCGCGACGACATCATCGCCCACGATCGTCGCCAGCGGAATTTCGCGGCCGTAAATTCCTTTCTCGCGCAGCTTGCAGAGATTGCCGAAGCCGCGGCCATCGAGCAGGCGCGGCAGAGTCAGGGCGCGGACCCATGAATCATTATCGCGCACGAATAATTGGCCTAACGAGACGTTTTCCGGAAGCGGCGGCTTCGTCTCCCACTCATTTGCAGAGTTGAGCATTTCGGTGACGGGACGCCGGACGAAACGGGCACGCTCGGCATCCACCCAAAGGCCGCATGGTTTTTCCCCTGTGGAAAGGGAATGCTCGCAGCCGATCGGAACTTGTTGCGTGCTGTAGAGCGACCTACTCAATTCCACCGCGGCCGCGAACGGCTGCTCGCCGCGATCCGCCGCACTCCGCATGACACTGACCAGGCTGGGCCAGTCGACTTGCGTCGCACGTTTCAGTTGGCGCGCCCGCGCATCGCCCAGCCGCGGTATGTCCGGCAGCATGAGGACGTACCCGATCTCATCCAACCCGCGGCGGCCAGCCCGGCCAAACATCTGCAAGAGCTCGTCGGGCTGCACGTGCCGCTCAAAGTTTCCCGCCATGTAGCGGGTATCGGTAATGAGGACGGAACGCATGGAGAAATTGATCCCGGCGGCGAGACCCATCGTCGCGACGACGACGTTCAACTGGCCGGCTTTCGCGAGCGGCTCGATCAAGCCGGCCCGCACGCCGTAGCTTAGTCCGCTATGATGATAGGCCACGCGGCTCCGCAAAAGTTTCGAGAGCCGTTTGCCGGCGAGCGCTTCCTGTTCCGGCGAAAGCGATAACGGGTTGTACGGCGAGATGGCGGATGCAATCGCTTGCGCCATTTCTTCGCTGGCGTTGCGGCGTGGCGCAAAAACCAGCACCGGCGCGAGCTCCGCGCGCAGCGCTTTCCCGATCATGCGGGGCCAGAAGCTTTTCGCCTGGACGAATTGCGATTCCGGCAACACCCGCAGATCGATTTCCTCGAGTGGGACGGGCCGCTCATTGTGCGAGATCAACACCGGATCGCGGCCAATGCGCCGGAACCACGCCACGACGTCCTGCGGATTTTGCACACTGCCGCTGAGGAGAAGCAGCTGGGTCTCGCGCGGCGCCAGCGCGAGCGCCAACTCATAATGCACGCCGCGAACCGGATCGGCGATCATCTGATATTCGTCGACCACCAGGAGCCGCGGACCATCGCGCCGGAGGAAGCGGGCGCGCTGCGTTTCCAGGGTCGCGACGAGGACCTTCGCGCCGAGGTTCACCGCGAGATCGCCCGTCGCGATGCCCACATCCCAGCCGCGCGCGCGCCATTCCGCCAGCTTGTCATTCGCCAGCGCGCGAGTCGGCACGGTAAAAATCGCCTGCCCTTTCAACGACGGATAGAGCAGCTCGAAGATGAACGTCTTGCCCGACCCCGTCGGCGCCTGCACCACCACATCCTTTCCATCGCGGAGCGCGCGGACCGCTTCCTGTTGCCAGAGATCAGGGATGACGAGATTTGTTTCGAGTCCCTGCGGCATCGGGCAAAGTTGATGGGATCGCTCCCCGCTTCAACCGACCAAGACCTTTCTCGCGCGGAAAATAGTTGTGCCTTCCAAAGCCGTCCCGCTATCGTCGGTGTTCATGAAGAAAAAGGCGGGCCGGAAAGCGCGAGCTCCCGCCCCGGCATCTTCGGCCCAGCGCGCACGCATCGCCCGGACAATTTCACCGGCACGACGCCGCCACGGGCCGGCAGGCAAACAAAAAAGCGCTCCTTCCGCCGCAATGGTCGCGGCGCACGAATCTGGGATGCCCGTCCTCATTTTCATGCCGGAAGGCCGGGAGAACACCCTCGCCACGAAGGTGCTGCCGCAGGCGGGCATTCGCATCGAAATCTGTCCGCGGCCCGATCGGCTCGTCCAGCATGTTAGCGATCAAACTGGGGCCGTGCTCCTCGCCGAAGAAGCTCTCGTCGGCGCGCGGATTTCGCGTTTCCTGAGGAGCCTGCGCGCGCAACCACCGTGGTCCGATCTGCCTCTTCTTGTCGTGATGAGCGGGAGCGAAGCGGATGATGCGCACCATCGCATTCTCGATTTGTTCGGTCCGGACGCGAATCTGACATTTGTCGCGCGCCCCCTGCGTGCTCTCACTCTGGTCAGCGCGGTCCAGGCGGCCTTGCGCGCGCGGCGCCACCAGTTCGCCGTGCGCGATTTGATCGAAGAACGCAATACCGTTCTCGCCAGCATCAGCGACGCCTTCTCCGCGCTGGATCGCAATTGGCGTTACACCTTCGCGAACGACAAGGTCGCGGCCTTTGCCGGACTGCCGGCCAAGGAAATGATTGGACGCGTGATCTGGGAAGTTTTCCCCACGGCCGTGGGCACGGAATTTTACGATCGCTGCCAGCACGTCATGAGGACAGGTGAGGCCAGCCACGGCGAGTTCTTCCATGCTCCGTGGGGCCGCTGGCTCGACGTTCGAATTTATCCGACGAAAGACGGGATCGTTATTTTCCGGGGCGACATTACGGAACGGAAAAAACAGGAGGAGCTGGCGCACGAACGCGAAGCGAAGTTAAAGGAGAGCCAGGACCGCCTTCGCCTCGCCACCGAGGCGGCTGACATCGGCACCTTCGATTTCTTTCCAAAGACCGGCGAACTGCAATTCTCCGATCGGAGCCGGGAATTATTCGGGATTCCGCCTGAAATGAAGGTGACCTACGAAACTTATCTCGCGGGCGTGCACCCGGAGGATCGCCACATTGTGCACGAAACCGTCCAGCGGGTGCGCCAGCCTGGAGGCACCGGCCGTTTCGATATCGAATACCGCACGATCGGAATAAGCAACGGCCAGGAACGATGGGTTGCTGAGCGCGGCCGCGCCGTCCTCGATTCTTCCGGCGAAGTGACGCGATTCATCGGGACGATGCTCGACATTACTGAATCAAAGAATGCCGAAATTCATTTGCTGCGCGCGAAACGGGAGGCGGAAGAGGCCAACCAGGCGAAAGATCATTTTCTCGCCATGCTCTCGCACGAGCTGCGCACGCCGCTTACTCCCGTGCTGATGACGATCGCGTCGCTGCGCCGTGATCCTGACCTGACGGACGATCTCCGCCGAGATCTCGAGATGCTCCAGCGCAACGTCGAGCTCGAAGCTTTGCTCATCGACGATCTGCTCGACCTCACCCGGATCGCGCACGGCAAGCTCGAATTGCACAATGATGCCGTGGACCTGCATGGCACGCTCGATCGCGCGGTCAGTATTTCCGCCGCCGATCTCTACGGAAAAAATATCACCGTGACGCGACGCTTCGAAGCGCGGGAACATCATTGCTGGGCCGACGCCGCGCGCTTGCAGCAGGTTTTTTGGAACCTGGTGAAGAACGCTGCGAAGTTCACGCCAGAAGGCGGGCGGCTCGATCTCCAGACGCGCAACAACGACGCCCATCAGATCGTGATCGAGATCTCAGACAACGGGATCGGAATCGATCCCGAGTTGATGCCCCGAATCTTCGACGCTTTCGAGCAGGGCGGGCGCATCGTCACGAGTAGGTATGGCGGGCTCGGGCTTGGACTCGCAATTTCAAAGCGCGTGATCGACCTCCATCATGGCACCATCAGCGCCCGAAGCGCCGGTCCCGGGCAAGGATCCACGTTTGTCGTGACGCTGAACGCGATGGCGACCTCGTTGCTGGAAGGTCCGGTCCTGTTCCTGGAAAGCGAGCCGGCCGTGGCCCGGAATCTTCAGATTCTTTTCGTCGAAGATCACCAGGACACCGCGCGCGTTCTGGGCCGGATTTTGCGAAACGCCGGCTTCGAGGTGAGTCACGCCGGCAGCCTCGTCAAAGCGCGTGAGCTGGCGAATAGCGTGCGCTTCGATCTGGTCATCAGCGACGTCGGTTTGCCGGACGGGAGCGGGCTCGATTTGATGCGGGGTCTGCGCGAGACGCAAGGTTTGACCGGCATCGCTTTGAGCGGCTTCGGGGCCGACGACGACGTGGCCGCGAGCATGGCCGCCGGGTTCGCAGAGCATTTGACCAAGCCGGTCGATTGGGAACGGCTCCGGGGCGCGATCGAACGTTTGACCCCTTCGAAAAAAGCAGCCGCCCGGACCGCGGCGTAAGCGCTGTAGCCGCTTCGTCCTTTGACTCGCGAAAGCTTTCGGAGCTGCGCGAAGCGTGAGATCGATCAGCCAGCAGAAGACGCGCTGCCCACAGGGCAGCGGCTACGGTTACCGATTGCTGCCGAGCAGCATCTGCTTGAACGCGCCGCGCGCATCAGCGTGCCTATCGGTCGCGGCCACCTGTGGCGGCGCGTGGTAGGCGTGACAGGTGATGCATTCAGAAACAATCTTCCCTTTCGGACTGTGGCACGTGACACAATCCGCCCGGGCCGGCATGAGCACATCGGATGTCTCACGGCTCACCAGGGCGCGATGGCACTTGTTGCAATCCAACTTTTCGTGCGTGATCGGATCGACTTGATGTTTGGCGTGATTGAAACGCGCCTGCGGCATCCAGCGATCCACCAGAACAGGCTTCGTGATGGTGGGAGCTGCGTTCGCTCCCGCTTTTACGTCATGACAGACAGCGCAGCCCGCGTAGTTAGCCCGAGTCGCGACGGCCGCCTGGCGCTGCGGTTTGTAAGGATCCTTCTCGAAAAACACCGCCCGCTCCAATTCCTCGCCGCTGTGAAATTGCTCGCGCAGTTGCCTGATTTGTTGCCCGACGAAACTTTGCACGTCGCTGTCGCGGGTTTTTCCCTGTTTGAGCAGCGCGTAGTCCCCGTATTGCGCCGGCAAAGTGCGCAAGAATGTCCGGACCAGATTCACGTCGCCATGGGGGATCTGGAGTTGCGGATTGTTCTTGTCGAAGAGCAAGGCATGGCAGGCCTGGCAGTTCGCCGCAAAGCTGATCCGCTGATAAAAACGGCCCTCGGGATCAGGCTTGTGACAGTAGTTGCAATCGAGCTTCCGATCCTTCGCTACCGGCGGAATGTCCGCCGCGAAATGGCGTTGGTGATTGAAACGGAGCACGTCGGGATCACGCGCTTTCTCGCGCACGAGCTGAAATTCCGGATGGTCGCCGGCGAAAGAGGAAAGGACCTGAGTGTAACCACGCTGCGGCCGGGGCATCTCGAAGACGACCTGCTGCACCGGATGCGGGCGTAAATGAAACGCGGCCGGCGGAAGTTTTTCTCCCTTTTGCGCGGACGCTTCCATGATTCCGCGGTTGTTGTGACAGGAAGCACAATGCAAATCCGCGACCTGTTTCATCCGTCCCGGTCCGAGGTGTTCCTGATGGCAGACAGAGCAGGACCGGTTTTCCACCACGTTCGGCTCATGGAGGGCGTGTTGCTTATGGCAGTGTTCGCACTTGCGATCGATCGAAGTGAAATCGATCCCGCGGTGGAACCGGTCGTTCACCACACTCTTAAACTTTGCCAGTGTGATGCGATCGCCGAGCACGGCGCCCTTGTCATGACACTGCGCGCAGTCCTGGGCGAACGCCGCATGACTGCTCGAAATTTTTCCTGAGCTGAAAAATTCTTCGTTCCCGCGCTTCTGAAAAAGGATGATGCCCGCGATGCCGCCGGCGATGGCCAGAAAGCTGGCGCACCAGCGCGCCACGCGCCACGGATGCTTCCGCTTGTAATAGCCGAGATTGCCTTTGTAGCGCTCGGCGATCTGTTTTTGGGTGCGTCCAGGCGTGGCCATGATCGGCGCTCAATAATAAAAAAGGGTCACGTAGGCGTGCCAGAACGTGAGCATCAGAAGCAAAAACGAAAATGGCACATGGATGAAAAGCCAGCCATGGAGCCAGTGGTGCAGACGCGTCTGCAGATCGAGCATGCGCCGCTCGTCACACCAGCCCTGAATTTCTTCGACCCGGCTGCGATAGGTTTCCGCGACGCGCAGTTTGACGAACCGGAATGTGTCGTCCGAAAAACGCGCATTACCGAGGCGGAACCTCTCGCCACGTTCCGCCCGGAGGTAGGGAAGGATCTGGCGCTCGATGAATTCGACCAGCGCCTCCTCCGATGCTGGGTCCGGTGGGGGCGCAGGTTTCGCCGGCGCGGCTGCCGGTTTCGCAGCGGGCGGAGCGGCGGGCTTTGCAGCAGCAGGAGCGGCTGGTTTCGCCTCCGCCGGCTCAGCCGGTTTTGGCGGAGGCGCTGCCGATGCTGCCGCAGATTTTTCTGGAACGGCCGCCTCCGTCGAACTGGCAGGGACGGACGGAGGATCGGGCGCCGCTTCGTCCCCAGCCGGAACCGCCGCGCGCGAAACTGGAGCGCCCGGCGGCACACCTTGCACTCGCGCCGTGGGAGTGCCGATCGTTTCAGCGGTTTGCGCCGGTGCGGCCGATGCGGCAGCATTTGCTGCGGAAGGAATCGCCGATTCCGGGGACACCTCCATGGCCTTTGCCACCGGAGCCGCAGTGGTCGTCGCCGCCGCGACCGCGACGGGCTCCGCGGTCACAGGTGAACCAGTTGCCGATTTTGCACGGGCGGTAGGAGTGCTTAGCTCACCTTTCGTTGAGGCCATGACCGCGGAACCGGCCGTCACGGCCTTGGCGGGACTCGACGCGGGCGCGCCCGCATCCGGCTTTTTGGGCGGAGCGGGCGGAGCAGGTTTGAGCGAGTCGCGCATTTTTTCGGCCGCGACGCAAAGCTGGGCGCGGATATGCGGGATTTGTTCGAAAACAGTCTCGGCCGGCAGCCGCTCCTTCATCAGACGCGGCATGAGATGCTGGAGGACAAGGCCGTAGATTCCGCTCGCCATGACGAGGGCGTAAAGCGCCATGAGCAGCGTGGTCATCGGTCCACCAAATCGAAAACCGCTGTGTAAAATAACGAGCGGGATCGTGAGGAACGTGAGCCAGATGTGTGCGCGTAACCACCGCTGCACCGTCCCCACACGCCAAAGCGGGATTTTTTTTCGCAGACTGAGGAGCGCGGCAAAAACAAAAATCCCAAGCGAGATCGCGCCGAAAGCCAGTCCGAGCGGCGTGCCGCCCACCGTGTGATGCTCGGTCGGAGTTTGGATCAGCGATGGCGGCAAACGAATCCCAGCCGGCATCCGCTGCGGATGGAAATTACCGAGGTAGAGAAGGCACGCCGCCAGCGTCGCCAGGCAAACAAAGACCAGCCAGGGAAAGTGCTTCCAATTAGTGATCCGCATGGGCGAATTTCAGATTGTAGATTTCAGATTTCCGATTGGGTCAGCTTCAAATCTGGTTCTGAAATCTGCAATCGTTCAGTGCGTGGTGCGTGTTTCGTAGCGTCGCTCCGGCTTCCAAGTTCCCTTCAAAATCTTTGCCTGCGCTTCGAGCGCATCGCCGAAAAAGCGCTGCGGATCGACGCGTTTCGCGGCGTCGTGCGGACAGGCATAGACGCAGCTCGGCACGGATAACTGGGTGCAGAGATCGCAGGTGTTCGCCTTGTAGGCCGTCGTTTTTTTCTTCTCGATCTTCACCTTGGGCGGCACACCCGGCGTGGTTGATTTGATCTCGGTCTTCACTTCCTTGATCACTTCGAGCGGGTGCATGTTGATGTTGCCGTACGGGCAAAGTTCGGCGCATTTCCCGCAGCCGATGCACCAATCCTCGATGATGATCTCGAGGTTTTCTTTCCGGCGGATGGAGCCGACCGGGCATTGGGTCATGCAGAGCGGATCGCGGCACGAGCGGCAGGCCGTCGCGACGAGAAAATGATCGTAGCGCAAGCCATCGCGCAAGAGCCGGGAGACGCCATCGTGCGCCTTCGCGCAAGCTTGCACGCAGGCATCGCAGCGCGTGCAGTTATCCAGATCGATCAGCAGAAGATTCTGCGCTTCAAACAATCCCTGATTGAGAAAATCATCGAGGCGGAGCCCGGGCGGAGCGGTTCGCCCTTTCGTCGCCGCCATGCGCGCCTCGGCCACCGGCTCGAGCTGCGCCCGTACCCCGGGAAATTTTTCGAGCATGAGATTGAACTCGCTCCCGGGGACCTTGACCACGTCGACCGCATCGAGCGCGGCACAGGTCGCGATACGCTTGATCGACCGCAGCAATCCGATCTCGCCGAAATAATCGCCGCGGCTCAAATAGGTGCGCACCATTTCGCCGCCCGGCAGATTTTGCGAAACGCGGACCATGCCCGATCGAATCAGGTAAAAGGCGTCCGCTTCCTCGCCTTCCTTGCAGATGACCTGGTTCTGATTGTACGAGACCAGCTCGACCTTCTCTTTGAGATAAGCGATGAAATCGTCCCCGACTGTCGCGAAAAGCGGGACGCTACGGAGATGGGTCTCGAGCGAGCGCTCCCGATATTTCTTTTCCATCTCCACTTTGAAGGAGGTGCCCTTGAACGTGGGCACCTTCACCTTCGACGTTGCTTTGGAAGCATCCGAGACCTGGCGATTACCGACGAGCATGTCGAGAATCACGCGCAGCATCTCCACCATCACGCATGGTTCGCGCGTGATGACCGTGGCCGAGCGCGGCTGAAAGGTGCGGCAGGTCATCTCGCCGAAAAGCTCACCGGCCCCGAGCTGTGCAATCGGCTTGTTCATGGGCAGGTCGACGTTGGCGTCGATCCCGATGAACTTGCGCTCGTGCGCCTCCGCCCGCTTGTCTTGGCCGTCGTCGACCAGAAAACTCTTCATCCGCGCGACGCTCCGTCCGAAGAATCCCCGGCCGGGCCGCGTCCGCAGATGCGCCAGGGGATTGTTGATCGAAATATCGACCGTGCCCGAGACGATGTAGTAAGCGGTCGAGCCGAACTCGCCTTCGGTGCAAACCGTTTCACCTTTGCGGTAGCGATGGAGGACGGCCGCGCCTTTCGCCCAGTTGTCGAGTTGCCCGCGCGCGACTTCCTTCAACGCCGGTAAGTACTCGATCAATTGATCGACGCTGAGCGGCTCCCCCGAAGTTAGCTTCCCGACTGTTTCATCCATCGCGCTGCCGGAGATGATACTCAGCGCGCCCTTTCCGGTGGAAGCCTTTTAACGGGCAGCTTGCGCAGCAATCACGCGCTGCGTGCGATCGCGTTGCCGGCGAAATGGAGAAGCTCGAGGATTTCGCCCCGCAAGCGCAGGAAATCCGAACTGCTGCGATCGCGCGGACGATCCAGTTCGATCGGAATGGTGCGTTCGATTCTTCCCGGGCGCTGCGTCATGATGACAATCCGGTCGCTCATATAAATCGCTTCATCGATGTCGTGGGTGACCAGAAGCATGGTGGTGCGGTGCGCCTGCCAGAGTCGCAGCACTTCATCCTGCATCCGCATGCGCGTAAACGCGTCGAGCGCGCCGAGTGGTTCGTCGAGCAGGAGGACTCTGGGATGATTGATCAGCGCCCGCGCCAAGGCCACGCGCTGGGCCATGCCTCCGGAAAGATGGTGAGGATAAGCATTGGCGAAACCTTCCAGGCCCACCAGGCGCATGAATTCGTCCACTTCATGCCGGCTTTCGTGCAAGACGCCGCGCGCCACGAGGCCCGCCTGGATGTTGCGGCGGACGGTCAGCCAGGGAAAAAGATTCGGATCTTGAAAGACAAGGCCGCGTTCCGCGCTCGGGGCGTTGATTGGTTCCGAACCGATCAAGAGTTCGCCCGAGTCGGGAAGATCGAGGCCGGCAATAAGGCGAAGGAGGGTGGATTTCCCGCAGCCACTTGGTCCCACGAGCGAAACCAATTCGCCGGCCGCGAGTGAGACCGAGACAGCATCGAGCGCCAGCCGGCGCGCGAGCGGATTATCCGGCGCGGGAAAACTCTTGCTCACTTCGCGCACGCGAAGCGAGGACGCTTCCGCGGCGGCGGCGGCTACCACTTGATCATCCCTTTTTGCCAGACCAGGACGCGGTCGCGCACCTTGAAGAGCACGGTCATGATGGTCGAAAAGAAAGCGGCCATAATGATGAGGGCGGCGAAAACTTTCCCATACTCCGCCCAGCCCTGCGCCCAACTCACATACCAGCCGAGGCCGGACTTCACACCCACGGTCTCGGCGACCACGAGCGTCAAAAAGGACGCGCCGAGTCCCATGAAGAGCCCGATAAAAATGCTCGGGATGGCGGCCGGGATGGCGACGCGGAAGATGAGATAAGCGCGCCCGGCGCCGAGGGTGCGCGCAACGTCGAGATAGGACGCGCGGGTATTCGAAATGCCGGAAGCGGTCAGCATCGTTACCGGAAACCAGACCGCGAGCGCGATCAAAGCCGCGGCGGAAAAAACGGCGGACGGCGAAACCACCATCGCGAGCGGAATCCAGGCGGTTGCGGGAATCGGACCGACGACCTTGAGCACCGGCATCCCCCAATAGCGGATCGGAGAAGACCAACCGATGCAAATCCCGCTGATCAAGCCCGCGACCACACCCATCGCGTATCCGCCGATCAGCAGAATGAGCGAATGCCAGGTGCTGTCGAAAAGGAGCCCGCGATCGTTGATCAAACTTTGCAGGACTCCAGCCGGGCTGGGGAAATAAGGGAGCGGGAGCAAACGCAGACCGGATGTGATCATCTCCCAGACGCTCAGCAGCAAGACTGCGGCAGCGAGGATGGGGCACATGTTTTCCATCCACCGGCGCAGGCCCGCCCACCACGCCTGCACTACCGCCATGAGGATGCCAGCACCGAGAACGACGCAAAGAAACAGGGTATACGAATGCGTTTCAGCCGGCGGCTCTTTTTCCGACACGAAAAAGTGAAGCGCGAGCGCGATGGAAGTCGCGACCGGCACGGCCAGCAGAGTAAGCAGGCGTGGTTTGGATATCCCCGCGGCTGAATGGTCCGAGTCGATCCGAACGCGCTGTTCCGCGGTCGGCACCTGTGCCGGCGGTTCAGCTTGAAGGGAAGAAAGACTCACTGATTCGCCACGACGGATATCTTCGCCTTGCAGCATGAGTCTTCCGTATCAGAGAGAATCATCTCTGCAAACAAGCGGATGTCCTGGTCCGGCGGAACCTGGCCACCAGCCACCTTCTCCACTTCCAGGCTCTCAAGCCATGCATCCGATACGCCGTCCAGATGCGCGAACGCGCGGCTCGCCAGATCCGGAACATCCGTCGTCGGGCCAAGCATGCCGGCGACCTTCATTTCCGCCGCCGCCGATTTGACTGCGGCATCAGCGCCGGAAACGCTCGGCACATAGCGCAGGTGCGAGATCGCGACCGTGTTCAGCTCCGGATTGGACGCCAGATATTTTTTCTCGACTGACAACCGCGCGGCTGCCGCCGGGTTGGCCTCGACCCACTTGGCGCCTTTCAAAAGTGCACGGGTCGCGGCAGCGGCCCCTTTTGGATTCGCGGTGAGATATTTCCCATTCACAATCACCGCGCAGCAGTATTCATCTTTGTAGGGCGCATCGACCGCCTGGTCGGCCACGTTCCTCACCTTTCCATCAGCGAGCAAAAGGCTGCCGATCGGCTCGGAATCCGCCACCGCATCTACTTCGCCCTTGTCGAGCGCCAGCCCAAGCTCACCAGCCGGGAAAACGCGCCAGCTGACATCTTTGCTCGCGTCAATTCCGTTGGCGCCCAGGACGCGATTAGCAAAGATGAACGGCGGCGTTCCCATCCCCGGCACACCGATTCGTTTTCCGCGCAGGTCCTGCACCGAATGAATATTCCCCTTCGTCGAGGCCTGGACCCGCAAACAACCCTTGTGAATTCCGGCGGTGAACTTCACGTCGAGGCCCTGCTCGATCGGCTTGAGAAAATACATGACGAGGTGGTGCGTGATATCGAACCCGCCCAGCGCCAGCACGTCCTTGTAGTTCGCCCATTCGCACTTCACCATTTCAACTTCGAGCCCCTCCTCTTTGAAGAACCCTTTCTCGACCGCGCTAAAGATCGGCGCTTCACAGGTCAGGCCGATATAGCCGACGCGAATCTTATTGGACCCGCCGGCGCTGGCGGAATGCCTTTTGCAACCGGTCAGAAGCAGCGCACCAAGGGCCGCAACCGTGATGAGTTTTGTGAATGTCATGCCGTCTCCTAATCAGAGGTAATGGAAATACCGCAATAACCTGTGCCTATGGAAGCACAATTTTGGGGCTGACGTGAAGTCCCATCGACTCCTGCTCATGATTTTGATCCTGCTCCTGATTTTCGCCTTCAATCCGGAGGATCAAGATCAAGAGTATGATCAGGAGCAGGAGGAGAGGCGCGATCGTCGTCTGCCTGATTGCATTTCCCGAAGGAACTTCAGAATATCCGCGCGATGCATGACCCACTCGAGATTCGGCATCTGCGCTACTTTCTCGCGGTGGCTGAGGCGGGCAGCTTCAGCCGCGCGGCGGACCGTCTGGGAATCTCCCAGCCGAGTGTCTCCCAGCAAATGCGCGACCTGGAAGCTGGCCTGCGTGTCTCTCTCTTCCAACGCCGGGGAAAACGCATTCTCCTCACTTCGACCGGCCTGATTTTCCAGGAGCACGCCCGCGCGATTCTTCGCCAACTCGAGAATTTTCTCCAGGAAGTGAGCGGCGAACCAGGGCAATTGCGCGGCGCGCTGCATGTCGGCGTCGTTCCCATCCTCAACGTGGCGTTGATGCCCGATCTGCTGGGACTGTTTGCCGCCAAACATCCCGGGATCGGCCTCACCGTTGAAGAAATTTCATCGACCGAGATTGAGACGGCGCTGGAAGAGGGCCGCCTGGATGTCGGTCTCGGTTTCCTCACCCGGCACTCGCCCAACCTGCGCTACGAACGTCTCTGCACCGATGAATTTGCCCTGATCGTTTCCGAATCGCATCCCTGGTGGAAGCGGCGCATCATTCAATTTTCCGAACTGCACCAGCATCGGCTGCTGCAATTGTCGGACACCTTCGTCATGCGGCGAATGACGGATCAAATTTGCCTGGACCATCATGTCCGCCCGCGCACAGTCGCCGAATTGAATGCAATCGAGACACTCCTCCGCTCGCTCGCGCCCCTGGAGGCCGCGGCCATCATGCCGAAGATAGCGTTGCGCGGAAGGGAAGCGTTGAAGCTCAAAGCGATTCGGCTTCACGGCAAAAAACTCGACCTGGACATCGGGCTGCTGCGGCTGAGCGATTCGGGAGCGAACAGCGCCGTCGGCGCGTTCACCAGCCTGGCCAAGGCCGAAGTCCCGAAGCTGATCAAAAAGTGAGTCTTAACCACCTTCGCTGAAGGCTTGCCCGCGCAGAGGGCGGAAGGTATAAACCGGGAAGGCGAGAGCATCTTGTCACCTCGCCGCCGAATAAGTCGAACGCGAAAGACCCTCTGACCATGAACGGCGAACAAACTCAGGAGCCGAAAACTCCGGAGAATACTGAGCCCCGCAACGGGGCGATCGACGAGAGCGGCAAGGTGGACCGGATCAGGGATATCCTGTTCGGCTCGCAGATGCGGGATTACGATGGCCGCTTCCAGCGGCTGGATGAACGGCTGACCCGCGAAGCGACGGACGCGCGCGCCGACGTGCAGAAGCGGCTCGAGGCCCTGGAGAATTTTTTGAAGGGCGCATTGGAATCACTCACGAACCGGTTGAACACGGAGCAGTTCGCCCGCGGCCATGCGGTCGAGAAGCTGGCGCACGATCTCGCGGAGACGGCCAGATCGTTGGAACTCGCGACGAAAAATCTCGGCGAACATGCCGACCGCGAACTTCACGCTCTGCGCCAGCAACTGCTCGATCAATCAAAAGCCCTGAGCGACGAGATCCGGGAGAAACACGGCCAGGTGAAAGCGGATTTGGATCGTGAAGCGGAACAGATCCGGGGGGCGATGACGGGCCGCGAGTCGCTGGCCGAAATGTTGAGCGAAGTCGCGCTCCGCCTGAAGAACGAGTTTCGCGTGCCGGGAGCGTAGACAGGTTGCCAGCGATGCGCGGATCTCCTGGTAACCCGCTCGAGGAGTTCGAGGAACTTCGGCGCCTGCTCCTGAGCCGGGAGCGGGAACAACTGCGCGCGCTGAGCGACCGCCTTTCCGATAAGGAACGCCGCTCGCAGGATATCGCGAGCGTGTTGCCCGAGGCCGTCAAAATGAGCCGGGAACGGGGCGATCAACTGTCGCGCGCGTTGCAACCGGCGGTGGAGGGTTCGTTCAAAGAATCGATCGGTCAAAGGCCCCAGCTTTTTGTTGATGCCCTGCATCCAATTATCGGGCCGATCGTGCGAAAGTCGGTCGCAGAGACGCTCCGGCGTTTGCTCCAGTCGTTCAATCAGACCCTCGAACACACCTTCTCGTGGCGCGGGTTGAAATGGCGATGGGAGGCGCTGCGAACCGGCAGGAGTTTCGCGGAAGTCGTGATGCTGCGGAGCCTGGTCTATCGCGTCGAGCAACTGTTTCTCATTCATCGTGAAACGAGTCTCTCGCTCCTCCACGTCACCGGGGATCCGGCCACGAGCAAGGACTCCGACATGGTGGCTGGAATGCTGAGCGCCATCCAGGATTTTGCCCGCGACTCATTTGCGAGCGGCGAAGATTCCGTCCTGGAGGAATTTCGCGTGGGCGAATTGCAGGTTTGGATTGTGCCTGGGCGCCACGCCTATCTGGCGGCGGCCATTCGCGGAAATCCCTCTCTGGAGTTGCGCGCGGCTCTCCAGGAAACAATCGAGACCGTCCACGTCCTGAAGGGTTCCGCGCTGGCGGAATTTAAGGGCGATGCCTCTGCCTTCGAGTCGCTCCGGTCGGAACTGGACTCATGCCTCCGCGCCCAATACGCCACGGCCAAAGAGAACGGCAAATCAACGCGCGCCTGGATTTTCATCGTTGTGATGGCGGCATTGGCCGCCGCTGGGATTATCGTCGCGGCGCAGAACAGATCGAAATGGAAAGACTTTGTCGGACGACTCAACGCGCAACCAGGTCTGGTCGTGACCGATGCCCGCCAGAGATGGTTCTCCCCGTCGCAGGTGAGCGGATTGCGCGACGCTTCTTCAGCCGATCCAGCGACGCTCGCGCGCGATGCAGGCCTTGATCCCGCAAGCATCCGCTTCCGTTGGAAGGAATATTCCGCGCTCGATTCCGCGAGTGTTCAGCGCCGCGTCGAGCAACGGTTCGCTGTTCCAGAGCAGGGCCGCATCGCCGTGCACGACGGCGTGCTGGAGATTGCCGGGACCGTTCCGTACGAGTGGCTCGAATCGGTTCGCCGCGAAGCTACGCTTATTCCCGGTGTAAAGGCGGTGGTCGAGCGGGACGCGAACATTATCTACGATCCGGCTCTCGCTCGCAGACGTTTCGAACAGCAGTTCAGTTTGCCGGACACGGTGAATGCCGCCGTCGTTAACGGCGTTCTTATTCTCTCGGGCGAAGCATCACATCGGTGGCTGATGCGCGCGCGCGCCGCGGCTGTCACGTTGCCCGGAATCAAATCACTGGACGACCATGCCTTGATCGACCTCGATCAGCGCGGCTTCGACCAATCCAAGTCGATCATCGAATCTGCCTTCATTTATTTCCTGACCGACAAGGATGACATCGCGACCGAAGGTTTCGCCGCGTTGTCGCGGTTGCCGGATGAGATTCGCCGTTGTGAAAAGGCGGCCAAGCAGCTGGGCACCGATCTGACGCTCGAGATCCAAGGCTACGCCGATGCCGTCGGCACCGAAACCAGGAATGCCGATTTGCGGCAACGTCGAGCAAACAAGGTGCGCGACTTTCTTGTTTCGTGCGGCTTCGAGCCGGAACGATTGAAGCCGACCAGCGTGGAACAGCCATTCAAGCCGGCGCCCGCCGACAAAGTGCTTCCCGAACAATCTCAGCGCCGGGTTGCGTTGAAGGTCCTGACTCGGCCATCGACATGATTCAGAAAAAGATCTGCATGATCGGAGCGTCGGGCGTGGGCAAGACGAGCCTCATCGCGAAGTTCGTGCATAGCATGTTCTCCGATAAGTACCTGACGACGGTCGGCGTGAAGATCGACAAGAAAACCGTTTTCGTGGATGGCGCGGAGGTGATGCTGATGATCTGGGACCTGGAGGGGGATGACGATTATCAGCGGCTGCAAACATCCTACCTCCGCGGCACCAGCGGGTACCTGCTCGTCGCGGACGGGACGCGCCAGGTCACGCTTGATCAGGCGATTGAGATTCAAGGACGAGTGGCGGCCGCGACCGGTCCGGTGCCATTTCTTCTCGCGCTGAACAAGGCCGACCTCGCTTCGCAATGGGAG
>JBEEHC010000034.1:0-42836 GCA_041167205.1 Verrucomicrobiota bacterium
GAGGAATTCGACTGAAGAATGGCAGCAAGATTCCATTGTCGGGATTGACCGTCGTGAGCTCTAATCCTATTTACATCCAGGGGGACTACAATACCGGCAGAAATTACTCTGCCCCCTTCACCGAGCCACCGTCCAACAACACCATCAGCGATCCCACGCAACCGCAAGTGACGAACTATAAACGCGCCCCCTGTTCTGTCCTGGCCGATGCCGTGACGATCCTTTCGAACAGTTGGCTCGACTCGGCTGCGGGCTCGACGCCCGCCGCCTTGAATACTACCGTCAATACGGCAATCATCTCTGGCATCGTCCCAACGAATGCGTACGGAGGCGGTAATTACAGCGGCGGGGCTGAAAACTTTCCGCGCTTTCTCGAGTCGTGGGATGGCATCAAGTTCACCTATTACGGGTCGATGGTGGAGCTTTACAAGAGCCAGCAATCGATAGCTATATGGGCGTATGGCGGTGTCTACGGTGCGCCGGACCGGCAGTGGTATTTTGACAGCAATTTCAAAACCACACCGCCCCCGGGCTCGTTGATGCTTTACAGCTACATTAAGGGAAAATGGTCCGTTCTCTAGGGCTGCTGCTGAGCGGCGCGTGCTTGGTCGCCGCCGCGCACGCCGAGCTGCAGCTCACGCCCAAGGTTTCGGAGTACAAAGCGGATGGCGCAACATTAAAGCGTCTTGAGTTTTCCGATGGCGGCAAAACGGTGACCTACCAGTCTCCGCGTGGCTGGGAGTATTCCGGCAGCGCCACTCAGTTGACGCTCCGCCCGCCGATCAAACCACAGGCCGAAGCCATCATTACCAGGGTTCCTCTTTCGCAGCCTGGAAGCTTTGACGAGGACAGTTTGAAGAAGCTCGTGAGTGACGCGGTCGCCCTAGCGCCCAAAGACAGCGAAAATATCAGGGTCGTCTCACAGCAAAGGAATCCGTTGATGATCCAGAGCAAGGAAACTTTTTTGATTACGCTCAGCTACACGTTCTACGGCCAAAAATATGGCCGCTCGATTCTTTTCCTGAATCGCGGGAACGAGCAAATCCGTTTCCAGCTGACTTGCCGCGGGGCCGACTTCGAAGAGTTGCACCGAGAATTTCTCCGGAGCCAGTACACCTGGCAGCAGCTCTAAGATAGTAACGCCTTCACACCGGAACAGGGGCTGATTCAGTCCAGTTAGATTGGGCTACGGCGATTCCGGTCCCTGAGGGGTAATCCACGACGGTACGTACCACGGACAAACAGCTTCGCTGCCCCTCCTGAGTTCCTTTCAGGCAGAGGAGGGGTCTGACCGGCTGCTGCCTGCCCTGCCTCGCACCCCGCCAAGCGAATTGCTGGCTTAACCGGGGAGAAAGATTTACGAAAAATGTTATTGCGCGACGGGTGTGCCTGCTGGTAGAAATTTGCCTGGCAGGTGGTACGAAAATATTTATTGACCTTGCGACTCAATTATGACAAATATGGAAAACATTGAAAGACCGGTAGGCGGCGGCAGAAAGCACGAACCGGTTTAGATCGCAAAACAATCGCACAAAACCTAATCCAAATGAGAACATCAACGACCAGTCGCTTCCTCACAAAGACACTCCGCACGCTCTGCTGCGTCGGGGCTTTAACCGCTTGTTCGGCGTGGGCCACAGTGGTGACGTGGCAGCTCAACCCGGGTGGCGTTAACGGCACCCTTGCCGCAGCCCAAGAGTCTTCTCAATCGGGATATACTGCGACGGCTCGGGGCTTCACCAACACGCCCAATACCGATGCTTCGCATCAATATTCGTTCCGGAGCGTACCTGAAAGCGCGGCCGCCAGCGAGATTAGTTCGACGGTGACTGACGCTTTGAAGAATAAGATACCGGCTGGCGACATCCACACTCCGCAAGAGTCGCGCTCGGTCTTGCCTCAAAGCTCGGCCAACACGCACGCAGACGAGTCGCTCTTGTTCGCCGCCTCCAATACTCCGACCCGCTCCACCACAGAACTG
This sequence comes from Verrucomicrobiota bacterium, assembly GCA_041167205.1. GTDB lineage: Bacteria > Verrucomicrobiota > Verrucomicrobiia > Chthoniobacterales > UBA10450 > AV80. The sequence continues at coordinate 1,982 of JBEEHC010000034.1, forward strand.
GACGAAGCCATGGCGAAAACCTTCGACGAAGAATTTGTGTCAGTTCCAACCATCCAATTCGCCTCAACGGCCCCGGGTTCGCAGACGGCTTCGTTAGCCGCAATGTCCATGGCCTCTGGTCCCGAGCCAGTTCCGGTTCCGGAAATGAGCGCGCTCTTTCCGATCGTCGGTTTAATAGCAGCGGTTTCGTGCACGCAGATTCTGCGCCGCCGCCGGGCGGCGCAGCAAAGCGTGTCTCGCACGGTGGCTTGATTGTTTGTTTGTCTGTTAGTTTGGTTTGAGGCGGCCGTCTCCACAAGGAGACGGCCGTTCCGCGTACGAGACCAAGTCGGACTAAGTTCGCCCAGCGGCTAACGCTTGCGGCAGGTTGATCCTCCTGCAAACGGCGTAAAGCGATGCTCCGGGCGATTACGGAAGAGTGCTTTCCGCCTTTGTCACCAACGCCTTTTCCTCGGGCAGAAGATTCGCCTGGCCGGCACGGCCAAGATACTCACGTGCTTTCTCTTTTTGGCCGGCACCCGCGAGGATAACACCATAGTACGCGGCTACGGATGGATCACGAAGTTGGTCCTGGCTGAGTTGGTCCATTGCTTGCAGCGCGCCTTTTACGTCGCCCTTGGTGTAGAGAGAAAAGGCATAAGTCGAGACGTAGGCTCCATTCAAGGGCTCCTTCTCCTTGATCTCGGCCGCAATTTTTCTGGCACGTTCCACGTCGGCCCTGAGGAGCAGGGAAATCTGGGCTAAATTGTTTTGGAGAGTTAGGTCATTCGGCAATGCCTCCACAAGCCGAAGAAGTGTGCGGTATAGCCCCGAGGTGTCGCCCACCTTGGCGTAGTGCTGGTAAAGGGTCTGGAGAGCCTCCAATTTTGTGTCGTCATTTTTTGCCAGAACCCAAAGCAGATCCACCGTTTCAGTCTCCCAACCCCACGCGGCGACTGTCCGCGCCAGCACGAGCAGCGACTGTGGCTGAGCGGACGCCTCCTTTTGGGCTGACAGCCATTCCTGCTCCGCAGGGAATTTCTTCTCCTGGCCGCGAAGTGCTCGAGACAAATAAGCGCGGCGCAGAAAATCGAACGGCGGCCACTCTGTAGTTCTCGCCAGCCGTTCGAGTCCTGTCCAATCCTTCAAGCTCGCGTAAGCCGCGGCGAGGGCAGGTGACACGGGCCATTTACCGACCGACTCCACGGGCAGGGTGTTCGCAAACTCAACGGCCGCCGCTGCTGTCTCGTTGTTGCTCATCCAGGAGAGCAAGCTGGCCAAATCCGCGGGATGGGAGACCGCATCTTGTTCCAATTTTCTTAAATATTCGGCGAACCCGGGGTCTTGCAACTGCCGCAGAATCTCGAGGTAAAGCAGGCGATCGCTGAACTGCGCTTCCGGATAACTTTGGAGCTCGGTTGCGAGCAGCTGCATGCGATGAGCATCCTCATGGTGAGCCACTCCGTCGAGAATGAGCGTCCGCGTGGCTGCGGCGCGTTGCTTTGGATCTGCACGCAGGCGCTCGAGCATTTCCAAGGCAGATTTTCGCTTTGCTTGGTCGTTCGTTCCCAAACGAATCAAGGCCAGTTGGAATTGGTATGACGTGTTGTCCGGCGCGATCTCGCTGGCTTTGGCCCAATGGCGCTCCGCTTCGACAACATTCTTCCTCATCTCGGCCAGCCGCCCCGAAGCCGCGTGATACCCGGCAGACTGCCTGGCTGCTTCATCGAGTCCGTCGAGGGTTTTTTCCGCGGTCGCAAAATCATTCACGCGCAGGGCGGATCGGACTAAGGCCAGCGCGTCCTCCGTGCTATGTGGCTGAAGATCGAGCACTTTGCGCCACCAATCCGGAGCCGTGCGATCTCCGGCGCGGTCTGCAATTTGGGCCAGCGCACGAGCGGCATCCGCGTTGGCTGGATTCATTTGAAAGGCGCGACGGGCGCTCAGAGCTGCGGCCTTCACATCACCACCGCTTAAGTAAGCGGCAGCCCGCCTGATCAAATGGCGCTCCTGCCAGCGATGAAAAAAATGAATCCCCCCGTAAGCGAGCAGGACAACGAGCACGAGACCGAAAAGCCCCCCGACGATGAGCTTGATGAACCTCCGTTCGTTTTTCTCGGATTGGATTTCCAATTTCGCTGAGCTTAGGTGCGGCGTTCTTTAAGTCAATTTGGCCGAGTACGACCCGCAACGGCGTCTTGATTACCGTTCGTAGTTTGGTCACTATTCGACCTTGCCACTACGACGGGAATACGCGAAATAGATGCGCGATTAGTTCGGGCTGTGGCTCAGCTTGGTAGAGCGCCTGCCTCGGGTGCAGGAGGCCGCGGGTTCGAATCCCGCCAGCCCGATAACTCTCGTGGCGAGAGCATGAGAAAATCGATCTCCGTTCTGGAAAATACCCATTTACGCCCGCACCAATTGGACCTCGACCATTGTCCGCCCCTGCGGCACGCTTCACCCATGCCTGTCGAGCTAAAAGTGGGTGATCCGGCGCCGGCGTTCCGCACTCAGGCGATCGGCGGAATGTATGACGCTGGGCAGACCGTTTCGCTCGCGGATTTCCGCGGATCGCCAGTCGTTCTCTATTTCTACCCGAAAGATGATACGCCGGGATGCACCGTTCAGGCCTGCGGTTTGCGCGATGCTTGGGACGAACTCAGCGCTCACGCGAAGATATTCGGCGTCAGTGTGGATTCGGCGGCCAGCCACGAAAAGTTCATCAAAAAGTATCAGCTTCCGTTTCCGTTATTGTCCGACGCCGACAAGAAAATCGTCGATTCCTACGGTGTCTGGGTGGAAAAGAGCATGTACGGAAAAAAATACATGGGTGCTGAGCGGAGCACGTTTGTCATCGATGGCGTTGGGCGGATTTCCGCGATTTTTCGCAAGGTCAAGCCGGAAGAACACGTCGCGATCTTGCGAGAGGCGTTGCGCACCGCGACGGGTTGATGAAAGAAGTCTGTTGCGGATACCTGCATCCGATGCTTGCGTTGCGCTCCGGGAAACCGGCATCCTAACCAAATCTCTATGGGCTCCCTGAAGAAACGACGAAAAGCGAAAATCTCCAAGCACAAGCGCCGCAAGCGCATGAAGGAGAATCGCCACAAGAAGCGTTTGCGCTACAAGTCGTAATCGCGCGCCCCTGTTTTCGCTGAGTCGTTAGGCGCTCGGCGGTTCGGCAGCCAGGCCGTCGGTGCGGGAAAAGGCCTCCAGGCGAAGGCTGGTTTGCGCGCCACTACCGTCGCCGTTACAGTTCTCGAAATGATCTTCGGGAAGAACTGGCGCAGCGCATCTGTCCGGCACGTTCTTCTCTGCGGGCTGTTTTTCTCCTTGTTCGACACGGCTGCCGCGCGCTCCGCGCTGCGATCGCCCGCCCCGAGCGAGGTGGTGGCTAAACCATTGCCGGCAAAAAAAGGCCCCGCGCAGGACGACACGTTCACGCTCGTGCCTGCGAAGGATCTCGCTCTTCAACCAGAGAACGCGCGTAAAGCCGATGCCCTGGTCGATTTTGTGGAGGGTATCCGCCTGGAGGAAAACGCTGAGATGGAGAACGCGCTCGCCGCGTACCAAAAAGTGCTCAACGTCGATCCCGGCCAGGCGGAGCTGGCGTTGCGCGTGGCCGCGTTACTCAGCCGGCAGGAAGATTTTCCGCGCGCGATCGATGTTTTGAAGGACGCGATCAAGGCGAAGCCCAAAGACGCCGCGCCTTACCTGCAGCTCTCTTTCATTTACGCGAAGTATCTCAAGAAGACCGAACAGGCCTTGAAATACGCCAATCAGGCCCTTGCACTCGACCCGAAGAATTTCGACGCCTATCAGCGTTTGTATGAAATCGAATTGACCGGGAGCGATCCGAAAAAGGCTGTTCAGGTGCTGGACCGGGCGGCTGGGGTCGCGAGCGACGATCCCGCGTTCTGGATAAGATTGGGCAAACTCTATGCCGCTCTGGTTTTCAAAGCGGAGGCCGAACCGAAGCCGGAGGACATCAAGCGCGTCAACGAGTTCTTCAGAAAAGCCGTCGAGCATGCCGGAGATGATTCCGCCGTATTGAAGGATGTGGCCGATTATTTTGCGGCTTCTCAGCAAATCCAGGAAGCGATTCCGCTCTACCTCAGGGTCCTGGAGTTGCAGCCCGACGATGCGAATGCGCGCGAAAAGCTCGCCTCGGGGTTCGTGCTGACAAATCAGCGGGCCAAGGCGATCGAGATGTTGCAGGAAATCATCAAGCAACATCCGGAAAAGTACCAGCCTTACGATTTGCTCGCGCAGCTTCTGGATGAAGATGCACGGGCACTCGCGCGCGCAAACCAACCCGAAGCGGCCAAAGCGGAATTCGCGAAAGCCGCCGCGAATTACGAGCAGAGTTTTTTGATCAATCCGAGCCGCGGGAACACCTGTTTGCGCCTGGCGGAATTGCTCATCGGACCACTCAGAGAAAGCGAACGCGCGGCCCAGATCCTCACGGAAGCGCGACCGCGTTTTTCCAATATCCCGGCCTTTACCTACTACCTGGCCCTTGCGCTCCGGGAGGCAAAACATCCGCAGCAAGCAGTCACTACTTTCGAAGAAGCTCTCAACGAAGCCCAGGGCGACAGCGATGGCCTGCTGAATGCGCGCTTCTATTTCGATTACGGCGCCGCGGCGGATCAGGCGGGTCTTTACGACAAGGCGGCCGACCTTCTCCGGAAATCGATCACGTTGGATCCGGCCAACGCGGCCGAAGCCTATAACTATATCGGATTCATGTGGGCGGAGCACAATATACACCTCGATGAAGCGGAAGAGATGATCGGCCGTGCGCTGCAGCTGGAGCCGAATAACGGCGCGTATCTCGATAGCCTTGGCTGGCTCCAATATCGCAAGGGCAAGTACGACGACGCCCTGAATCAATTGCTGCGCGCCGCGCAGAATCTCACGCGTGACGATCCCATTGTCTTCGAGCACATCGGCGACACCTACGCCAAGCTGAACCGCATTCCTCAGGCGCTCGATTTCTGGCAGAAAGCGCTCGCTTTGGATCCCGGAAATAAACTACTCACAGAGAAGATCGAGAAGACAAAGACAACAATTAGCAAGGGTCCACCGGCGAAGATTAATCGGATCGACTAACTTGGAACGCTGGCGGGCCTGCGCGCCTTCGTGCGAGACTGTGCTGCGCTTCATCGAATGACAAAATATCCCACACCCTGGCAGCGAAAGACGATGTGGGCCGCGCTCACTGCGCTCTTCGTGGTGCTGCTCGTTACGATAGCTTGCTCGATCGTCTGGATCGCGGCCAACGTGATCGGATTCATTCAACCGATCCTAATTCCGGTGGCGATTGCGGTCATCCTCGCCTATCTGCTCGATCCGCTAATCACCAAAATGACCGCCCATGGACTGGGGCGGACGAAGGCGGTCCTGGCGCTTTTCACGATCGCAGCTCTTTCTATCGGTGCTTTGATCGCATGGCTCGTCCCCATCGTTTCCATGCAAGCGGCGAGCGTTGGGCGCGAGCTGCCGCAATACACGCTGAAAGCGCGCGATAAGGTGGTGGACCTCATCTTTCGTTACGACCACACCTTTGGAAATCCGAGTGCGAAACGGGAAAAGACCTCCTCACCCACCGCAGGTTTTGTGAACTGGCTGCTCGCTTCCCCGACCCCCGCTGTGCCGCCGAAACCTTCTCCGACGATTTCGCCCGCGTCCGCGGCGACGGTAGCGGTGGTGGCGGCAAACCCTTCCGTTTCACCAGCGCCCAGAGAAACGATCTCGCCCGCTACGACTACGCTCACCTCCGCGGATCGCCAGCGCATCCAGGAATGGGTCCAAAAACAACTGCCAAACCTGGAGCGGCAATTGCCTTATCTCAGCGAGAAAATCTGGACATTGCTCAAGCAAAGCATCGGCGGGTTCCTCGGTGTGACCGGTTTTTTGCTGAGCCTGGTCATGGTCCCGATTTATTTATTCTTCCTTTTGAAGGAGAGCCCGGCGATCGAACGCAGCTGGCGGGAATATCTTCCGCTCCGGAACTCGCCCTTGAAGGATGAAGTGGCCGCGGTCCTCTCGCAGATCAATAACTACGTTATCGCTTACTTTCGCGGTCAGCTGCTCGTCTGTCTCATTGACGGCCTGCTTATCGGCACCGCCCTTTTTTGTGTCGGGTTGAATTTTGCCCCGCTCATCGGGCTGCTTGTTGTCGTCCTGACAATGATTCCTTACATCGGCATCGTTGTATGCTGGGTCCCGGCTGTCCTCATCGCCGCGGCGCAATGGGGGGATTGGACCCATCCACTCATCGTCACAGGCGTTTTCCTCATCGTGCAAAATCTCGAAGCGATTTTTATTGCTCCGCGCATTGTCGGCAATTCCGTGGGCTTGCATCCGATGACGGTGATCGTTTCAATTTTCGTTTGGGGCTTGTTGATCGGAGGACTGCTAGGGCCGATTCTTGCCGTGCCTCTCACGGCCACGGCGAAGGTCCTCCTGGCGCGCTACGTTTGGGGACGCCGTCTGCGAGAAAAAGTGGCTGACGCTATCGAGGACGTCCCGGTCGTGAAAGAATCGGAAAGCGCCGCGAACGCGTAGCTGCGCGCGGCCTCGAAAATCTAGTTCCGGCGCGTCAGTTGCATTTCGCGTCTCCTGCAAGGATAGAAAATCGGGCGATGGAAAAACATGTGCGACGGATTCGACGCAAACGGCGGGTCAAACCTCCGGGAGCTCCCGTCTTTACGCCGGTTCGAGCCGCAATTTGCGGAGGCGCCCTCGTACTCGGATTCGCCCTTGGCCTCCTTCTCCTCACTTACGGTCCAAAGACCTATAGCGGGTGGCGTGAAACGCGTCTGCTGAAGCGCGCCTCTGCCATGCTCGCCCAGCAGGATTTCGACGGAGCTACGCGCGCCGCACACGAGGTCGTGCTCAAACGCCCCGATTCTGTCCAGGCTTTCCACATTCTGGCGGAGGCGAGCGAAAAGCAGAACCAGCCTGAGACCGTGGCGTGGCGCGCGCAAATCGCCCGACTCCAGCCTCAAGATCTCGACAGCCTGCTAAACCTCGCTTCGGCCGCGCTTCGTTTTGGTCAGCTCGATATCGCGCGGAAAGCGGTCGAGAATGTCGCCCCGGCGGACCGCGATCGCGCCGCGTATCATGTCGTCGCCGGTTGGCTCGCCCGCGCTCAAGGCAACGACGCCGAGGTCGAACAACATTTTGCCGCGGCCGTAAGCCAGGAACCGGGCAACGATCTTTACCGGTTCAATCTTGCTGCGCTTCGGATTCGCTCGGACGCGCCGGAAAAAAGTGACGAGTCCCGCAAAGTGTTGGAACGATTGAGCAAAGTTCCAGGTTTTCGCGCTGGTTCGCTTCGTGCCTTGCTCAGCGACGCGGTGCAGCGGAACGAGCTCGAGCGGGCGGATACGTTTGCCCAGGACTTGCAGATGAGCCAGCAGGTCACGTTCAGCGATTACCTTCTTTGTCTCGAATTCTATCGGAAGCTGAATCAATCTAAATTTTCCGCGCTCCTCGAAAAAGTGAAGCCGGTTGCCGCCCGTAATCCTGCGGACCTCGCGCTCCTGATGGCATGGTTGAATGAGAATGGCTTCGCCGTGGATGTCCTCAAATGGATGGAAAAGCTCCCCGCGGAGCTCACCACAAAGCCTCCCCCCTCCATCGCGATTGCGGATGCTTTCGTGGACGGAAAAAACTGGTCGCGCTTGAAACGCTGGACGCGCAGCGGCTCCTGGGGGGAATCGGAATATCTTCGACTCGCTTATCAATCCTACGGTTCGAAGCAGTCGCGCCAGTCCGCAGCTGACGCCGAATTTTCATCACTCTGGCATTCCGCGGAGCGGGCGGCGGCTGATCGACCGGATCGGGAGATTCACCTCGCCCGGCTCGCGGTGAAATGGAACTTTCCGGCGGAGGCGGAGCAACTTTGGCTGCGGGTCTCGAAGGATGCGCCTTCGCGTCGCGAAGCGCTCGACGCGCTTTTCCGAATTTACCGGGCGAACAACGATCTGCCGAATCTCTATCGCACGGCCAAGCGTTTACATGAAAGTTCGCCCAACGAACCGAGCGTGGCCGCGGACTACGCCCGCCTCGCTCTTCTGGTCGACCAGAACACGGCGGAAGGTCACCGCGTCGCGAAAGAAACTTACGAACGAGCGCCGACCGAAGTGAACGCCGCGATGACCTACGCCTTCTCGCTCTACGGGCTTGGCCGCTCGGCGGAGGGAATCGAGATCATGAAAAAATTGCCGACCGAGGGATTGCACGATCCACACGCCGCCGTCTATGCGGCCGTTCTGCTCCTCGATGAGAACCTGATCGCGGCGGCACAGGAATACATCGCTGCCGCGCAAGCCGGCCCAATTTTCCTTGAGGAAAAAAAGCTGCTCGACGAGGCGATCGCGAAAGCTAACGCGGCCGCGCCGAGCGCGACATTCGCGCCGTCGCCTACGCCGACCCCGTGATTGTTATAGCCTGCATCGCCTTTTCCACCACTGCGGCGGCGAGCCCTTGAGTCGCATCATCAAGGATCGCGTTGGCGGTTTGCAGTCGTTTGGTGTCGTTCGTCCCTAAGGCTTCTCGCACTTTTTCGGCGGCGCGAAGAATCGCTTCCTTTTCGACCGGGTCAACGGAATCGCCCACCCGGTCAAACGCGGCCTCGACCGCGCCGAGCATCTCCTCGGCCTTCAGTTTCGCTTCGGTCCAGACGCGCTCGCTCATGTCGTCGAAGGCGTGGTCGAGCGATTCGGAGATCATCGCTTCCACTGCTTCGTCCGAGACGTCGACTGCGCTGTTGATCTCCACCGTTTTTTCCTCACCGGTTTTTGTGTCGCGCGCGAGCACATGAAGAATGCCGTTCGCGTCGATCTCAAACTGGACGCCCACGCGAGCCACACCTTTCGGAGCCGGCTCAAACTCAATCTCAAATTGCCCGAGAGGCCAGTTGTCCCGCGCCATTTCCCGTTCCCCCTGCAGCACCTTGATCGACATCGACCTCTGATTATTTACCGCCGTCGTAAACATCTCGCCGGCTTTGATTGGAATCGTGGAGTTGCGGGGGATGATCACATTCATCAATCCACCGAACGTCTCTATGCCTAGCGATAGCGGGGTAACGTCCAGAAGCACGACGTCGCGCACCGCTCCCGACAGGATGCCGGCCTGGATCGTCGCGCCGATCGCGACCGCCTGATCCGGATTTTGGGAGGTATTTGGCTCACGTCCGAATATCTCACCGACGATTCTCCGCACCAGCGGCATTCGGGTGACGCCGCCGACGAGGATGATTTCGTCGAGCTCAGCCGGCGTAAGCCTGGCATCCGCGAGAGAACGGAGGCAGTGCTCGCGCGTTTTGTCTATGATCGGACGGCTTAACTGTTCGAGCTCATCGCGCGAGAGGACGCCAGAAAAGTTCGTCGTGCCGTCGAGAAAAGGAATCTCAATAGCCGCGCTCTCGACGCTGGAAAGACGATGCTTCGCTTCAATGACCGCCTCGCGCAGTCGCGCAACCGCTTCAGGCTTGCCGGTGGGAAACCCCTTCGCTCCCAGATGAGCGATTACCGCGCTGTCGATGTCGTCTCCGCCGAGCCGCGTGTTTCCGTTCGTCGCCAGAACTTCGAAAACGCCATTGTTCAATTCGAGAATTGAGATGTCGAACGTGCCTCCGCCCAGATCGTAGACGGCGACCTTCGAACGGCTGTCTAACTTGTCGAGTCCATAAGCCAAAGCGGCCGCCGTCGGCTCGTTCACGATGCGTTCGACGGAAAAGCCCGCGAGCTCGCCGGCGCGTTTCGTGGCGCTCCGCTGCGCGTCGTTGAAGTACGCCGGTACGGTGATGACCGCGCGCGAGACGGACCTGCCCAGCGCCAGTTCTACATCCGCTTTCAGTTTCTGCAGGATCTGCGCGGAAACCTCCTCAGGAGAATAACGGAGGTCGTTTGCGACCACGCGAACCGGTTGCCCGCTCCGGCGTTCTATCGCATAGGAAACATCAGCATCATCCTCGCGCAGTTCGTCTCCGCGCAGACCGATGAAGCGCTTGATGGAATAGATTGTTTGCGCGGGTTTGAGCGCGCGCATGCGCGCCGCGACCTGTCCCGTGAGCGGCGCACCGTCCAGGGGGAAATGAACGACAGAAGGAGTCAATCGCGCACCATTCGCGTCCGCGATGAGGACTGGAAACCCGGAGTCCATTACGCCGATGAGCGAGTTTGTCGTGCCGAGATCGATGCCGAGGATTTCGTTCATTTAGCGAGTTGAAGAGTACGCAGTGGGAGCCTCAAGCAATCGTTAATTCACTGAATCGCTAATTGTCCGTCAGTCCTTGTAAGGATCGACGATATCTTTTCCCGCCATCGCCACCCCCAGCGGCGTTAACGTATGCAGGATGCGGATCGTGCCCGCGTGCGCCGCCAGAACGTCGGGCAATCGCCGGTAGGCTTGCGGCGCTTCGTCGAGATCGCCCCCGCGTAAGACAACGCCTTTCTCCGCGATCCATTTCATCATCTCGTCGTGCCGGACGAATCCTTCCATGCGGACACGTTTGCCTCCCACCTTGACGAACCGGCCTTTCGCCGCCGTCCGCGACATGATCCGCCCCGCTCCGTGCACTGTGGAAAAAAGTGCTTCGCGCGAAACCGGACTGTCCACGCCTTCCACAATGACAGCGTCATCGCCCATGCTTCCGCCGACAAAACCTTTCTGTCCGGGGAATGCGGGCGTCGCACCTTTGCGCACGACCCAGTAGCGCTCGCCACCGTGTTCCTCCCGCCAGGCAAAGTTGTGATGGTTGTGAATTTCTTCTACGACCTGCGCGCGCAAAATTCCGCGCACGACATGCCGCGCCACCGCTTCGCGGCCCGCGTAAGCATAACGGCCCGCGAGGGTCATGGCCGCGACATAGTCTTCCCCGAGCGCGGATGCGTCCGAAACGACCGTGGGAGGCACATCCATTCCATCCTTGCCGCCCGCTTCTTTCAGAAAATGAGTCGCGGTCCTGTGCCCGAGCCCGCGCGATCCAAAATGCACGCCGACCCAAATCCGATCGGCCTCATCGGCGAAGATGTCGGCGTAATGATTGCCGCCGCCAACCGTGCCCAATTGCGCAGACGCACTCTGCTTCAGCTCCGCCAATGGCCGCAAACTCCAGGTTGGATCCTCAAATAATTCGTGATCGATCCGGGTCTTGCTCGTCCGGCCGATGCCGAAGGAAATGTCACGCACCACATCATTCATAATCTCTTCCATGGCCGATGCGATTTGAGGGCGAATCGCGTCCGTGCGGATCGCGAGGTTGCCGCAAGCGATGTCGAACCCGACGCCGGAGAGCGAAATCTTATCTTTGTAAGCAACGACGCCTCCGATCGGTTGCGCGTAACCCTTATGGCCATCGGCGCACAAGACTGCCCGCTCGCCCCCCGCCGCGACGCACCGCTCGATCTGCGCGATGGTTGCTTCATCGTGCTCGCCGAAGATTTTCGTTCCACCCGCGTTCATTTCCGACTCTCGGACAAATGCCTTCGTATCTCAACGGGCTGCCTTGTTCCGGGGAACGCGATTACGGAATTCGATGTGCTATGTTCTCTCCATGCCGACGAACGTTCTTGGGACTGAGCTTCGCTGCTGTTGTCGCGATCCAATGACCGGATTTTATCGGGATGGATATTGCCGAACCAGTGCCGAGGACATCGGCCAGCATACGGTTTGCGTGAAGGTGACGCGCGAATTTCTGGACGACTCCGTCTTTCAGGGAAACGACTTGGTGACGCCTCACCCAGAGTGGGATTTTCCCGGCCTCGAGCCGGGCGATAAATGGTGTCTCTGCGCCGCACGTTATCAGGAGGCGTTACGCCGCGGTGTCGCTCCACCCGTGGATCTCGAGGCAACGCACTCGTCCGCCATCGAGTTCGTCACGCTCGAAGAGCTTAAGGCGCATGCGCTGAAGAGCTGACCTACAAATTTCCGTTCTGGAATTGTAGGGCGTTCCCGACCACCGTATCGCCGATTTGAAACTGCCGTTCAGCTTCTTCCTTGCGCTTCGTTATCTGAAGCCGAAGCGCACCTTCGTCTCGATCATCACACTCATTTCCACGGTCGGAGTAATGCTCGGTGTGACCGTTCTGATTCTTGTCATTTCCGTCATGACGGGATTCGACCGCGAGCTGAGGCAAAAAGTGATCGATTGGGATGCGCACATTCTTGTCGGCAGCGAGGACGTTTTGCACGATTGGCGCGATCTTACGGTCAAGATTCGGACTACACCGGACGTGATTAGCACGGCGCCCTATGTGCAAGGCCCCGTGATCGCCGAGTTCCAAGAGCAGCGGGTTGCTCCCATGATTCGCGGAATCGATCCAGCCGAAGAAGAGAAGGTCGTGCCGTTGAAAAGATTCATCACAAAAGGCGCGCTCGATCTCGAGGGAGAATCAGCCGTCCTCGGCGTGGAACTGGCGAAAAGACTCCATATCGACGTCGGCGACAAGCTGACTATCTACTCTCCCGGCAACCTGGGCCAAATCCTCAACGGCATAAAGGAGTTGGAGAAGACCAAGGGAGAGGATGAGCGCAAAGCGATCGATAAACTGCGTGAGGTTGTCCTGCCAAAGGAATTGACGGTCACCGGTATTTTTGAGACCGGCCACTACCTGCACGATTCGCAATTCTTGCTCGTGCCGCTCTACGTTGGCCAGGAACTCTACAATCTGGGAGACGCACTCCACGGCATTACGGTCAAGACGACAGACCCGTACGGCGCGGATCGGGTGAAGCGCGAGATCGAGAAATTCCTTCAACCTCCGGAGTACGCCCAAACCTGGATCGACATGAACAGCCAGTATTTTGAGGCGGTCCGTCTGGAAAGGACCGTCATGTTCTTCCTCCTTTTCTTCATCGTGATCGTCGCTGCTTTCGGCATCATGAACACGCTCATTACCGTCACGGTGCAAAAGACGCGCGACATCGGAATCATGAAAGCGATCGGCGCCAATATCTGGCAGATCGTTTGGGTCTTTCTCGGTCAGGGCGTGGTCGTCGGATTTTTTGGGACGCTGACCGGACTGGGGTTGGGCATGACGCTGATCCGTTACCGGAACGAATTCAGTCAGTGGCTGGCGAATACGTTCCACATCGAAATTTTTCCGAAACAGGTTTACCAATTCTCGCAAATCCCGGCGGAAGTGGTGCCCCGGGATGTCGCAATTATTTGCATTAGCGCTTTTGTAATTTGCTGGATCTTCGCACTTATCCCCGCGTATCGGGCCGCGCGACTGGATCCGGTAACGGCGTTGCGCTACGAGTGAGTTTTGAAAAATGCGTGTTATCCCGAGCCGCGTAGACAGCGAGGGACGTCGCAAGCGCTCAATTGCTTTCGCGCTAGATTGGGCGTGACCGTTGGATCACGCGGACTGGCGTTCGATGTCGGCAGATTGCAGGTGCGAGGTCCCTCGCCGTCTGCGCGGCTCGGGATGACAAGCTTGTCTGGTGCTGATTGAAATGGAAAGTTGGCCGCATGAGTCGCTTCGCTTTTCTTGCGTTATCTTTCCTTCTCGCGGTTCCGCTGCTGCCGGCCCAAATCGATCGCATTACCGGCAAACCTTTCGCCACACGTTCCGAAGTCATCGCCCGCCACGGCATGGTTTGCACCAGCGTACCGCTCGCAACGCAGGTTGGGCTCGATATTCTGAAACGCGGCGGCAGTGCGGTCGATGCTGCGATCGCGGTCAACGCCACCCTCGGATTGATGGAGCCGGTGTCGAACGGTATTGGCGGCGATCTTTTCGCGATCGTCTACAGCGCGAAGGAGAACAAGCTTTACGGCTTGAACGGCAGCGGACGCTCGCCGTTCGGACTCAGCTACGATCAGATGAAAGCAGAATTGGGGAAGCTGCATCGCGAAACCATTCCGCCGCGCGGCATGCTGCCCATCAGTGTCCCTGGAACGGTGGACGCATGGAGCGAACTGCACAAGAAATTCGGCAAACTCAAGCTCAGTGACGATCTCGCCCCCGCAGCGAAATATGCCGAGGAAGGTTTTCCGGTTATGGAGCTCATCGCGTTTTATTGGCACTTCGGACCGGAACTTTACAAGGACATGCCCGGAGCTTTTCTGGAAACCTACACGCTCGACGGCAAAGGGCGTACGCCGGCGAAAGGCGACATTTTCAAGAATCCCGGCCTCGCGCATAGCCTCCGTCTCATCGGAGAGAAAGGACGCGACGCTTATTACAAGGGCGAGATCGCGGACAAGATCGACGCGTTCATGCAGGCGAACGGCGGATACCTGCGCAAAACCGATTTTGAAAAACATACCTCCACCTGGGTCGATCCGGTGTCGGTCAGTTACCGCGGCTACGACGTATTCGAGTTGCCGCCGAACGGCCAGGGCATCGCCACGCTTCAGATCCTCAACCTGCTGGAAGGCTTCGATCTCCGCGCGATGGGTTTCAATTCGCCGCAGGCCTTGCACACCTTGGTTGAGGCAAAAAAAATCGCGTGGTCTGACCGGGCGAAGTTTTATGCCGATCCCGCCTTCTCGAAGATCCCGCTGGCCGGTTTGCTCTCGAAACCATACGCGACCGAGCGCCGGAAGCTGATCGATCCGGAACACGCCGCGCGCAAGATTGCTCCCGGCAATCCGGTGCTCAAGGACGGCGACACGATTTACATGTGCGCCGCGGATGACGAAGGCAACATGGTCAGCCTCATCCAAAGCAACTATCGCGGAATGGGCAGCGGCATCGTCGTTCCCGGTCTTGGCTTCATGTTCCAGGATCGGGGCGAATTATTTTCCATGGAACCGGGCCATGCGAATGTTTACGCGCCGGGCAAGCGCCCATTTCACACCATCATCCCGGGCTTCGTCATGAAGGACCAGAAGCCGTGGCTGGCGTTCGGCGTGATGGGTGGAGGCATGCAACCACAGGGGCACGTCCAGGTACTGACCAACCTGATCGACTTCGGCATGGGCGTGCAGGAAGCCGGTGACGCCTCGCGCTGGCAACACGAAGGCGACAGTGAACCGACTGGCGAAAAACTGACCGAGACCGGCGGCTATGTGAACGTTGAGAGCGGAGTGCCGTATGAAACGGTGCGTGAACTAAAGAAGAAAGGTCACGACGTTCGTTTCGACGTTGGTGGTTACGGTGGTTATCAAGCCATCAAAGTCGAGATGCACGATGGGCAACGCGTCTATGTGGGTGCGAGTGAGAGCCGGAAGGACGGGCAGGCGGCGGGATATTAAGTGCCTTTTCTTGCTTGTCATCCCGAGTCGGTAACATCAAAAAACACGCTCGCGTGATCTGAGGATCACGCTTGAGGTAACGCGGAAGCGATTGAGCAATCGTGAGGTCCCTCCCGTCTGCGCGGCTCGGGATGACAGCTGGGGCGGCTCAACGGACTACGTAATCGACACCGTCTTAATGTTCACAAACTCGCGTATCCCTTCCACGCCGAGCTCGCGGCCAAAGCCCGACCGCTTGGCTCCGCCAAACGGCAACCGAGGGTCCGACGCCACCATGCTGTTGATGAACACCATTCCCGTTTCCAACTCGGAGGCGAAAAGTTGCTGCTCCGCCGGATCGTTCGTCCACGCGCTCGCGCCCAAGCCAAATGAACTATCGTTCGCAATCTTGATTGCTTCCGCTGCGTCCGCCGCTCGAAAGAAGGACGCGACGGGACCGAAAATCTCTTCGCGGGAGGCAGGCGACTCGCGAGGAATGTCCGTGAGCACGGTGGGCTCATAGAAAAAGCCTGCCCGCTCGATTCGCTTTCCTCCGGTGAGCAATCTCGCTCCCGCAGCAATCGAATCCCGCACTTGCTCATCCACGCCGCGCAAAATTGCTTCCGTGGCCAGTGGTCCGATTTCGGTCGTCTCCTCAAGTGGATCTCCGACCTTGAGCGACCGCATTCGCTCCACAAACTCCGGCACGAAGCGATCGTAGACCCGGGCCGAGAGGATGAATCGTTTCGCCGCGATGCAGGATTGGCCGGCGTTGATCGTTCGTGCGGTCACTCCTGTCTTGATGGCAGCTTCGAGATCGGCGCTCGGCATGACAATGAACGCATCGCTGCCGCCCAGTTCGAGGACACTCTTCTTGATCTGGCGCCCGGCGGCGCTCGCGACTTCGCTGCCCGCGCGCTCGCTCCCGGTGAGCGTCACGGCCTTCACGCGCGGATCGTCGATGAGGCCGCGCGTCTGTTCCGCCTCGATGAGTAATGTCTGAAAAACGCCTTCCTCGAACCCGGCTCTTCGGAAAATGTCTTCGATCGCCAGCGCGCATTGCGGAACGTTCGCGGCGTGCTTGAGCAGGCCGACATTGCCCGCCATGAGCGCCGGCGCCGCGAACCGGAATACCTGCCAGAAAGGAAAATTCCACGGCATGATCGCGAGCACCGCGCCGATCGGTTCGTAATGCACATAACTTCGCGCCGCCTCGGTCGGAATGGTTTGATCGGTGAGAAAGCACTCGGCGTTCTCCGCGTAGAAGCGACAACCGCGCACGCATTTCGTTACCTCGTCGATTCCCGCACGCAGGAGTTTTCCCATTTCCAGCGTGACGATCCGCGCGAGCCGTTCTTTTTCCTGCTCGAGTAATTGGGAGGTGGCCATCATCCATTCCGCGCGTTGTGCGAACGATGCCCGACGGTGTCGCTCGAAAGCGCGCGCAGCCTTCGTGAGTTTCTCTTCGATTTGCGCCGAATCGAGTGCGCTAAATTGCTTCAGCGTTTCGCCGGTTGCCGGATTTATTGATGCGATCGGCATTATCACCAGCTGAGCGCGGTCCGTCTACAGACGCAAGCCCTTTGGAATCAAGACCCGGTCCAGCAAGTCGAAGCTCCATTGGACCAACAGCGCAAGAACAGCGGCAGGAATTGCGCCTTGTAAAATCGTGGCGTGATCGTTCAAGTTCAGACCGCTCAAGATGGGTTCGCCGAGGCCGCCGGCCCCGATGAGCGCGGCGAGCGTGGCTGTCCCGATGTTAATGACCGCGCTCGTTTTTATTCCGCCGAGGATCGTGCGGGAGGCGATCGGCAGGTAGATCTTCCAAAGGCGCGCGGAAGGCTCGAGCCCAAGCGCAATCGCCGACTCGCGAACGGGCTGCGCGATATCCTGCAACCCGGTCGCCGTGTTGCGCACAATTGGGAGGAGTCCGTAAAGAAAAAGCGCGGCGATGGCGGTGCGCGGACTGATTCCGAAAAACGGGACAGGAACGAGCAACGCGAGCAGCGCCAAAGACGGAATGGTTTGCACGGCGCCTGTCACGGCCAGAATCGCCTGGCCGATTGCCCCGCCACGGCTGGCCGCGATGCCGAGCGGAATGCCGACGATGATGGCGAGCAGCAGGGAAATGCCGGCCAGCTCGAGATGCCGCGAGGTCCAGCGGATCAACTTGTGCGTGAGAGATTCGCCCGCGCGCGTTTGGCGCGGGGAGGCGCTGTTTTGAAAATAGAGATCGGCCGCGCGGGCATAGTTCTTGGTTCGCTCCGCTTCCGCATTCAGCCGGATCATCCGGTTTTCGTCCAGTGTGCCTTCGAGGCTTCGCAGAACGGCGATCACTTTCGGCGGCAGTGCCAGGCGATAGAGAAAGACGGCCTTGTACTGTGGGAAGAACTGAAGATCATCTTGCAGCACAACCAGATCGTTCTCGCCAATTTTTGCGTCGGTCGAGTAAGCATCCTTCACATCGATCGAGCCATTCCGCAGGGCCGCGTAGCCGAGTCCGTGATCGATGCCCGAAACATTGTGTGTTGGGATTTGATACTTCTCCGTCAGCGGCTGCCAGCCATCTCGTCGATCGAGAAATTCGTGAGTTAGTCCGAACTTGAGCTCCGGATGATTTCGCAAATCGCTGATCTTTTGAATATGCGATCGCTCTGCCACCGTCCGTTGCATGACCAGCGCGTAGGTATTGTTGAATCCAAGCTCGCCAGTCATGCCGACGCCGAATTTCTCGAGCTGAGCTCGCATCTCCGAAGTGGAAGTGGAAGGGAATGCTTTGAGGATTTCCTCGCCGATGGTACCGGTGTACTCCGGATAGAATCCTATTTGATCGGTCCGAAGCGCCTCCCAAAGGATGATGGTCCCTCCCATTCCCTGACGGTGTTCCGCTGGAATCCCCGCGTCCTCGACCGCCCGCTTCGCTATCTCCGCCAAAACGTAAGACTCGGTGAATTTTTTCGAACCGATGATGATCGGCTCGGCAGACGCGGAAAAAGCAAGCGTCAGAAAAACTATAGCGCCAGTTTTCATGCGAGCGCGAGTCCTCGTTGCGCGTTGATGAACTCGGTCACGAAATCGCTGGCCGGTTTTGTGCGCAAGTCCTCCAGCGTTCCGATTTGCACAACGCGCCCTTCATTCATGAGTACGATTTCGTCGCCGAGGTAGGCGGCTTCGGCCAGATCGTGCGTGACAAGAATGGCGGTTTGTTGCAGCCGCGCAAAAATCTCTTTCAGGTCTCCTTGCAAGGCAGCCCGAACCAGCGGATCGAGCGCACCCAGCGGCTCGTCGAGCAGGAGCAGCTCCGGTGAAAGTGCGAGTGCGCGCATGAGGCTGATGCGCTGACGCTGGCCGCCCGACAGTTCGATGGGATACCGATCGAGCCCGCCCCGGGGGAAGCGCGTTAAGGCGCAGAGCTCCGCCAGTCGCTGCTCCATCTCTGGGGCCGGCCGTTTCAAATGCATCGGCATTAGGAGCACGTTCTTGCGCGCGGTCAGATGGGGAAATAAGCCGCCGTCTTGGATGACGTAACCGATCCGTCGCCGAAGCTGCGCGATGTTTGCGAAAGTGACCGGCGCACCGTCGAACTGAATCGTTCCGCCATCGGGTTCGAGCAGGCCGATGATTAAACGCAAGAGCGTGGACTTGCCGCACCCGCTCGGCCCGATCAGCACCGTGGTTTTTCCACGCTCGAACGAGAGATCGGCCGGATGAAGTGCGGCGGCAGCGCCGAACGTTTTGCTAACGCCGCGAAGCTGAACGAGCGCACTCACAGCCTGCTTCTAATCGAGCTTCGGAAGTCCGCGAAGATAAATTCTGTCGCCGCTGCTGTAGCCGCTTCGCCATGCGAAGGGCAAAGATTGGCCTCAAAAGCAGGCCCCGACGCCGCCCACAGGGCGGCGGCTACAGCGCTAGTCTGCCACGGTGAAATGGAAAACGGCAAACAACTGCTGTGGATCGGTCCAGACGCGCGCGAGCCGGAAGCCGGCCGAAACGGCGAGGCGGGCGAACCCTTCCTGCGTGTACTTATAGGAAAATTCCGTGATGATTTTCTCGCCGCGCGAAAAATGAAATTCCTGGCCGCCGACATGAACCGTCTGTTCCGCTTCGCTGATCAGGTGCATCTCGACGCGACCGTGGCGCTCGTTGTAAATCGCCTGATGCCGCCAAAGGGAAAGATCGAAGTCCGTACCGAGCTCGCGATTCGCCCGAGCGAGAAGATTCAGATTGAATTCAGCGGTGACGCCGGCGCTGTCGTTATAAGCGGCCTCCAGGACTTTTCGGTCTTTCTGGAGATCGACTCCGATGATCAGCCCGCCGCTCTCCCCGCAAAGGCGGCAAACGCGCCGGAGAAATTCCGTGGCGACTTCCGGTTCCATATTTCCAATGGTCGAGCCGGGAAAGTAGACGGCGACGTGATCCGGCTTGCGGAGCGATTTCGGCAATTGCAGGGGTTGAAGGTAATCGGCGCAGACCGGCAGGATGTCGAGCGCGGGCATGGCGCGGCTCAATTCCGCGGCAGAGTCCGTCAGCCGCTGCTTGGAAATATCCACCGGAACGTAGGCGATCGGATTCTCGAGATGTTCGAGCAACATCCGCGTCTTTATACCGGCGCCGGTGCCGAAACCGATCAGCTCCGCGTTCGCGCCAATTGATTCGGCCATTTCGCCGCCGTAACGCCGCAAGAGCTCGGTCTCAGTGCGCGTGATGTAATACTCCGGCAGCTCGCAGATTTTCAGGAACAATTCCGCGCCCCGTTCGTCGTAAAAAAATTTGCACGGGAGCGAGGGCGGCGAACTAGAGAGCCCGGCAACGACTTCAGCGAGAAAATCCTCACTGACCGGCTCGAGATCGAGCACGTGCACCTGGCCGGCCGCGCCACTCATGCCGGGTCGCGGGCCAGCCGGATGCCGGTGAACTGCCAGCGTTTTTCCGGTTGAAAGAAATTCCGGTAGGTCGGGCGAATGTGACTGCGCGAGGTGGCACACGATCCGCCACGGAGGACCATCTGATTGCACATGAACTTGCCGTTATATTCGCCAAGGGCACCGGGCACGGCCCGATAACCGGGGTAGGGGAGATAGGCACTGCGCGTCCACTGCCAGACATCGCCAAACATTTGGAGAAGCGCATCATTGCCATTGGCGCCGCCAGCCGGCGCGGGATGAAAACGTTGCGCGTCGACGAAGTTTCCCTCGATCGGCAACTCGGAAGCGGCGTATTCCCATTCAAACTCCGTCGGAAGCCGCGCACCGTCCCAATTCGCGTATGCGTCCGCCTCGAAATAGCTGACGTGGGTGACGGGCTCGGATTCGTTTACCGGTCGGAAGCCGGAGAGAGTGAAATTCCACCAGGCGCCATCGCGTTGCACCCAGTAGAGCGGCGCCTGCCACCCGCCTGAGGCGTGGTCGTTCACCGTGGTCCAGCCGAGGGAAAGCCAGAATTCCGGGCGCGTATATCCGCCGGCTTCCATGAAGGCGAGGTATTCGCCGTTGGTGATGAGGCGATTGGAGAGTGAAAACGCCGGGACGAGTGCGCGGTGCCGCGGGCCTTCGTTGTCGTAGGAAAATCCCGCGCCATCGTGCCCGATCATGACGGTCGCTTCATCGAACTCGACGAAATGCTGTGGTGCGACCTTGGCGGTCTTCGGCTGAACCGCGTCGGGCTGAAAGACTGGGTAGAGCGGATTTTGCGAGAAGACATGCTTGATGTCGGTGACCAATAGTTCCTGGTGTTGTTGCTCGTGATGCACGCCAAGCGTGAGGACCGGTTCAATTTCCGAGAGCAGCGCGTCATCGGCCTCCTCGAGCAATTTGATCACGCACTGGTCGATCGATTCCCGAAAGCGGTAGGTTTCGGCCACGGTCGGGCGAGAGATCAATCCGCGCAGATCGCGCCGGTGCATATCGCCGGCGGCATTGTAGTACGAGTTGAAGAGGTAGGCGTATTGCGGCACCTCAGATCGATAGCGCTGCATCCAAACCTTCAGCACAAAAGTCTCGAAGAACCAACTCGTGTGCGCCAGATGCCATTTTGTCGGACTCACGTCCGGCATCGATTGCACGACGTAATCTTCCGGTTCGAGGCTGCGGCAAAGACGCGTGCTAAAATCGCGGACTTGGCGGAACTGTTCGATCAGGCGGCGCGAGCGCGCATCTGAAGTCCGCGTGGTCAGGCGAATTTCATTGTGACCGGGCACTTCCTCGGCCGCGAGGGTGTCGGGGGCTTTCAAAGTCAGCCTTCTTGTTCGAGTTCTTCCTTGCGGGCCTCCAGCATCTGGTCGTGCGCGGCTTCTTCGATTCCATCGCTGACGAGCTGCTCGCCGAGATTTTCATCGTCTTCCACGCGAGGCGCACGGTGCCCCGTGGAAGAGGCCACCACGTTCCATTCTTCCACCACCTCGGCATTCTCCTCAGTTTCTTCGGGAGCCGTATTGGCTTGCGCGCCCAGCAATTCCCTGCGGGCCTGGTCCCAGTCGGCGTCCGTGAATTCATCCGGATCCCGCTCGGCGATCAAGGCGATCTCCCGGGCCCGATGCTCCACCGCCTCCGGAGATGCCACTCCGAATCCGTTGCCGTGCACTGTAATCTTTCCGGTCGGAGGGTGCGATTGATCGTTCATAACCTTAATTCGCAACACGAATGCCCGCTGTCTGCATGAGAGAGTATTTATCTGGTTGGAAGCGGAAGCAATCAAATGCGTTCGATTCTGGTAAGTGCGGCAAATGGCCGTTGCCTTTACACTGTCCCATGGTGGGCGAGGGACAGATTTTTCGGCGGGCAAACGGTGCCGCTGTCGCCTTCAGCGAATACGGCGATCCGGATGGCGCGCCGGTTTTTTTTTGCCACGGCTGGCCGAGCTCGCGCACGATGGCGGAACTGACGCATGAAGCGGCGAGGAACCTCGGTCTGCGCATCATCTCGCCGGATCGCCCGGGTATTCGGGACTCGAAGTTCGATCCGAACCGTACGTTGCTCGATTGGCCGCCATTACTGGAGGAACTCGCGACGCATTTACAAATCGACCAGTTCAAGATCCTCGCAATTTCCGGTGGCGCGCCCTATGCCTACGCGGCCGCCTGGATGATCCCGGAGCGAGTGGAGGCAATTGCAGTTGTGA
Organism: Verrucomicrobiota bacterium; assembly: GCA_041167205.1. Classification (GTDB taxonomy): domain Bacteria; phylum Verrucomicrobiota; class Verrucomicrobiia; order Chthoniobacterales; family UBA10450; genus AV80. The sequence goes on from JBEEHC010000034.1 coordinate 24,279, forward strand.
GCGGCGCGCCTCCGATCGCCGAGCTCGAGGACCGGAGCGGCTTGCTCACGCTCTACAACCGGCTCCTCGCACTGCGGGGATCGCGACCAGGATTGTTGCGGGTCCTGTTTCATGTCGCGCGGCCGTTTGCCTCGATCAAGCTGCCGATTCGCGTCCGCCCGCTTCTGCTCAAGATCTTGCAGCCCTGCGACGCGAACGTCTTGCGCGACTCGAAGTCCTTCGAGGCGTGCTTCGAAAGCGCGCGCCAGGCGTGGCGCTCATCCGCCGCCGGCGTGATGACCGATGCCGAGATTTACGCGACGCCCTGGGGTTTTTCGCTGGAAGAAGTGCGGGTGCCTGTTCGGCTTTGGCAGGGGAAAAAGGATCGCACCTTTTCCTACCGGCTCGCGGAGCAAATCGCGACCCGTCTCCCAAATTGCGAGTTTCATCTGGTGGACGGCGCTGGCCACTACTCGCTGCCGATCCGCCACACCCATGAAATCTTGTCGGATTTGACTCGGTAGGGCGAGACTCTGTCGAGCCGAAGCACTTTTCGCGTGCGTTGCCTCGCTGCTCAGTTGAAACTTCCCGGTGGAAGATTTCACCGCAGGCGCGATCGCCAGTCAGCCGACACGCCGCCAATCATCGATCGATCCACCCTTTGACGCGCGTGTGCGCCAGCTTGTGGCCGATTGGGGCGCGGAAAAGTCCCCCGAGCTGATCGAAGAGATGATCATCACGGCGCTCCAGATGGCGCGTGACAAAATGGGCACCGGCGACCTGAAGCTGATGAACCGGTCGCTCAAGGAAATGCGTTATGCTGCAAAAGTTTTTTCCGGCTACCGCCAGTTTCGCAAAGTTTGTGTTTTCGGATCGGCCCGCACGCCGCCGAGCGAAGCGCAATACCAAGTCGCGGAAGAATTCGCGCGCGAGATGGTCGCGCACAATTACATGGTCATTACAGGCGGCGGCGATGGCATCATGGGCGCCGCCCAAAGAGGGGCCGGTCGCGAGCATAGCTTCGGGCTCAACATCCGCCTCCCCTTTGAGCAGCACGCCAACCCCATCATCGAAGGCGACCGAAAGCTCATTAACTTCAACTACTTCTTCACGCGCAAACTCAACTTCGTAAAAGAAACCCACGCCTTCGCGCTTTTTCCCGGCGGCTTCGGCACGATGGACGAAGGCTTCGAGGTGCTCACCCTCATGCAGACAGGCAAAGCGCGGATCATTCCGGTGGTCTTGCTCGATCGGCCCGACGGCACGTACTGGCAGACCTGGATGAAGTTTCTGACCGAACACCTCTTCAAGTTCGGCTACATCGACACGGAAGACTTTCACCTCTTCAAGATCGTGCCGAACGTGGCCGAGGCTGTGCAGGAAATTTTGCATTTCTATAGCGTCTACCAGTCTTCGCGCTGGGTTGGCGAACAGCTCGTCATCCGCATCAGCCGAAAACTCTCGACCGCTGCGCTCGTGGAATTAAATCAAAAATTTTCCGATATCGTGCGAGCGGGCGAGATCGTCCAGGGTAGCGCGCTCCGCCAGGAGAAGAACGAGCCCGAGATCTGGGATTTGCCGCGGCTGATCCTCACTCCGCATCGCCGAAGCTTCGGCCGCTTCCGGCAACTGATCGACGCGATCAACGCGGCGGAAGCAAGACCGTAGGAACGTTACGCCGACTGGGCGGCCGCGCGTTTCTCGAGGATGTAATCGTGGATTGTGTCCACGGTCCGAAGCGCCCTGGCCGCGACCTCGGAATTCGGGACTCCGACGCCGAAGGTTTTTTCCATACTGACGACGAGTTCGAGCGCGTCGATGGAATCGAGTCCCAGGCCGCCCGGGCCGAAGAGCGGCAGGTCGTTGCCAATCTGATCGGCAGTGGTCTGGAGCATCAAATTCTTCACCAGCATTTCCTTGATCTGGGTGCGAAGATCGGGCTCGGGCATGGTGTGATGTAGGCGGAGATGCGTGGCAGGGCTCACGCGCGAGTCGCGATTGTGTCGCAACGCCGGGCAAAGTCAAATACCCGAAGGGCTAGACTTGGTCGGTTTGGTCGCCAGTCACGCGCGACTGGTCTGGATCCCGCCGGAGTTCGTTCGCGGTGGACGCCGGCGGAACGTTTTCAATCCGGGGGACGGTGGCCGTAGGCGGACGGACATCCGGCTTGGCCGCGGCCGCATCCGTTTTACCGGCGGTATGGAGCTCGTCGGTAAATTCATCTTTCGCCTTCTGAAATTCCTTGATCGCCGAACCCATGCCGCGGGCCAGCTCCGGCAATTTCTTCGCGCCAAACAGAACAAGAATGATCAGGAGGATGACGATCAGGTCCGGTCCTGCCAAATTCATGAAGCTGGCCAAGAGGCTCATAGGTAAGACAAAGCATGTGCCCATCGGGCGAAGTTGCAAGGTATTTCATGGTGACGCGGTCGCGCCGCTTATGTCAGAGTTCGCAGCTGGCGCCTGCTGGCAGTTATTTACATGAAACATCCCGCCCGATCGGAAGCTCACCCCGAATCCAAAGGCGATTTCGCGGCAGGTTTGGGCCAGCAAATCAGATCGCTTTTCGATAAACAATATCGCCGAGCTTATCGAAACCTCCGGCATCTCCCGCGACTGGAATACCGTTTCGTCATCGATGGCGGCGCTAACCGCGGATCGTTCACCGATGCCTTCCTCCAGTTGCATCGGCCTGAAAGGCTTGTCCTAGTCGAGGCCATCCCCGATCTGGCGGAAAAGCTCCGCGCGCGCTATGCGGGTAGGCCTGGCATTTCGATCGTCTCCGCGGCGTTGTCCGACAGGAATGGCGAAGCGCAATTTGAAATTAATCGGTCCGAGGCCTCGAGCTCATTGCTGCCGATTGATCCGCGCAACTCCGAGTGGTTCAGTCGCGACCTCCGTGTCGCGCGAACGGTGCAAGTGCCCACCATGACGCTGGCCGCATTGATGGAAGAGCAGGGACTGCAAACCGTCGATCTGCTCAAGCTCGATCTTCAGGGCGCGGAGCGTCTCGTCCTGACTGGGGGCGAGGCCGTGCTGGAACGAGTCCGAGTCATTTACACTGAGATTTTTTTTGAGCAGCTCTACGCGGGCGCGTGGCTTTTCTGGGAAATGAACGAATTTCTCGCCGGCCGCGGCTTCAAACTTTGCGGGCTGTCGAACATTGTGCACGCGAGTGATGGCGATCTGGTCCAGGCAAACGCGACCTTTAGAAAATCGTGATGTGGCCGGCAGAACAAGGAGCGGCGGTTTGTAACCGCCGACCTATTAGAACGGCGGTTGCAAATCGCCGCTCCTTGGTTAGAGGATCACAGAATCATGCGCCCGCTGCTTATCGGATTGCTCTGGCTTTCTGTTGCCACAAGTCACGGCGCTACGCTCGCCGGCCAGACGGTGCGGGGTGGCGGCTCCGTGGAAATTCGCTTTCCCGTCGCCAAGTATTTTCAGGACATCGCCGCACAGGGCGGCAATCCCCGGGTCGAAACGGGCCGGGCCGTTCTCGCATTTCCGCCAGGCTTCGATCCGGGACGCCCGTGGCCGATCCTCGTTGTGACATCAACCAGTGACTTTAATCGCACCAGTGCGATGGACGTCGAATGGTATCGGTCGCCTGCGAATGCCGAAGGTTGGGTGGTGCTCGGTTCGGACGCGACGATCAAGCCGCGCATTGATTCCACCCAGTGGCGACTCGGCATGCTCGCCGCGGCCTTGGAGGCTATGCGAAAGGATTGGCCGCAATCAGCCCGATGGCCGATCGCCTTTGGCGGGTTCTCTGGCGGTTCGAAACGCAGCGGGGCGTTGGGCGCCATGCTGGCGAAAACCGGGTCCGTCCGAATCTGTGGATTTTTCCTTAGCGGGATCAACGAGGACCGCTTGGGCGAGAGCTATAAGACCTATCAGCCCGGGCGAGGTTTTCTCGAAGTGCCCATCTGGTTAAGCAGTGGGAGCGGTGACACGGTGGCCACACCCCAAAGCCATAACCTCGTAAGAGCTTCACTGGAGCGCACTGGATTCAAACGCGTCCGCCTCGAACAATTCACCGGACAGCACCAGTTGAAAATGTCGGAGGTGCGGCGCGCGCTTCAGTGGTTCCGGGAACTTGGAAAGTTCTAGGGACGGTTCACGTGTAGCTAAGCATCACGATCCCGCTGGGCAGGGTCTTGCTCTCGGACAACCGCAAGGAAGGTGAACGCGCGCCGGCTGAGAGCAGCGGAATGCCCTGGCTAAGCAGGATCGGCATGACCGCGACTTCAACTGTATCAACAAGGTTAGCGTCCAGCAGACTGCGAAAGAGCTCGCCGCCGCCAAAGAGCCAGATGCACAATGAGAGTGAGTGCCAAGGCGTAGGTAAGAGCCAGGGCGATGTTCACGGCGAGCCAAATTCCGGGATCCTGCTCGGGGCGCATGTAATGGTAATCCGCCCAGAAGTTGCTCAGTGTGCGGCGTCGCCAGCCCCATTCAATGGTCCCTCCGCCACCGTGCGCGAACATCACGTGCATCATCGTCCGCTCCACATACAAGGGCAGGAAGGGCACAAAGGCCAGCGCGGCGGCGAATGCGATTGCGAATCGAACTGGAACCTTCATCGATCCAGCCACGTTGCCCTCCGCGCAGGCGGATCAGGCTTTTCTTTTTTGCTTGGCCAGCTTGGCGCATTCCTCGGCGCACTTGCGGCAAGCGTCGGCGCAGCGGGAGAAAGCTTCGACCTTCGGATGTTTGGCGAGGGCTTTCGCCAGCTCGTCGCAGGCGCGTGCGCAAACATCGCAAATCGGATAGGCGTATTTCGAGCCTCGTTCGAGCAGTTGAGTGGTCAGCGTCGCGATCCGGGCCACATCCCGCGCGACGACGATGACCTGTGTGACCTTGTTCACATCAGGCTGGGCCAGGCCGGCCGTAACCGCGCGTTCGCACCGGCGTCGGGCCACGTTACAAGCTTCGATAGCATCGCTAAATTTTGGAGGCCACATAAAATAATCCCTCGGTTGATGTTTCCGCGCTGACCCTCGACTGCCCCTGAGGTTGCAGTAGAAAAAAATTTGCTGCCGAAAGCAAGATTTTCTTGGCTTGGATCGTGGTCAATGACCGAAAAACCAGAGCGTGCGCTTTTCTGAGAGGGCCAGCTCGTAGTCGAGCTGTTGGCCAGGGAGCGTCAGGTAGACCGGTGTGGAGAACCGATCGTCCAGGTGTAGGGGATTTCGCGCGAGATTATCCGGCAGGGCCCCGACAGGTGAGTTCAACGTGCCAGCAGGGTCCGCCGGGAGGTACTTCCACAGCGGTTCCTTCCAAAGAGGTTCGAGCGGAGATTGCGCGGCATCCGCGGCGCGCTTCTGATCTATTTGCTGTCCGATGGCTCGCAGCGCCAGTTCGAGCGGCGTCGGTCCGGGCGATGTTTCAAACTGACCGGTGATTCTGATTGCTGATGGGTTGAGCAGCACGCTTCCGACGTCTGCCTGCGCGTGCACCAGACAAGGGGCGCATACGATGGCGGCTACCAGACTTCGTAACGTGTTCGCCATGATTGCTACGGTCAGACATCGTCTGGGCGCATCTCGTTCAAGTTCGCGAAACGTTTGGGTCCGCTCTTAGAAAATCGGATCGTTCCGCCCAAAGCGAAAGTCAGCTGGAAAAAGCCTTGGATACATCTTGCGAATCTCCTCCTGATTTTCTTTCCGTTTCTCCTTGGGCACGCGCAGGAGTGGGTAATAAAGAAAATCCCTCACGCGTTGCTGAACGTCGTCGGATTGCCGATCGAGGACCTTGAGATACAGGTCGACCCCGTACGTTTCACCGAACTTCAACCAGCAGCTATACATGATCTGACCATACGTCCGCGCGTTCCGATCGAATCTCTTGAATTTGAGGGACAAGCGGAAGAGCCGTGCGAGTGAGTCTTCGTCTTTCTTGTCAATACGTGGCATTTCGGATTCCAAATCGAAGCCCCTTGGCTTGGCAAACTTCATTAGCTGATCGACCTCTACTTCGCCGATAGGACCAAACGGTGTCGCGTCATTTGAACCCTGCGCCTTAACCGGTCCGGATAAGGCCAGAACGGCGAACAACGTAAGGTTCAACCCGAGCCTCCGATCGAGCCTCCGATTCAGTTGGCGCCTGCACAGAGCGGTGCGGTCACGTGCTTTCATTCTTCTCCATCGAAATAGTCCAGGTTCTCGGAGCGGATAAGACTCCGCTCGGGCGAGCGCACCAGCCATTTCTTGCTATCGTGAAAATAGGACGACTCGCCGATTGGGTTATCCGCTACGACATAGAGGGCAAGGTGTTCGGGACCGTCGTTGGTGATCTGATGCGGTTCGCCCGGCTGGAAGAGAAAGGCGTCGCCCGCTGCGATCGGTGTCGTTCCATCCTGGTGCCGGACGATGCCTTTGCCTGAGATCACGTGGTAAAATTCCCATTGCGCGCTGTGGGAGTGATAAGGGTAGGGGGTCTTCCCCGGAGGGATGCGGCAGATCTCGACATCAAAAGGGTGCCGCTCCTTCAGGTCCGTCGAGAATGGGTTTCTTCCCAGCGCCTCCGAGACCTGTTTGCCTGCCCCCACAAACTTTCCTTTTGGGGACGACCAGGACAACTCAGGCATGCCGTTCGTGTTCACTTTGTTCATAAGGGTTGGTTGGGCCTTCAACGAACAGGAACGGCCTTATTCTTCGAATCAACCGGAACCACCGGGGCCTTCAATTGGCTGATAATGATCCACCTCTTATTCGCTTCTCCGATCATCGGCGTGATCTCCGCAACGATCGCGGTCGAACAATCGCTGACGCAAACCGGCGGATCTTTGAACGATATGGAATACCCATCCTCACAGATCGAGGGAACCTCTTTCGGCTCTGCGCATGGCCGGAAGGTTCCGGTGCTCTGCCCGGCCTTGTTCATGAGGACGAATTCGTACGTCTCGTCGGAAAGCGGTCGAAGAGCGATAAGAATTGGGCCTGTTGGCAAGCGCTTAGGACTTGTCGTCGACCCGGCTGATACCGTCTCTATATTCCATATTTTGGAATGAGGCGGCAGCGGGACACGCCAAGTGTGAACCTGCAGAATGTCGGCAAGTTCCTTGGCTGTGAGGTCGGAAGCGGACCGGGCCGAGATTCCTGCGAAAAGCGTCACGCCGATCGTGAGAATCGCAACGCGCCTACGCATGATAACGCTTAACGAGAATTAAGTGGAATTGGACCGTCTGTTTCTGACGATTCGGAAAGTTTCATCTAGACGCAGCTATTGATTACACGTCGTAGTACATCGCAAACTCGTACGGGTGCGGGCGGAGGCGGAGGGCGTCGTATTCCTTTTGTTTCATCTCGATCCAGTTCGCGACGAAGTCGGCGTTGAAGACGTCGCCTTTGAGCAGGAACCCATGATCGGCTTCGAGTGCTTTGATCGCGCCGCTGAGGGAGTCGGGAACGCTCGGGACATTGGCGAGTTCTTCCGGCGGGAGTTCGTAGAGGTTCTTGTCGAGCGGATCGCCGGGATCGATGCGGCTTTGAATTCCATCGAGTCCGGCCAGCAGGAGCGCGGAGAAGGCGACGTAAGGGTTCGCCGCCGCGTCCGGCGTGCGAAACTCGATCCGTTTCGATTTCGGATTCGCTGAGTAAGTGGGGATGCGGATCGCGGCGGAGCGGTTGCGGGCGGAGTAGGCGAGGTTGACCGGCGCTTCGAAGCCAGGGACGAGGCGTTTGTAGCTGTTGGTGGTCGGGTTCGTGATGCAGGTGAGCGCGGGGGCGTGCCGCAAAATTCCGCCGATGAAGAAGAGAGCCATCTCGCTCAGGCCGGCGTAACCGTTCCCGGCGAAAAGCGGTTTGCCATCTTTCCAGAGCGACATGTGGGTGTGCATGCCGGAGCCGTTGTCCCCGAAGAGCGGCTTGGGCATGAACGTGACGCTCTTGTTGTGCTTCTTCGCCACGTTCCGGATGATGTATTTGTAATACTGGAGGTGGTCGGCCATCGCTTTCATCGGCGCGAACCGGATGTCGATCTCCGCCTGGCCGGCCGTCGCCACTTCGTGATGTTGGCGCTCGATTGGGATGCCGGCTTTCTCGAGCTCGAGGCACATTTCGTTGCGGATGTCCTGCAAGCTATCGGCCGGGCCGACTGGGAAGTAGCCTTCTTTGGCGCGAATTTTGTAACCGAGGTTCGGGAATTCTTCGCGCGCGCTGTTCCAATGGCCTTCCGCGCTATCGACGAGATGGAAGGACGAATTGCCGGTGTAGCTGTAACGGACTTCGTCGAAAATGAAGAATTCGGCTTCCGGTCCGAAGAAGGCGGTGTCGGCGATGCCCGTGCTTTGCAAATACGCTTCCGCCTTTTCGGCGACGCCGCGCGGGTCGCGATCGTACGGCTCGCGCGTGATCGGATCGACGATGGTGCAAATGAGGCTGAGGGTCGGCTCGGCGTTGAAGACATCGATCCACGCCGTGCTCGGATCGGGGATGACGAGCATGTCGCTCGCGTTGATCGCGCGCCAGCCGCGGATGCTGGAGCCATCGAACCCGAGGCCCTCGGTGAAAATCTCTTCGTTGTACTCGGTGAGGGTCGTGGTGAAATGCTGCCAGGAGCCCGGCAGATCGGTGAACTTGAAGTCGATGAGTTTGACCTCGTGGTCCTTGATCATCTTGCTGACGTCGGAAGGGGTTTTGTCTTTTTCTTTGGCCATGGGATTGGATTGGAGTGGTGGAGTAATGGAGCGGATAAATCGTTAAGTCACAAAATCATTAATTGCTGTAACGCGGCGGCATAATTTGCCGTCGAGGCAGCGGTTTTGTGAGAAGTAGGGCGAAAAATTGGGCGTGAATTCCTCACACCGCTTTTTCGCCGATCTCTTCCGTGCGGATGCGCACGGCGTGCTCGACCGGGAGCACGAAAACTTTGCCGTCGCCGATCTTGCCGGTCTTGGCGGCGGCCACCACGACGGTCACGGCTTTGTCGACCATGTCATCGGCGAGCACGACTTCGACTTTCACTTTCGGGAGAAAGTCGACGGTGTATTCGCTGCCGCGATAAATCTCGGTGTGGCCTTTCTGGCGGCCGAAGCCCTTCACTTCCGTCACCGTCATGCCCTCGATGCCGAGCTCGGCCAGGGCTTCCTTTACTTCCTCGAGTTTGAACGGCTTGATGATCGCTTCGAGTTTTTTCATGTGAAGTAAAGTTGCGGCGGTTGGGTGTTTTTCAATCGCACAAAGGGTGTGGTTTGCGGAATCCCGGAACGACCGCGTGCTCTAAAATTCGAATCGGGGAATCGCCGCACGTGCTGTCTTAGCAACGCCATCGAAAACGTGCAACATCGAAATTTTGTTGGCGCGTTCTTGCCTGTCATCCCGAGCCGCGCAGACGACGAGGGACCCCACAGTCGCAGTGGGGATGAGCTTGCGCCGTACCCCGCAACACGCATCGACGGCGTGTCCTCTGCGCAAGCGAGCTGGTGAACGATTGTGAGGTCCCTCGGCGTCTGCGCGACTCGGGAGGACAGTAACGAACGTCGCGCTCGTTAGCATTTTCCCTCGCAAATTTGCCGCATTGGACGCGCAGTTTATAATGCGGTCGAATGCCTTCCGATTCCTTCGTTCACCTCCACCTCCATACGGAATATTCCTTCCTGGACGGATTGGTGCGGACGAAGGAGCTGATGAAAAAAGCCAGGGAATTCGGGATGCCCGCTGTCGCGATCACCGACCACGGGAACCTGCACGGGGCGATCGAATTTTACCAGGAAGCGACCAAGGCGGGGATCAAACCGATCATCGGCTGCGAGGCGTACATGGCGCCGGGCTCGATCAAGGACCGGCCGAATAATCAGCGCGACGCAGCTTACCATTTCACTCTGCTGGCGAAGGACGAAACCGGCTATCGCAATCTGGTGAAGTTGGTTTCCACGGCACACCTCGACGGATTCCATTACAAACCGCGGATCGACAAGGAGCTGCTCGCGGTGCGTTCGGCCGGTTTGATTGGGCTAAGCGGTTGCCTCAAGGGCGAAATCAACATGGCGATCCAGTCGGATAATTTGGCGAAAGCGCGCCAGAGCGTGGCGGAATTCCGCGACATCTTCGGCGCGGAGAATTTCTTTTTGGAAATGCACGACCACGGCATCGAGGCGCAACACAAATGCAACCAGATGCTGCCGCAGCTCGCGCGGGAATTCGGGCTCGGCCTGGTTGCGGCGAACGATGTGCATTTTCTAGAGCGGAGCCACCACGAAACCCACGACGTGATGGTCTGCATCGGCACCGGCAAGATGGTGCAAGACGAAAGGCGGATGCGTTATACGCCGGAGCTTTATTTCAAATCGGCGGACGAAATGCGCGCGCTTTTCCCGGACCATCCGGAGGCAATCTCGAATACGATCGAGATCGCCAGTCGCATCAACCTCGCGCTGGAGTTCGGCGTTTCGAAATATCCGGAATACCCGATGCCGGAAGGCAAGACGCGAGAGGCGTACCTCCGCGCGCTTTGTTACAAAGGCCTCGACGATCGCTTTGGCGCGCGCGCGGGAACTGATACGGAATTGGTCAAGCGGCTCGATTACGAATTGGGCGTGCTCGAGAAGGCCGGGTTCGTCAGTTATCTGCTGATCGTCTGGGACTTCATCCACTTCGCGAAAGAACGCGGGATTCCAGTCGGTCCCGGGCGCGGTTCGGCCGCCGGGTCGCTGGCCGCTTACGTCCTCGGGATTACCGATATCGATCCGTTGCAATACGGGCTCATCTTCGAGCGCTTCTTGAATCCGGAACGCGTTTCGCCACCCGACATCGACGTTGATTTCTGCAAGGAACGGCGCGGCGAAGTCCTCGAATACGTCCGTCAAAAGTATGGCGATCGCCGCGTCTCGCAGATCGTGACGTTCAACAAGATGAACGCAAAGAGCGCCGTGCGCGACGTTGGGCGCGTCATCGGGCTTTCCTACGGAGATGCGGACCGGCTCGCACGTATGATCCCGGCCGGGCCCGGCCAGCAAAACATCACACTCACGGAATCGGCGGCCGCGAATCCGGAATTGCGGCGCGCCATCGATACGGAACCGGCGACGCGGCAATTGTGGGACCACGCGATTTTGCTGGAAGGGCGGTCGCGTAACTTCGGAGTACACGCGGCTGGTATCGTTATCGGCGATCGCGATCTTTCGGAATACGTCCCGCTGCGCCGCGACCCGAAGGAGAAGGAAGTGATCACCCAGTATCCGATGGGTCCGCTGAACGACCTCGGTCTGCTCAAGATGGATTTCCTTGGTTTGCGCACGCTGACCGTCCTGCATGACGCGGTGGAACTGATCCGGCAACGGCTCCCGGACTTCTCGCTGGAACAAATTCCCCTGGACGATGCGGCGACCTTTGCGCTGCTGAACCGCGCCGAAACCATCGGCATCTTCCAACTGGAAGGCGGCATGACCGGTTTCTGCAAACAGTTCGATTTCAAATCGATCGACGACATCATCGCGTTGAGCGCGCTTTACCGGCCGGGGCCGATGGATCTGATCCCGGATTACATCAAGCGGAAGAAAGGCCTGGCGAAGATCAAATACGAGCATGCGCTGCTCGAGGAAGTCTGCGCGGACACCTACGGCGTGATGATTTACCAGGAACAGGTCATGGCCGCAGCGAGCCGGCTGGGCGGTTACTCGTTAGGCCAGGCCGATCTGCTTCGGCGGGCCATGGGCAAGAAGGACCGCGAGAAGATGGGGATGGAACGCGCCAATTTTATCGAGGGCTGCGCGCGCACGAACAAGATCCCGGAGAAAAAGGCGAACGCGATTTTCGATTTGCTGGAGAAGTTTGCCGGCTACGGGTTCAACAAGAGTCACAGCGCGGCCTACGGCTTGATCAGTTATCAGACCGCGTATCTGAAGGCGAACTATCCGGTCGAATTCATGGCCGGTTTGCTGAGCAACGAGATCAACAACACGGACAAGATTTCGACCTTCGTGGGAGAATGCAAACGCATGGGGATTCCAATCCTGCCGCCTGACGTGAATCGGAGCGGATTGAAGTTCAGCCCGGAGAAAACTGTAGCGGCGGTCTATGACCGCGAAGAGGATGAGGCCGGCGGTCATAGACCGCCGCTACAGGGGAACGATGCCATTCGCTATGGCCTGGCCGCGATCAAGAATGTCGGACAGGGCGCGATGGAATCGGCGATCCGCGAGCGAGAGGCGCGGGGAGAATTCCCTTCGCTGGAGGATTTTTGCCGGCGGGTCGATTCGCGGATCGCAAATCGCAAGATCCTGGAAAGCCTAGTGAAATGCGGAGCGTTTGATTTCCTGGGACACGAACGGGCGGAGTTGTTCGCTTGCATCGACGAATCGCTCGCCGCCGCGACGGAATCGCACAAAGACCGGGCCAGCGGACAAGTGTCGCTTTTCGGCGACATGCCGCCGCCCGCCTCGAAACCGAGCGCCAAACGGGTGGTCCCGTGGACCGAGCACGAGAAGATGTCGAACGAGAAAGAGTTGCTCGGGTTTTATGTCACGGGGCATCCGCTCGATGCGTATGCGTCGGTCCTCTCCGATGGGAAATATCAAACGATCGCGTCGCTGAATGAGCTGCCGGATCGCGCGTCGTTCCGGATCGGAGGCGCGATCGTGCAGGTGGATCGGAAGTTCACCAAGAAAGAGGGGAAACCGTTCGCGGTGGTGTGGCTGGAGGATCTTAGCGCGACGCTGGAAGTTGTTTTGTGGAATGAAGTTTACGTGAAAGTTGCGGACTCCCTGGTGCTTGGGCGCGTTATCGCGGTTCAAGGCACGCTCGATCGGCGGGACGACGCGTTGCGCGCGGTAGCGCAGAAGGCGAAAGTTTTGACGGCGGGCCCCGCTTCCGCGCGCTCGCCTAACGAGTCGAATGGCAATGGCCGCGCTGACACCGACGCGCCGCTGGTCCTGCGCTTCCCGGCGACGGCGAGCGCGGATGAATTCCGGCGGGTCCAGGCGGTGTTGGCGGCGTCACCAGGCACGCGGCCGGTGAGATTAATGTTCTGCCGTCCCGATGGGGAATCGTTGCAGATGGACGCGGGCATCAATCTGCGGGTGGAGATGACCCCGGAATTACGCGACAAGCTCGCGCCGTGGTTGCAACCGGAAGAGATGACAAGCGCGGTCAGCTAGAACTTCGAGCCCAGCGGGCCGTCATGGAAACGACGGTTGAGCACGACCGAGAGTCAGCGTTTTCCCACGCGGTTCGTTGCCCGGACAAATTGGAAATGTTCGCGATGCACCGCCGCGCAGGAGCGTCTCGAGTGGATCGTCCGCGTGTTTTTCATTCAACGAAATCGTCCAGTCCGCGGCGAAAAGGCTGCCGTGAACATCGAGCTCGTCGATTCGCTCTCGCCGCGACCCGATGACGTTCCCGGGAGAAAGCTCGATCCCATTGACGCAATCGCCGGGTTCCAGAGGCGTCAACACGACCATCAGTCCATTCGGCAAAATTCTCGCCGCAACACCGGTCAATTCGCGGAAATCAATTCCGCCGCGGGCGCCATAGCGGACATTGCCTTTCGTGAACTGCGCGAAATCAATCGCGGCGGTCTTTCCCCGGAAGGTGATTCCCGTCGAAAGCGAGACTCCGCCAACAAACCGGCCGTTGATCAGGTGGAGGTTACCGAGCAGCAGCGGATCGAGCAGCGAATTTGAAAGGACCAGATGGCCACTCAGGATTCCGTCGGTAAATATTCCGCGGGAAAGGTAACGCGGCAATTTCGACAACAGGATCGCCGGGAAACTCAATGTCGCGGAAAGCGGCCCATCGCTCTTGAGTGTGTACCCCGATTCCTGCTTTTCGAACTTGTAGGGGATCGCCCCTTCGAGATTCACCGGATCCGATCCGCGGGCGGTCGCGGTCACTTTGCCGGTCACGGTTCCAAGGCCGGCTCGTGTTTCCAAATCCGCGGAAATGCGCGCGTCATTTTCAAAAACAAAATCGCGCAGGTGAATGGAGGATTTGCCCCCGAGCGAAGCAGGCGTCCCTTGAACTTCGAGGTTGCCGGACGCCTGGCCGGACATTCTCGGCTGCGTTGTCACCGCGCTCGAGAGTTCGGCGAGGTCCACTGGCTCAAGGGTAAGATCGAGGTCGAAATTCGGATCGTCGCTCAACGCGGCCAGCCAATTGCCCTGCGCATGCAGTTTTGAGAGAGATAATGGAACGAAAACGTTGCCTTGGAATTTGGGTTTGCCGTTCAAGTCCAAACGAAGCGTCTGAAGTTGAAAATAATCTTTTGCTACCGTGACGAAGGCGTTAAAGGCGGCGTGCTTATTCGAGAGATTGAATTGCCGGAAGAAAATGCCGTCGGACGAATAATCGCCTTCGAACTCCGCATCGAAGGGAAGAATGGGAGACTCGAGCAGATGAAGGCTGTGCCCCCGCGCGTGAAACGTCCCGGAATACGTGGCCGCTGTTCCTTTTCCGGTCCAATCCAAGTCGAGGCTCCCGCCGAACTTGAAAGCCTGAAGCGCTTCCGGGATCAGACTGGCGTAATCTGCGACATCCGCGAAGGAACTTGCAAAAGTGAACGAGTATCCCCGATCGCCGGCCAAATCCAGAGTCGCCTGACCGCGAAAAGAATCGTTTTTGCGGTGGAGTTCGAAGTTCGCAATTTCGATCCGCGATTCTTTCAAGCTGAGCTCCGCGCTGAGTGATTCGAAGGGCGAGCGAAACAAGACGAGCGAGTTGCCGGAGGCCGAAAGTTGGCCCCCGAGTTTTCGCTCCCGAGTGTTGAGGTTTCCGGCGATGTCGATTTTGCCCGCGAAGTCGGAGGGGCTCGCCCCAAAAAGACGCGCGAAATCTCCGAGATCGTTGATCGATGCTGAAATGTCGCCGTGGAAATCGGGATTCAACCAATCGGACCATTTCTGAGGCAGAGCAGATTCACCGCTGAGGGTAAGCTGATTATTGCGTTGCTTGACGAAGAGCTGCTCAATCTGCACCTGGCGGTTATAGAGCGAGGCGCCGATCATGATTGTATCCGCCGTCCGGTCGCGCCAGGTCAGCGCTGTGACCTCAGCCCAAATGGTGGCAGTGGCCTCCCGAAGATTCGTCACTTCCCCGCGGAAGGTGAATTTGCAGGCGTGCAGCGAACCGCTGGCGCGATCGGTCAGTTCGAGCGCATCCGACATTTGGGCGAGAGAAATTTCGGAGGCGGTCCCCGCCGCATCCCAGGTTCGTTTGTCCGCGCCATCTTCGCTGGAAATACGGGCGCGGAGTTTTCCTCCGAACGCATCCATGGTCATCTCCAAGCCAAGCCGGCTCTCGCCGATATGTGAGAGGTCGATGCTGACCGCGTCGAGATCGAGACCGCGCGTGAGCGTGAGTGCGCCGATCGTGAGGCGGCTGTCCTGCCACGAAGTCGCGCCGCGGAGTTGCGAAAAGCTTTTGCGGAACCAGGGCGATACGATGGTGATGTCACTCGCACTGAAAACGCCGGCTTCGATCTGCGCGCCGGAAAGCATGCCATTATGCAGATCGACGACGGTGCCCCCGTTTTCGACATGAAGCTCGACTCCTGAGAGTTTGAAATTGTCCGCCAGTAAATCCTCGAGGATTCGCCAGGCGAAACGTTGGCGCGTGGCGGCAGTTTGCAGATTTCGGCGGATGTCTACGCCGATTGCTTCTCCCGTCAGGGAACGGAGGAAGCGGCCGCGCGATCGAGCGAAGAGGGCGGCGAAATTTAGATCCAGTTCGACACGGGAAGCCTGGGCCATGACGCGAAATGGGGAATCCGGCTGGCTGGCGATTTGGAGTTTGTGCACGACGACGGGACGCAGCAGGGGCGCCTCGATTTTTTCGAACTCGATCCGCAATCCCTCCTGTCGCGCGGTGCGCGCCATCCACAAGCGCAACCCGCTCGCGACCATCAAAGGCGTCAGGCAAACGGCCAGGGCGCCGGCGACGAGCAGCGAACCGAAAAAGAGGGGAAGGAATCTTTTGAACCGCATTTGCGTCCCTTGCTCTAGCCGGAAAGGGAGCGGGCTGAAAGCGGCTTCTCTGGGGAGGGGGCGGCGCCCTACTCCTTCACCGGCGCGTTTTGGTACACGAGATTGAAATGCCGCTCGGCGTGCACGCGCTCTTCCAGCTGCTTTTGCAACGCGGTCTCCGCTTCGACCAGAATCCCGCTTTCCGCGGCTTTCCGGCGCGCAAGATCGGGGAGGGCTGCGAGCTCATTCTCCAGGTCGGCCGCCGAGATGCGATTCCACAGGCCATTTTCGAACGCGAGCACTTCCGTCTGTTTTTGTTCAACGCCAAGAATCGACGCGTGCGGCAGCCGCACCGTAATTTCATCCGGGCGCAGGTCTACGGCGACATCTTGCTGCAAATCGAAGCCGGCTCTGGCGGTGAATGTGCCGTGCAGCTTCACCCGTTTCGTGCTTCCTGCCCAGGTGTGGAGCAATTCATGTTCGACTTCGATCTGCCGGGAGAGAATCGCGAGCTGGGCCGTGGCGGTCGTCTTCTCGAGGTAGACCCGGTTGTTGATCGTGATGCGAGGTTGCAGCCGCGCGACTTCCACAAACGCATCCCGCAGGTCGCGGCCGACGCGTTCGAGTTCCGCTGTGCTTTGTTTTGCCGTGCGCGCGGGCCAACTCTCCAAGCGGAGGAAAACAATCGTCAGCAGAGCAGCGCCGATTAGGGCGATCAACGTCAGCGCGAGTGGCCAGAAGAATTTTCGCCGCGGTTCAAGCGATGCTGGGTTCATGAAGCGAGTCCCCCCAAAAAAGTACCGCCCCCCACGTCCGATGGACATGAAGGGCGGCTGTTCCCCCCAGAACGCGTCCAGAATAGCAGGCCTGTCTGGTCAGGCAAGAAATTTAGTTTAGTACAGTTCTACAATTTTTGGCGGAAACAATTTCGTGATGAACTTATGCGACGGAATGGGGGTAATGCAATAGTTTGTTTTAATGAAATTGGGGCTGCGCTACCAGACGACCTATCGCTACGAGGAAACGGTCGGCTTCTCGCCGCACGATGTTCGCCTCTTTCCCCGCAGCGATCGATTCAGCCGCGTCCGCCGCCTAGATTTCACGACGGTTCCCAAGGCGACCGTGCGATTTTCGCGCGATGTCTTCGAAAACACCGTTGCCTCCTGTTTTTTTCCGGAACGATCGAAGGAGCTGGAGTTCCGGCTCGCGATCAATCTCGACCTGGATGAAAAGGATCCGTTTCATTTCATCCTCGAGAACGAAGCGGTCGAGACGCCTTTTCCCTATGAGCCGGCGATAGCCAAAATACTCGCGCCTTATCGGGAAAGGCGCACGAAAGACAAGCTGGTCGTGCCGGGGTGGACGCCGCCGACCAGCAGAAATCGCCGCGATACGGTCACGACGCTGGTCGAGCTGACCAAGACGTTGCATGAATGCATCGGCTACGAGCGCCGCGAGGAAGGCGCGGCGCTGTCACCGGCGGAGACTCTCCGGCTCGGTCGAGGCGCCTGTCGGGATGTGACGGTGTTGCTGGCAGAGATCTTGCGCCAGATGGGATTGGCGGCGCGCCTGACCAGCGGTTATCTGCGCGAGAGCGACGCGGAGACGCGGCGCGCAGAAGGTTCATTGCATGCGTGGACGGAGGTTTTCCTTCCGGGCGCGGGGTGGGTTGGTCTCGACGCGACCAACGGTGTTTTCTGCAATCATAACTTCATCGGGGCTGCAGTTGGCCTGACGCCGGCCGACATCACGCCGATCAGCGGACTTTATTTTCACAAGAAACGAATTCCCGCGCAGATGACGAGCCGGCTGCAACTGATCAACCTGTGAGCGATGCTCACGGAACCAGGCAACTCGCCGCGCAGACGGCGAGGGACCTCCCACAGGCTAGCGCACGCACTTTCTGCAATGCGTGACCGAGCACCAGATGTGAGGTCCCTCGCCGTCTGCGCGACTCGGGATGACACGCTTTAAGGTGAAAACGGATCCAATGACTTTCGATGCTCGCTGACCTTCAACTCCGAAACTTTCGCTGCTTCGAATCGCTCGGGATCGAATTCTCCCCGGGGTTCAATTTTTTTGTCGGCCGGAACGGACAGGGAAAAACGTCGATCCTGGAAGCCGCTTGCGTTCTGCTGCGGCTGCAATCACAACGCAGCTCCACTCTCGCTCCTGTGGTGCGGTTCGGAGAGAAATCGTTTGCGGTGTCGGGCCGCAGCGAAGATCACCTGCTGGAATTTCGCTACAGCGCGCTCCGTCGAAGAGTTGCTTTCGATCATGTCGAACAACGCGCGTTGGACGAATATCTTCGAGTCGCCCGGGTCGTCTCGTTTGCTAATACCGACATCGAACTCGTCCGCGGTGGTTCCGAAGCGCGGCGCCGTTATCTTGATTTTCTTGGCGCGCAAATCGACCCGCTCTACCGGCCGACTCTTCGCGCCTATGAACGCGCCCTTCGCTCCCGTAACGCGCTTCTAAAATCGCCGCAGCCACGTCCGCGAGAACTCGCAGCGTATGATCCGCCGCTGCTCGAATACGGCGCGAAGTTATCGGCGATGAGAGCGCGGCTGGTCGAACGGCTGGCTCCGCTCGCAGTGGCCGGGCACCGCGAGATCAGCGGGACCGGCGAAAGCCTGGAGCTCGCGTTCTCGCCAGGAAACAGTGACGATTTCGCGCGC
>JBEEHC010000035.1:0-15831 GCA_041167205.1 Verrucomicrobiota bacterium
CAGATTGCCAGCGTAGAAAAACCTGCCGTTGACCTAAGCAGCACGCTGCTTCGGCAGCACCTGAGATCATCTCTGTTATTTATGAGCGAAGAAACTGATAACCAGCGACCGCTGGAAACCAACGCGGCTGCGGAACGCCCACGGCGTCCACGCAGGAGATTCCCCCGCCGGCATGATGGTCCGCGTGGGCGTGGTCCGGAAGGACAGCGTGGTGACCTGAACGGACCTGCGGACCGAGTCGAAGAAACCGATGCTCCGGGCGGTTCCAATATCGAAGGCCGGGAAGGCAACCAGCGTACAGACCAGGGAGACGGTCAATCTGGCGCCGAGGGCGATTCCCGCGATCGCGGTCCTTCTCAAAATGGCGAGCTGGAGCGCGACCCAGAGTTCGGCGATGGCGTCATCGAAATTTCGGGCAAAGGATTTGGATTCTTGCGGGACGCGAAGCGCAATTTTGTTCAGACCCCGCAGGACATCTTTGTTACACCGGAAATTGTCCGTCGTTTCGGATTGCGCGATGGGATGTGGATTCACGGCGAAACTCGGCGGGGGAATCGTGGACCGCAGTTAACCCGCATGCTGAAAATCAACGACGACGAGCCGACGAAATATCAGGGGCTGCGGCCGTTCGAGGAATTGACGACGATCAATCCGAATCGCCGCATCACGCTTGAGACCGTGCCTGATCGCTACACCACGCGCATCATGGATTTGATGACGCCGCTCGGCATGGGTCAGCGCGGCCTCATTGTCGCACCGCCTCGTACCGGAAAAACAACCTTGTTGCATCACATCGCCGACGCGGTCGTCAAGAATCACCCGGAGATGAAATTAATCATTCTTCTGGTTGATGAACGGCCGGAGGAGGTCACCGACTTCCGGCGCTCCTGCCCGCAGGCCGAAATCATGGCGAGTTCGAATGACAGCGACATCAAGAGCCATACGCGGATCGCCCAACTCGCGGTTGAGCGGGCGAAACGGCTCGTAGAAGCCGGCAAGGATGTGTTTATTTTGCTCGACTCGATCACGCGCACGGCGCGCGCTTTTAACAACGCGACCGGCGGGGGAGGCCGGACCATGAGCGGCGGGATCGACGCGCGTGCGATGGAAATCCCGAGAAAACTTTTCTCTGCCGCGCGCAACACCGAAGAAGCCGGCTCGCTGACGATCGTGGCCACGGCATTAATCGATACCGGCAGTCGCATGGACGAACTCATCTTCCAGGAATTCAAAGGCACTGGGAACATGGAATTGGTGCTCGATCGGAAGATCAGTGATCAGCGCACCTATCCGGCGGTCGACATTTTTCTGTCCGGCACCCGTCGCGAAGAGCTGCTCATGCAGCCGTGGGAGCTGGACAAGATCAACATGATTCGGCGTGGATTAGCCGGGCATAAGCCAGGGGAAGCGATCGAGCGTCTCCTTATGTTCGTGAAGAAATTTCCGACGAACACGCAGATGCTGAAGGAGATTCCGGGTTAACTTGGAGCGGCCCCGAAAGCATTCGGGGCCATCTGCCCACCGTGGCGCTCGACCAAAGGCCCGGCGGTCACAGACCGCCGCTACAGGAGGTTGACTGGGAAGTTCTTCCCCCGGAAGAAAAGCGAAAACGCCAGGGACTGGAGCCCCTTTTCAAATGGCTCGCGCTCATCATGGACGAGTTCATTCGCGTCCCCGGAACGAAATTCAAATTCGGTCTCGACCCCTTGATTGGGCTGGTGCCGGGCATCGGTGATACGGGCTCGGCGTTGGTCTCTGCCTTCGCGCTGATTCAGGCGGCGCGCCTCGGAGTGCCAAAAATCCTTCTTGCTCGCATGTCGCTTAATATTCTGATTAACGAGCTCGTCGGAATTGTGCCGGTTGTCGGCGATGCGTTCTCCTTTTGGTTCAAATCGAACGCGCGCAACTATCAGATCATCAAGGACCACACCGCCGCTCCGAGGGGTGTATCGCGCAGGAGCGACTGGATTTTTGTTATCACCGTGCTGGTGCTTCTTTTTGGGGTCGTTTGCTGCGGATTACTCGTCACCTTTTTGTTTCTCCGGGAGATCGGAAAACTGCTGACCGGCCACTGAATCACCGCGCCGGGGAGTGATGAAAATGACGCGAGTAGACGGCATGAATGCTCTCTCGCGCTTCTCGATGGCGCCGCCCGAACGAGTCGAGACTGTCGGCGCCGACGCGTTGTGCCAGCTTGCGCTGTTCAGTTTCCTCTGCGGGAAGAGAGGAAACACTTTTGTTTTCCCACCGTCTAAGAGCTGATTCGATTAAGCGTAGATATTCGTAACTCTTTTCCACGAGAGCGGCCTCTTCCTTCCGCAACAGCCCCTGGGTCGTCAGGTCGCGGAGCGCGCCCAAGGTCTTCGGATTCCAGATGCCGGCGCGCATCTGTAAGGCCTGGACGAGAAACTCGGCCTCGATCACACCGCCCGTGCCCGTCTTGAAATCGAGCAGATCCATCGCGCTCCCCCGCTCGTGGCGAATCCGTTGCAGCATTCCATCGATCTGGGAAAACAGGTCGTCCCGTTGCGCCGCTTTGCGCCAGACGCGCCGGGCCAGCTCCATGAACTGGCCTTGCAGCGGGCCGGCCAACGGGCGCGCGCGGGTGAGCGCCTGAGCTTCCCAAAGCTGAGCGCGTGTTTCGTAGTAGGCCTCGTACGCTGTGAGCGAGCAGGCTAGATTTCCTTTCTCGCCTTCCGGCCGCAGGCGCGCATCCAGAGTGGCAATGCTCCCTTCCGCCGTTGGTTGCGCCATCGCGACCACGAGATGCTGGGCCGCCCGGATATCCTCGCCGACGAAAAGCACATCCAGATCGGCTCCATAAGTGATCTCGCCGCCGCCAAACTTTCCGAGCGCGATGATTGTCACGTCGCTCTCGTTTCCGCGCGCGCGGTTGACAAAAATCAAGCTTGCCTCCGCGAGCGCGGATTGTTCGGCGAAGAGCGCCTGGAGGTTTGCCAGGTGGAGCACGTCGCGCAGGAGAATGCGGAGCAACTGCGTCTGTCGATAGACCCGAAGCAGATCAAGCGAGACCGGGGTAATTTTCAGAGCCTCGAGACGTTTCAAATGCTCCGCGACCGTAACCTCCCGATCGAGCATGCCCCCGCGCGTAATTTCTTCCAGCAGTTGCGGGCGGCGAATCAGCAGGTCGCCGGCATAACGGCTTGCATCGAATGTTTTGACGAGCAGCTCGAGAAGCTTTGGATTCACCACGAGCAACTCGAAAAGCATGCTGCGCAGTCCGTACGCTTCGACGAACCGAATGAACTGATTCAACGCCGCGTCCGGATCGGCGGCGCGCGCCAGCCATGGAAACAGGAGCGGCCGCAGATTGCGGAGCACCTGGCGGGTGCGGGCTGCGACGTGCAACCCGCCAGTGCCCTTTGCCAGGTCCGCCAGCGATTTGGCGGCCGCTTTCTGATCTCGAAAAATGTGCAGGCTCTCGGCGGGCGATTCCGTCCCCGTGGGGGGAGCCGAGATGATTCTGCGAAAAACCGAGCGGACCTGCTGCATATGCTCGCGTAACGCGCCGGTGAAGTTCTCCTTGGAGGAAAACCCAAGACTTCGCGCGAGCCGATCTAGTGCTTCACCGTTCTCCGGAATCGTGTGAGTTTGTTGTTCCGCCTCAATTTGCAACCGGTGCTCTACGCGCCGCAGGAAGCGATAGGCCGCTTCCAAAGCGCGCGCTTCATGGTGCGGGATCAATTCCAATTCCGCCAGGACTGGGAGCGCCTTCAGGGTGCTTGTTTCCTGCAAGAACGCGTGCCGCGCTCCATGCAAGAGCTGGAGTGCCTGAACGACAAATTCGATTTCACGAATCCCGCCCGCGCCCAGTTTGACGTCTCTCCCGATGTTTTCGTAACCAACGATGTCCCGCTCGATCCGTCGCTTGATCGCGGCAATTTCGTCGAGCAAATCAGGCGTCGGGCTCCTTGGATAAATGAAGGGCTGATGCTGACGAAGAAATTCGTAGGCAAGCTCACGACTGCCACAGATCCCTCGCGCCTTGATTAGCGCCAGCCGCTCCCACGTTTCGCCAAAACCGGCGTAATAGTTCTCCATGCTCCCGAGCGAACGCGCGAGCGGTCCGGCCGTCCCTTCCGGCCGAAGGCGGAGATCGATTCGAAAAAGTGCCCCCACCGGACTCGGCGCGGCAAAGGTCTCCACGATCTTGGATCCGAGAAGATTGAACCATTCGTGATAAGTGAGATTCGGAGAAACCTGTCCTTCCTCGCCGTAAAGGAAGATGACGTCGATGTCGGAACTGTGGTTCAACTCACGACCGCCAAGTTTTCCCAACCCAAGAATCGCGAACTCCGTCTCCGGCGCGCCCCGGCGGCTGCACAGCTCGGCCTTCCAGTGCTGATAAACTTCTCGCAGACAAATTTCCGCCAGGAGCGACAACTCGAGGGTTGTTTCTTCCAGCGGCGCGACCTCGGCCACCTCCCGCAACGCTATCCGGAGCATTTCTCTTCCCTTCCAAGACCGAAGGGTGCGGAAGTTTTCCGAGGAAATGGAATCACCTTCTGCCGTATGCAAGTCAGCGAGCATTTCGCCGTAGCCGCGAGGGGCAGAACAGATTTCCGGCCGGCAGAGCCAGAGAAGGATTTCAGGATGTCGCACCAATCGCGCGGCACAGATGCTTGAAACGGAAATCAGGTGCAGGAGTGATGCTTCTCCCAGCGGAAACTGACGGATCAAGTCGAGCAGGGGGGGCGCATCCCCGGGCCAGTTCGCGCGCATTTGCTCCAGAGTGTTTTGGACCTGCGCGGGGTTAAGCGTTCCCGCGGCTTTGGTCTGGATCCAGGCTGAAACGGAGGTCATTTGCGAGAGCAGACGCAGCGTTGGATGCGCATCGCGGAAATCGACCTAACGAGGAGAGCCGCGCTGGACAGTTAGCCCGCTTGCGCTTTTTCCGCGATTTTTTCCTGAGCTCTGGCCAGAGTCCGCCGTTCGGTCCAGGTAAGGCTTTGCATCCC
Source organism: Verrucomicrobiota bacterium (assembly GCA_041167205.1). Classification (GTDB taxonomy): domain Bacteria; phylum Verrucomicrobiota; class Verrucomicrobiia; order Chthoniobacterales; family UBA10450; genus AV80. The sequence goes on from JBEEHC010000035.1 coordinate 4,980, forward strand.
TTCGCGGGAAATCTTATCGAGGATCGGATCGACCTCTTCGGAGATAAACTGATCGGGACTCATCGCTCGATATCGTTCTGCGTCCGCGCGACGCTCTCGCAGCGCACGCTGTAAGATGGAAGCGCGGCCGAAACCCAACAGGTGAGCGTAAGACCATCCCGCCACAACTCCACCGAGATACGCGCTGTGTACGACCGCTCCGTTGCGGTCGAGCGTCACCCCCCAAAGGGCGATCGCAAAGGCTCCATACGCCAGATATTTCGCTTTGAGGCGGACGGGTAGAAGCAAGAAAACCATCGAGGTCAATTCCAGCTCGGGCAGGATAGTTGCGTAGGCTAACACGACAGCGGCTACACCTCCGGACGCCGCGAATAACACAGCTGTCGCAGGCATCAGGAACAGGTGGCCCAGCTCTCCGGCCACCGCGCCCGCGAGGTATAGGAAAAGAAATTGCCGCTGCCCGATGATCGATTCCACATCGCGGCCGACCAGATACAAAACGAGCATGTTCCCGACCAGATGCCAGGGTCCATCGTGCAGGAACATCGCGGTAAAAAATTGCCATCCGTAAGCCGCGTGAACCCCGCGATCACTCAAGCCTAGGTACTCGCGGACGAAGCCTGGTTGATAGACGTCGAGGAAAAGTTGCGCGACGAATGCGACGACATTTACACCGATCAGCCCGAGCAGAATGACGCGCGGCCGTTGCGTCCAGCGCCGGGTGAACGACGAGGGCTTTCGGCCGGAGAGGCGCATGTCACGAGAGTATCGCAGCGGAAATCCGTTGTCGATGAAAGTTGTAGCTACGATACGGCCCGCAGTTCCGTGGCTACAGCCGCTACTGCGGAGCCAGCACTTGTAGCCCCCCGGCGCGAATCTGGAATTCCACCGGGCAATTTCCGACGAGCTCACCGTCAATTTCCACCGGCACGTCTTCCTCGCTGCTCACGCGCAGCCGGCTCGTTTGAAAATACTCCACTTCCGGCGCTGTGATTTGCGGAGTGAAAATTACGTTTTGCAGGTAGCGGATGATTTCCACGTAGTTGAGCCGCTTGAAAACGATCACGTCGAGCAATCCGTCATCGATCACCGCCTGCTTGAAGAAAGGAAACCGGCCGCCATAAAGCCGCCCATTGCCCACGAGCACGAACGATCCCTCTTCGGTCACGGCGTTCTCCGATTCGATCCGCAAGCGTGGCGGCTGCCGGGAAGCAATCTGCGCCGCGGAGATCATATAACTGAGCGGTCCGAAATTCCGTTTGAAGGCGCGGCTTGTTTCCTTCACCACTTGGGCGTCAAGACCCACGCCGGCGAGCTGGACGAAATGTTTGCCGTTGGCGCTCGGCAGGTCTACTGGCCGCGTCCGGTTCTCTTGGATGATCTCCCAGCACCGAGGCAGATCGTTCGCCGGCAATCCAAGCTCTGTCGCGAAGACATTCATCGTCCCCACGGGGAGCAGGCCGAGGGCAACGTTCTTACCAGCAATCCCGTTTACGATCTCGTTGATCGTCCCATCGCCTCCCGCGGCGACGATTCTTTCAAAGCCTTCCGCCGCTGCGTGCCGGGCCAGCACTTCCGCTTCCCCGGCGCGTGACGTCGCGCAGAGGACCGCTCCCCGCGTGATCGATTCCACCTGGGCGCGCAACCGGTTTGCGCGGATACCTCGGGCCGTGGGGTTAAGGATGACAACAGTATCTTTCAAAGTGAGGAAAGGGTCAGGGCTTTGGTCTTTTCTTCAAACTGGGAGGGCGTAACGTTCCGGGGTGAAAAAACTGAGCCGCGTTTTGCTAATCGTCCTCGCGGTGATCCTGGGTCTGGCGTTCCTCATTTTGATTGGGGTGAACATGTATGTGCAGTCGGAAGGGACACAAGCCAGGATTCAGCAGGAACTTAGCCAGCGGCTTGGGACTACGCTGCACATTCGCCGGATCAGCGTCACCCCGTGGGCGGGATTGAAACTGAGTGGCATTACGATTCCGCAAAGCCAACCGGGGGTTTTTGCTGATTTCCTGACGGCGAAGACTTTTCGGCTCCGGATCAAGTTCGGGTCTCTTTTCGCCCAACGCCTGGTGATCAAAGAGATTTCTTTGATTAATCCCGAGGTCGTTTGGGCCCAGAATGCGGATGGGAAATGGCGGTTGCCCTCCCTGCCTCCTCAGCCGGTGATGAAAGCCCCGGAGAAAATTGAACAGGCGGCTGCCCCAACGATTCCAGCAAGACCAGACGTGGTCCCTGCAGTCGATCCGAAAGAGCAAACGTTAGCAGCGGCGCCAGAGTCAGTTGAACCCGAGGCGGCGACTGCGTTCACGCCGGAAATTCAGCGGGTCAATTTGGTCCATGGCCGATTCCGGTTCCTCGACGAGAAGTTAAAAAGCGTGGCGACGTTTGATGACGTGCAATTTCGCTCGGGGTTTCGGACGGCGACCGATTTACGCGGAGACATCAGTATCGAGAAGACTTCGCTCCGCGATCGATTCAATCTTGAGCAACTTCAATCACCGCTGCGCTACGCTCCTGATGAGCTCGATTTCTCTCAAATCACGGCGCGCGCGGGTGGCGGCGAAATAACGGGCCGCTTTACCCTCCTGCCGGAGACCGAAGATTCTCCATTCACAGTCAGCATTAAGTTTCATGACGTTCAGGCCGACCGCATCGTGGCGGATGCCGGCGGCGCGCGCGGAATGATTACCGGCCGGCTGGAAGGTCATCTCAACGCGAGTGGCAGCACGGCTGATCCCAATGCCCTGGCCGGCGCCGGGGAGATTATTTTGCGCGATGGTCAGGTCCAGCAATACAGCTTGCTCGTCGCGCTGGGGCAATTGCTGCAAATCGAAGAACTGCGGCAGCTCCATTTCGATCAGGCGCAGGTGAAATATCGGATTAACCCCGGAGTGATCACGATCGACGAATTGCTCTTCCGCTCCAAAAATCTCCGGCTTTCCGCCGCTGGAACCGTTTCCTTCGACGGCAAACTTCAGCTCGAATCGCAACTTGCCGTGAGCGACAAGATGCGGAGTCAGCTCTTTCGGGCCATTCGCGACAACTTCCGGCCCATCGATGAGCCGGGGTACTTCGCCGTCAGCTTTCAGGTGAGCGGCACGGTCGGGCGGCCCAAGACGAACCTGATGGACAAACTCATTGGGCGCGACTTGAAGGACTTGGGCAGCGTGATCAATAGTTTTATTGGCGGGGGGAAATCTGATAAGGCGAAGAAAAAAGCGGCCGAGGCGCCAGCGCCAGTCCCGGAGCCGTCCACCACGCCCATCGAAAACGCATCACCTGCAGCGGCGCCTGCCACCGTGGCGGACTCGCCTCAGCCGAGTGCATCGCCATGAGAGTAATTGCCGGTGCAGCGGGTGGTATCCGGCTTGATGCCCCCAAGACAGGTGTGCGGCCGACGATGGACCGCGTCAAAGCAGCAATTTTTTCCAGTCTCGGCGAGGAAGTAATCGGCGCCCGCGTTCTCGATCTCTTCGCGGGGACCGGCGCTCTGGGAATCGAAGCTCTCAGCCGCGGTGCGGCTTCGGCTTTATTCGTGGAGGACAATTCCGCGGCGATCGCGGTGATCGAGCGGAACATTGCCCGAACGAAACTGGAGGGCCGCGTTCGGAAACAGGATGTTTTTTCCTTCCTTCGTTCGAACCAGGCGCGTGAATCCTTTAGAATCATTTTTGCTGATCCGCCCTATGAGAAAGCGAAATCGGGCGGTGAGTTCACCAATTTGTTGCTGGAAGACCCGCAGTTGGCCGAAATGCTGGAGCCGTCTGGAATCTTCGTGCTGGAGAAGCGTCCGGCGGAGCAGATGCCGCGGATGCCGTTGTGGAACATCACTCGGGCCCGAGCCTACGGCTCCACTGAAGTCTTGTTCTTGCAACGTGCCGGCATTCCTGCCGACGTGCGCGACCGCTGAATGATCAGGCTCTTCTACAATCTTCTCTATCCGCTCGGGCTGTTACTCTTTCTTCCGGGACAGATATCGAAGTTGCTCCGGCGCGGAAATTACCGGCACAAATTCGGACAGCGCTTCGGCCTTTACGATCGCGACGTGCAAACGCGGCTCGCGGCGCACCGCTGCACCTGGATTCATGCGGTAAGCGTAGGCGAAGTGGCGGTCGCGTTGAAACTGTCGGCGAAACTGAAAGAGCTCGATCCTGAGTTTTTCTGCGTCCTTACCACAACAACGACCACTGGTTTTGCTTTCGCCACCCAGGGAGCCGGTGCGGGAATGGAAGTGCTTTATAGCCCGCTCGATTTCTGGCCGATCATGCGCCGGGCCTATGCCGTCATCCGGCCGATTCGGGTGGTGCTGGTGGAGGCCGAAGTTTGGCCGAACCTTGCCGCCGAAGCGCGCGGACACGGGCTCCCGCTCGCGCTGGTCAACGCGCGCTTATCGCAACGATCGGAGCGGCGGTTCCGTCGTTTCCTTTTTCTGGTCGCCCCGACCTTTCGTTGTCTCGATCTCGTCTGCGTTCAGGAACCCGAAGACATCGAACGCTGGATCGCGCTCGGCGTTCCGCGAGCGCGAATTCATCACGTCGGAAGCGTCAAATACGATCCGGCGGAGACCAGGGTGAATCCTGATTTGCCCTTGCAGTTGTTGCGCGCTTTCGGGATCGACGGCGACCGGCCGATTCTCTTCGGCGGGAGCACGCATTCCGGGGAAGAAGAAATTCTCGGCGAAGTTTTCCAAAGACTTCGGACCGACTTTCCGGCGTTTACACTGATCGTCGCACCGCGTCACGTCGAGCGTGTGAGCGAAATCCGGAGGCGCCTAGAACGGCTCGGGTTAAGCGTGAGTTTGCGCAGCGAAGTGAGCACGGCACGCGTCTCTCCGCCTGATTGCGTTCTCGTGGACAGTACGGGCGAGCTTCAAAACTGGTACGCCGTCGCCACGATCGTGTTTGTCGGCAAGAGTCTCACCGCCCGCGGAGGCCAAAACCCGGTGGAACCAATTCTGGCCAGCAAGCCCGTTCTTTTCGGTCCGCATATGGAAAACTTTTCCGCGCTAGCCCAGTCTCTGGTGGCGAACGAGGCCGCCATCCAAATCTTTGATGCGAATTCGTTACAGGAGAAAATCGCCTGGCTCCTGCGCGATCGCGAGGCGGCCTTGCGTCTCGTCGCTAATGCTCAAGCCGTCCTCGCCAGACACAGCGGCGCTACTGGCCGAACCGCAAGGCTCGTGACGGATTTGGAATCAACTGCACGCTTCCTCGCACCGGAGCGCAAATAACTTGCAACGTCGTGACCCGCTTCTGATATTGCCCCGCTTTCCTGACCCTATCGTCCAGTGGCCTAGGACACCGCCCTTTCACGGCGGTAACACGGGTTCGAATCCCGTTAGGGTCGTAGTTGTTTTTGTGCAAAAGCGATCGCGTCAGCGAATTCGAACCCGGGTTTGACTGCCCGCGCGTCAGCGCCCCTCCTTCACGCCGCAGGCACCTGACTCGCAGAGCCTTCCGCCAGGAAGGATAATGCCGTTAGGGTCGCGCTATGGGATTGATGCGCAAAGTTTGTGCGAAGCGCGTTGCAATTTGCGGTGCGTTCCGATGATTCGGCGAAAACTCTTTCATTTTCCGCCTTGCGTAACCGCGCAGAAGATGTGTATATGCTACACATCCTTATGAGGAAGCACGTTAACAAAGCCAATCGGCGGTACCAGCTGAGCAATACAAGATTACTACCAATCACTCAGCCTAAGCAGCAAAACACAATGCGTTGTGCTGGGGACCGATCAAGTTCCCGATTTGACTTTGTTCCGGCTTCTTAAACCGAAAACAAAACATCAACGGCCTATGACACAATATCTCACACTAACCCTCGTCCGATGCGACTCTTCGAATTTGAGAGTGCGCGCATCACTCTGGCGAAATGGGCAACTTCGGAGCTCGCCGTGTTGAATGAACACGACTCGCTTTTCGGTGCATCCATTTGCCGGTCCGAACTGCCCTTGCAGCTTCGTGACCGCATATGGAAACGCCGAAAAACTCTGATCTAACCCGCCGTTTCGAAGAACTGTATTCCTCGGTTTATGGGAGGAATAAAGTCCACCTTCTTGCGAGCGATGTTTCACCGAGAAATAAGGCCTTATGCTTTGTTTGCGGCACCGTTCTGACCGCTCTTACGACTCTTGGAGTATCAAGAGCACCATGGTTTTGTAATGTCTTCGTCCTCGCAACGGGAATTATCTTCGGCTACCTCATCTGGAGAAAACGATAAACCATCAGGGCGGGTTCGCTTCAACCTCGAGATTGCAGATTCGGTCGCAGACAAGATCAAAGACTTGCAGGCGCGAACAGCCTCTGAGTCGAAAACCGAGGTCATTCGAAAGGCTCTTGCTCTATTTCATTTGTTTGTTGAGGAACGAGAGGCCGGGACATCAATCATCTTTCGCAGACGCAATGGTAAGGAAGAGACGCTGAAGGTGTTACTTTAGCGTAAACCATTGGTATCTCGCACGCTGATTAACCGGTTGGGCAGCGGCTGATAGGAGCAGAGTGTAGGCGATGATTGGCTGGCTCAATGCTCTTTAGCGTGACAACTGTTGGAATTTCGCTTTCGCCGCTTCCATTGCTTCCAACTGGCGTTTTTGGTAGGCCTCAGTGTCCTTGCTTGCGTCTTGTATTCCCTGCACCAGTTCATTGTATTTTTTCGAATTGGAAGGGTTTTTGAAGGAAATCGTTTTCTCGGCAAATGCGTAGTCCGCGAAGTTTGAGCGCATGAACAGCAAGAAAGTTAGCTCTGTATTTTCCCGACGAAGTCTCAACGAATACATCTCCTCTAACTGCGGAACTTGAACGCGCATCGAGTCATCGAAACCCTTGAGCGCCGCAAGTTTTACATCATCTGTCGCTTTCATCGTCGAAAGGAATTTTACCCTTGCTGAGTCAATCATGGGTCGAAAGCCTTTCTTGTATCTCGCAATGATTTCTTGACTCTTAATTCGTTTGCGCGTCTCAGCGTCAATACTGGCCTGCTTGGTTAGCACTGACCGCGAGAAAACGTCTTCTTGCTGGAGGCCGGTCACTTCCGCTTCCATTCGGTCGAGATAACCGAAGGCATCCTGAAAGAGGCCGTTCATTGGAATGGTGAAAGCCGCGTCTAATTTGGCGTCGCCTGTCGCCTTCATTTGTGGCGTCACTACATCCTCACCTTTTGCGACGCGCTTAGCGGATTCGACGGTCTGTTGATGCAGTTCCCTGATACTCGTATCCAATTGCGCCGTTTGCCGTCTGTGTTGCCCTTCTGTCCAACAAAAGCAAGCGAACACCAATGCTCCTGCAGCACATAGGATCGAGAAGACAAAAAGCCTGTACCCCTTGCGGCCAAAGGCAAACGCGACAAACGCAGCCCCTAAAAGAGGTTTCAGAAACAGCCCCGCAAATAACTCGACTTGTTTCGGACTAGAGCCGTCAAGTGTGTTCCAAACGCCAGTAAACAAGAGGGCGCCGCACGCCGCGAAAAGGCAGACGCTGATCCGCATGAGCGTCCGGGGTGAAATCCTGCGCTTTGGCTGCTGCAATGCCGAACCTTCGGCTCGGATGATCGGCGGGGCTGGGGGTTCAGCGCGTGCTGGATTTTCGGTCTCGGGCGATACTGAAACGAGTAATTTCGGTTTGGCGCCATTCGCCTTGGGTGCCGAACTGGGTTCAGGCTGAACGCTCGACTCCAGCCACTCTCCACAGAAGCGGCATTTTATTGCCGTAAATTGAATCGGCTCTTTGCAGAAAGGGCACGTTTTTTTTCATCTCCAGGAGGCACGCAGGCGGTTGTAACACAAACGTTGAGCCTAACACCAGTTGTCTCGCTTTGAGAGAGTTCCGATTGGTCGGCGAGCTAGTGTTTAAACAATTTATTCACGGTGTTTGAGCAAAAACACGTCTGAAGTGTCTTCTACACCTTATAAAAACGTGGACACAAGTGGCTACAAATGGATACAAGTGGATACAAGTGGCTACAAAGTATTACGAAGTATGATAAAGTGTGACCGAGTAATACCCGAAAAAGCGGTGCGGTTGCTGCTTTCGAGGACTCACTGAAACGACACGAAATGATGAGCGATCATAGCATTAGATTCAGATTCAATGCTCTGAAGACCGCGCAAGCCGCTTTTAAGCTGCTGGATATGGCGGGAGGGCGATTGAATTACATGGTTCTCGTCAAGCTGCTGTATCTAGCAGATCGCGAGGCAATTATGCGGTTAGAATGTCCGATTACAGGAGACAGCCCATTCTCCTTGCCATACGGTCCAGTTCTCAGCCGTGTCCTAGGTTTGATACGGAACGGTCCAACCCAGGAAGAGGATGAATCTTGGTTTAGTGCGGTTTCTCCACCGCAGGGGTACGATGTCGAGAAACTCACTGATTTAGGGGACAGCGAGCTGAGCAATGCCGAAGAGCACATCTTGCTGCAAATATTTGAGGATCACGGCAAGAAGACTTGGCAAGAACTCTCAAGATTCACGCACGATCTCGCTGAATGGACGGACCCTCATGGCAGTGCTGTTCCAATTCCTTTTGAAACAATCTTGCTATTGGCCGGGAAGTCAGAAAACGATTTGGCTCGCATTCGGAAGCAAACTGCGGCGTTTCGGCAGATCGATGAGGAGATCGCCGCATACTCCTCTCTGGACTGCGCTGTCGCAGTCTAATGATCGGGAACTGCTTCTTTTTTGCCACGCCTCCTAATGGCGAGCATCTGTTTGTTGTCCTCGCCCCAAGTGGTAATCCAGACGCATATGTATGCGTCAATATCACGGAAAGAGATGCGTCGTCGGACACCACGTGCGAGGTGGCGCAAGCGGAACACGCGGTTTTAACAAAGCCGGTTTCCATTGTGGCCTATGCGTGGGCACGCGAACTCCCTCTGCGGCTGATCGAGCGACTCGTAAAAGCGCAGAATCTCCCTACGGTTTCCGAAGCATTGCTTTTGAGAATTCAGCGTGGCGGATTGTCTCGGACATCCCGGCTGAAAAAGGGATTCCAAGCAGCGATCGCTGCGCACCTTGAATCGGCTAGATCCGCGCCAGAAGCACTCTAGCGACCATCTCAGGCGAGGATTTTCGGACGGGTTCGGACACAAGAACTGCGTAAATCGACGTGAAGGCGACATTACGCCCGTTTTGTCGGATAGCGTTTAACGCGCAATCCGTGGCCGGATTGGCGCAATTTCACGAAGTCACTGAAATGGGTTCGAATCCCGTTAGGGTCGCCACATTATTTCATAGGTAAATTGGCGCTCAAGACTTTGAGTTCGCAGGACTCAACATTTGGTCCGTTGCGCTGGATCTACGGAGGGTCGCCAGGCTTTTTCACCAAGATTGCACCAAGGACTCGCTGTCCGGGCGGAGGAGACGGGGCCGAAACTATATGGGCTGTGCCGGACGCATCCTTCGTCAGCAAAGTATCCGCATCAAAATCCTTTTTTAGGTACGAGAGGCTCCATTGCGTGAAATGTTGCTCGCTACCGGGAGCAAAAAAAAGATTGTTCGGCAGGTAGAATGCGGCCCAGGGCCGGGCCAGCAGTATTTCGTTGACGGCGGCCTTTTGTTTTTCGAGGGCATCTCGGTAGTGCCCATACAACGGAAAAAGAAAAATATAACGCGTTGCGGAAATCCGCCGGGCATAAAACAGTAACTCGGGCTCAGCGCCAAAAATAAATACGCGGCCTTCAGGTGGTGTCACGCTCGCGATTCGCCTACCCAGCTCTGGCATCTCGGCAAAGAATTCCCTCGGGTAAATTTTTCGCACGGCTTCCGTCGGCGTGTAGGTAAAGAGAAACGGATAAGAGAACGTGGCTGGCAGAACTACCAGGATTGCACTCAGAACTACTCGCCGGCTCCACGAGGGAAATGTTTTCAACAACTGAAGGCCATCGAGGCGTTCGCCCCCAGCGGCGGCCGCCAGCGCGAGTGGTGGAAGTAATTGTTGGAAATAATGTGGGAAGAAGTAACCGCTCGCACTCACGCCGATCAGGCTTGTGACGATCCAGCCCACCAGAAACAGACACCACTTCGCCCTATTTGTGATGATTAACGAAACTAGGCCGACGGCGTAAGCGATCCACACGATCGTCTGCGTCCGTGCGAGAAGAGCGAGCGTATCCTTGAGAAGTCTAAACCGCGACGATCCTCTCACGGTACCGACGTATTCCAGGTTGTGAGTGAAGACATTGTAGATGAGGTCTTGCAGACCATGTCTGAGCCAGAAGTACAAGGCTACAAAACCTAACACTGCTATCACACCCGCGGCCGACCAAACGACGAACCTGAGTGCGCCGCGCCATCGCTCCTTTCCCGCAACAAGAACAGGGTAGAGACCAACAAGAAAAAGCCAATTAACAGCTGCGACCTGCTTGAAAGTGATGGCAACTCCTGTCATCGCGCCCGCAAGAATCATAAACAGGAGGGTGCGCTTGCTGTTCGATACTGCCCTGAGCAAGGCGACTTGCGAAAGGATTAGCGGCAGCAACATGAAAAGCTCAGTATTCGCTGCCGTCCCCTGTATGAGCGGATCTGCGGCAAGCACGGCAAAGAGTGCGGCTGCTAGCCACGCCCAAAATCGGCTCATGAATCGAAGTCCGAGGAAAAAGAGCGCGCAACTGGCGGCCGCCGCGAAGACTAACCCAACGAAGTGGACGGCTCGAACGGGTTCCAGCGGCAAACTTAACGCTAAGCGGTAAACCCAAAAGATGGCCGGAGGTTTTTGGTCAAACCAATCGCGATAGGGAAGTTCGTTGTGCTGCAACCGCCACCCGATATACGCGTACTCGCCTTCATCTCGCTCAAATGGTATAGCCAACAGCGGCATTCTGAGAGCCAGGACCAGCAGAACAAGACCCCCTGCCATCAGAATCG
>JBEEHC010000036.1:0-28230 GCA_041167205.1 Verrucomicrobiota bacterium
TCTACTGTGTCGGTGGCACGACGGGGGGCGGCGCCACGAGTGCGACCAATCGCGTTTTTCGGTATGATCCCGTGGCCGACACGATTCAGACTTTGGGAATCGAATCGTGGAACGAAGGCGCGCCCAACACGCTGCCTGGCGGGTTTGCCGTCGTCCAAAACAAGCTTTACATCCTGGGTGGCTTCACTATTGGCAACGGCGTAACCAATCGCATTTTCGAGTTCATCCCGGGCAATTCCATCGGTTCACAGTGGGCGCAGAAAACAGCCACCCTGCCCGTGGCGCTGGGCTTCGTCCCGGCGACAACGATTGGGAACCTCATCTTCACGGCCGGAGGGGCCACTTTTGCGCCCTGCACTCTGACCGAGACAAACAACTCCTACGTCTACAACCCCGTGAAGGATTCTATTTCCCCGATCGCGAGCATACCGAGGGCGACGAGCGAGACCCAAGCGGTCACGGTCGCCAATGAGATGTGGGTCATTGGCGGGGGGAGAACTGCGCCTAACCCGTCTCCTGAGATAAATATTTACAACCCTTTGACCGGGCAGTGGAGAGTGGGTCCGCCATTGGGTGCGGGACAACGCAATTTCCCGGCCGCCAGCGACGGCGCCCGTGTCTTCCTCGCCGGAGGCTACAATTCCTCGACCATCCCGCTGAAGGCCGCGCAGATCCATGTAGATACCTCTGCCGTCCTCGTGCCGGCCGCGGGAACGGGGAAGGATTGAACAGCAGCTTCTGAATTTCCCATCCGATTCGTGCCGTGCGAAGGGTGGGGCATGATCGAAATAGTTCGAGGCAGTTGTCTTTGCGGTGGAGTGCGTTTCGAAGTGACCCCGCCCTTTATTCGGGCGAATCACTGTCACTGCGATCGCTGTCGCAAGCATTCGGGAACCGCTGTTTGCACGCAGGCGCGCGTCTTGAAGGAACAATTCCAATTGCTCGACGGCGAGGAATTGATCCGCGTTTACGGGAAGGGCGAGGGTGCGGTGAAGGCTTTTTGCGTCAGATGCGGTTCGAGTCTGTTTGGCGGCGAATGGCCGGATGGTTCGCAAGTGTCCATTCGGATGGGTGCCTTCGACGATGACCCCGGGATCCGGCCGCAATTTCACACCTACGTCGATTCGCGCGCGCCTTGGGATACGATTACGGACGATCTGCCCCAGCACGGCGAGGCCGTGAAGAGCGGTTGACGAGAGCCGGGATCGCAACGTTGAGTTCAGATGATGGCCGCCGCTTCTCTTCGTGCTCTGCTCGAGCATTCGGTCGATTACGCCGGAATGTTTCCGCCGTGCAGTCTCGAGCTCGAGCCGGCGTTAACAAACCAGGCGCGCTATGTTCGCCTGGACGATCGGTGGATGCTCAACGCGTTCGTTCTGCCGGTTGGGCAGTTCGACGCGGCGAAACAGTTTCTTCCGCTCTTCGACCCAGGGCGTCCCCTTTGGATTTCCGCGCTCGGGCCAAGAACGGAGACTGCGACTGCGTTTCGTGAAGCGCTCATTGAGGCAGATGCGGCCATTCGTTCGTTATCGGCGCACAATGTCGATCTTGTCTCGATCGGCCAGCTCGAAATGTTTTTGCCTGACGATGTCGATGCCAGCTTGTTGAACGAGGCGCGGTCGATCGTGGGAAGCTTACCGGCGTTTTGGGAAGCACCGGCGGAGAGGGCGGAACGAACGATTGCGTTGATCGTGGAGCACAATTCCAACGCCGACGACCCGACCTTCGGTTACAAAATGCGCACGGGCGGAGTAACAGCGGACGCGTTTCCCACGTCGGCTCAGATCGCCCCGGCACTGGTTGCGCCGGCGACGCACCAGGTGCCGATCAAATTCACGGCCGGTCTGCATCACCCGCTTCGACAGTATCGCGAGGAAGTGCAAACGAAGATGCACGGGTTTTTGAATGTGCTCGGCGCGGCTGTCCTGGCGGCAGAACACAAGTGGGATGCTGGGCAGACGACGGCGATGCTCGAAGACGAAGACATGAGCTCATTCAGGTTCGATGACGAATTCTTTGCCTGGCGCGACTGGAAGATAGACCTGCAGCGGCTAAGAGACCGGCGGAGATTCGTGACGACATTCGGAAGCTGCAGCTTCGATGAACCGCGCGAGGATTTGCGCGCGCTGAAACTTTTCTAAGAACGGCGCGGCCGACTGATTTCGGGGAGGGCGAGACGAGCCTGCACTGAGCGAAGTCGAACGTGTCGAGCCGAAACGACCACGGCTCCGCAGAGCGTCGCCCTCCCAGATCATCTTAGTTTGGGCGCAGTGTATCATTCTTCGCCACAAAAATGCGGACTCCTGCCACCTCTTCCCGTTGCGTGTAGCGCTCTCGCACAAACGTTTCGAGCACAGGGAAGCTTTCAATCCCCTGCGTAGCGCGGTCGTTAAACAAGAAAGACCCCGGTGCGACGGCGTCGACAATGACCGGTGGCGGATGTGCCCGGAGATCGGACATAAATCGTTCGCGGAAATATGCGCGATACCGAGACCATTGCATTAGTGCCAGGATCCCCGGATCTCTGGTCGCCATGATTGTTTTCGTCTTAACATAGTAGTCTGGCCGCCAGGCCCAAACCACCATGCGATCTCCAGGCCTGGCATAACGAGCGATAGCTAATATCTCCTCGCGCATCGGAACCATGGCCTGTGGACTGAAGTCGTTCGCTGACGTGAGTGCGGCGAATCCGAGTGGACCGAGAAACAGCGCGACAAACAAGCTGCGGGTCAACACGGGGCGACCCTTTCCCAATTCCGTTCGATGCATGAGCCCAAGCATGTTGGCGAGGCAGAAGCTCACGGGAATGATGGAGAAGAGCAGATAGTGAGGGAATGGGTTATGACCGTGATAGATGGCAAAGAGCGAGGCCAGCAACAGCAGGATGGAGGAGAGCGATGCCCAGAGAAAGGTTCGAGTGAAGCTAACTCGCGAATAAAGAGTTGCTCCGCCGAACACAATGACAGCGAGCGAGGCCACGCAGAAAAAGGTGTAATCTTGCACGCCAAGAAAGAAGGAGGGGGAAGGACCGGCAGCCGGTCGACTCCCCATGAAGACTAGCGCCATCCTATAGTAAGAGATAACTGCATTGGCGAAGCCGCCGGTTGCCCAAAGACTAATCAAAACGATGGAAGGCACGGCAACCAACCCGGCTCCGGTGACAAGGATCTCCAGCCTTCTGGTTTTTGAGGAACGCAAAGGCGCGATGAAGATGGCTGCCCCAAGGGAGATGAGGACCGCCAGGGCGATAGGCGACGCCTGAAGTTTCGCAAGGACAGGACAGCCCAGGGATAGGCCCGCCGTCACGCAGGCAATCAGGCGGGATGATTTGGAGCCAGTCTCGCGCGCAAGATAGGCCGCTGCGGCGAGTGGAACGGTCGTGAGAAATATGGAGAAATGTTCGCTGGAATAGTGGAGAAAGTCGGACGTCTTCGTGAGTGAAAGCAACAGCACCGGCGGCACGATTGCCAATCGGGCGACACCCGACCCGTAAATCCATTTTACTGTATAGTAGAGAGCGCATAGCGCTCCCGCGATCAGGCAGAGTCCAATTACCCGTGCTGAGAAGAATCCGATATCAGCTCCAAGAAGAGCAGGGAGCACGAGAACATAGCAGTTCAAGGGTCCGCTAGTGCTGGCATCAAAGCCGCGCCAGGGAACCCAATCGAACGTCGCTTTCATGGCGCAAGCGATAAAAGTGCCCTCGTCGACGTTAAACGGATCGGGCCAAAGAAAACTAGGCCAGCGGCACGCGAAGAGGGCCGCGCACGCCGACAAGATAAAGATCACTTCGAACTTCCTTTGTCGAGAAACACGCTGGGAAGGAACGATTGCGAGTCCCGCAAAGGCGGCAATTGCTATGCCGGCGACCAGATAGTAAACGATAGGCTGCCCGAAATGGAGAGAGTGAGTCATCTACGTATGTGTGCCAAGAACAAAGGGCATTGCAGGCCTGTCACCGCCGCACGGAGTTAGCTTTAGACCATCGTGACGACAAGCCAAATCGCGGCGATTGTTCTTCGCCGTTCTGTGATCCACAGTGCAGCGTCTCGTTCGAATTAACGAGCAAAGCCGGCCCATGCGACAACTCGTCCAGCGCATCTCACGCTCCGCAGTCAGTTGGAGCCTGATTGCAGCCGCGCTCCGCTTTGGTTCCGCGCTTTTGCTCCTGCCGCTCATCCTTTGGCGGATTCCTTCCGACGAGCTCGGGCTTTGGTACGTCTTTATCTCGCTGGGCGCGCTTGCGGCGCTGATGGATCTTGGATTCGCACACACCGTCGTTCGCGCCGCCGGTTACCTCTGGGCTGGTGCGCGTATGCTCCTTCCTTTCGGTATCGACCTCGCGGATCCGTTGCCTGAAAGGGACGCAGCAGGCGGAGCGATCCATCGCCAGCCGAACCTCCCGATGCTCTCCAATCTGGTCGCGTCTCTCCGCCTCTACTATCTCTCCGCGGGCGGGCTGCTCGTATTGCTCCTGACCACAGCCGGCGGCGCCTGGATCTGGCACAAGAGCGTGGGTCTGGCGAATGCGCAGTCCATCCGTCTCGCCTTCCTGGCTTATGCGATCGGCGTCTCGTTAGGCTTCGCGAACAGCCTCTGGCCATCTTTGCTCGCGGGCATTAATGCGGTGAAGGAAGCACAGCAAATCACGGCAGTGTGTCTGCTGGTTAATTTTTGTCTGGCCGTGGCCGGATTGCTGGCCGGTTTGGGAATGTGGGCTCTGGTGATAGGTGTGATCGTCGCTGGATTTGCTGAGGGCCTCATCGGACGGACGGTTTTTTACCGATTGGTTCCAACGGCGCCCGGGAAGTTCGACCTCTCAGTGCTCCGAGCGCTTTGGCCAAACGCATGGCGCACGGCGGCCGTCGGTTTCGGAGCATTCATGATTTTCCAGGCAAACACTCTCATTTGCAGCGCGTTTCTTGATTTGCGCACAACGGCTTCGTATGGCTTGAGCCTCCAGGCGGTCACCTTGCTGGCGGGCATCAGCAGTATCTGGGTGAGAGTGAGATTACCGACGATCAACCACCTGCGCGCGCGGGGAATGGTCGAACGTATCCCTGCGATTTTTCGACCACGCATCGTGCTCGCGCTTATTACTTTCGGCGTGGGAGCAGCCGCCTTGCTTTTGTTAGGCCGGCCGCTCTTGGAGCTGTTGAATACTCGAACGCAACTGCTCCCGGCCGCGCTTCTTGCCACCCTGCTTCTGATTCAATTGCTGGAAATGCACCACTCGCTGTACGGTGAGCTGGTTTATTCCGAGAACGTCAATCCATTCGTGAAGCCCGCACTGATTTCGGGGGGGGCGATCATCATCTTGAGCGTGCTGCTGACGCCGCGCTTTGGCGTTTGGGGCATGCTGCTCGCCAGCGGGCTCGTGCAGCTTTGCTTTAATAATTGGTGGCCGGTTCTGCGCGCTATGCGTGGCTTGGGTCCAGCTGGGCAAACTACTGGCGCTAATGGCCGGCTTCCTGGAGAATCTGCCCAATAAACACTGCACCCCGTCTACCTTGAGCCATGCATTGGTTGAGATCTTTTCTTGGTCACTGGCCCTCTGCTGATCGAACGCTTTGTCATTTTCTCCGGCAGCGGCTGACCTTGCCGGCGCTTTCGCTCGCCGATCTCTTCCCGGATTTCGACGAGCGGATGGTGAGTATTGGCCAGATTCCACGCGGCAGTTGGTCGACGCCGCTCGCGGACCTTTTGATGCTTCTGAAAATTGCGGTCTGCACCGGGCCAAAACGACTGATGGAGATAGGAAGCTTTCGCGGTTACACCGCACTTTTACTTGCTCAGCACATTTCTCCGGGCGCGAAGATCGTCACGATCGACCGACACCCGGAGCACGGCGAGGCCTATCGCAAGACATCGCTCGCCGGTATGATCGAGCGACGGGTTGGCGAAACCGACTGGGCGATGTTCGCGCGAGACGAATCGACCTCTTACGATTTGATCTTCGTTGATGCCGACCATTCCTATCGGAGTGTACGAAAGGACACCGAGTTGGTTCTGCCACTGCTCTCGCCGGCCGGATTCATCGTGTGGCACGACTACGCGAATTGGGGTTACTTCAGTGGCCAGAACGGTGTGCCTGAATACTTGGGCGAACTTGGTGCCAAGCTGCCTATCGGGCACGTGCTGGGAAGCAATTTGGCGATTCACTCGCCGAGCTGGGTTTCCGGCGCGGGGAGAGAGCGGTTTTGCTCAGCCACGAAAGTGGAGGCAAGAGAGATCGGCGCCGACCCATGGCAGGGGAATTTGCCGCGTGGCTGATTCTTGCGAGCCGGCTTTCATTTGCGCGCGGCGATCCAGAGCGGGTGCAGGCGATCGTCGAATCTCGGACTGATCGCGCGCACTTCCCGATACCCCGCGTCGCGGAGGCAGCGAATGATCTTGCGCCGCCTCATGCCGATTTCGTGCGTCCCGGACAACTTCCCCATCCTATAGCTGGTGAACGTGTGCAGAACATTCGGCTCGTCCGCGATGATCATCCAGCCGCCAGGTTTAAGTGTTCGGAAGGTCGCCTTTAGAGCTGCTTTCCAATCGTAAACGTGATGGAGAGCTTGATGGACGTAGGCGGCATTGAACGAATTCAGGTCCACCACCTGATCCACGCTTTCCATCGGAGTGAGCTTGAAAACCAATTCATTCGTCAATCCCTTCGCCTGCAGTGCTGCCGCACGACGTTTCACGGCAGACTCGTCGCTCGGGGCAAGCGTGGTGGCGACAACGTTGTATCCTGCCAGCGCAAAGAACTCAGCCATCCATCCCGAACCGCAGCCCAGTTCCAAAACGCGACTGCCGGGCGCGACGCCTAACGACTCGACGAGACGCAGAAGGCGGACGAACCCGTTCAGATACTTATCCGCGGCGTTCCCGTCCCAAAACGGCTTTCGCATCTCTTTGGCTTGGAACTCTTCCCATAAAACGCCACCCAACGCGCGGCCATATTGCTTTTCGTTTTCGTAAGCCGTCGCCCGATCCAAATGGGGAAGTGGAAAGAGCCCTGCGGCGTAGTCGGAAAGTATCAGGTGCGAGCAGATCAGTAGGTTGTCCACTCCGCCCACCGGCAGGTTCCACTTCGCCCGGTTCTCCTCCGTCAGTCTCCGAGCGCGAGAGAACAATGGGGAGCCTGCCAACAGAGCTGCCAGTCGTTTAAGCACGTGCTGCATCCTCATGGCAGAGCTCTTCGTAACAGGCGAAGGTTTCCGCTGCGAAACGATCCCAGCGATAAGCCTGGCCGCGCTTCAGTCCCGCCTCCACGGCGTCCGTGCGCGCTGTTTCGTCAGTGAGGAGCGCGTCCATGGCCGCGGCGAGTCTTTTTGCATCGCCTGGAGGCACAAGAGTGGCGGCGCCCGTGAGGTTCTCGTGCAGTGAGGAGGTAGCCGATGCCACAACCGGCACGCCCGTAGCCATCGCCTCGAGCGGAGGAAAGCCGAAGCCTTCGAGCAGGGAAGGATAAACGAAAACTGTGGCCCCAGCGTACACGAATGGCAGATCCGCCTCGGCGATGTAGCCCGGAAAATGAACGCGCCCGTGAAGTTCGCTGCGAGCGGCGCGAGAAAGCAACTCGTTAGGCGACCAGCCCACATCGCCTCCCAGAACCAGATGTTCGGGGCGGCCGCCAGCGACGAGCTCTGTGAAGGCGTCGATCAACGTCGGTAAATTCTTGCGGGGATCGAGCGTGCCGAGGTAAAGCACATACGGCGTAGGAATGGCAAGGCGCTTCACCACCGGCGCCACTTCCGCCGCATCGCGTGGATGAAAAGCATCGTCAATTCCACAAGCGATAACATGAATCTGGTCTTCGCTAACGTCGTTTACGAACCGCAGGATATCGGCCTTCACGGAGGACGATGGGACGGTGACCAGATCCGCGCGCCGAATGCTCTCGCTCACGATGCGTTCGTAGAGCGGACCGCGTCGAATCGGCGGATGACAATGCGGCAGCACGAATGACGACATGTCATGGATGGTCAGAACGTGCCGCGCCCGTCCGCGCCACGCCGGCATGATGAACGTGGGTGAGTGGAGGACGTCGATCCGAAGCGCATGGAGAAGGAGAGGTTGCAGAAGCTGTTGGAAAAAAAGCCGGAAGACTCGCGGCCGCAAGCAGCAGGGCAGGACATGGCAGTGCGCGGGCAGCCGGTGCAAGCCCGCGAATCGAGAGCGATCTTCCGCGTTGATGAAGAGAAAAAATTCCGCGCCTCGCTCGAGCCGCGCGAGTGACCGCACCATCCCCAGGAGATAGCGATCAATGCCGCTCGCCTGCGCGTTCAACGCGGTGAGATCGATCGCGACTCTCATGAAGCAACCGAGATTTCGCTAACGTGTTGCTCGATCTCACGGAGCATTCGCTTGTCGCTGAAGCAGGCGAGGGCGCGCGCTTGACCGTTCGCCGCCATCGCCGCCGCCGCCACTGGGTCCGAGAAAACTCGTCGAAGAGCCTCGGCCAATTCATCCGGGCTTCCGGGTGTGATCAGAATTCCGCTCACCCCATTCTCGATGATCTCCGGGACGCCGCCGGCGCGGGTCGCGATCATTGGACGCCCCGCGAGCATGCCTTCGACCACAACACGTCCGAAGGGTTCGGGGGCGATCGGGACGTGGACTATGCAATCGACCACGCGCATGAGTTGCGGCACGTCTTTGCGAAAGCCCAGGAAGCGGACGCGCTCCGCGATTCCCAATTCGCGGGTGAGAAGACGAAGTTCAGCGCCGGAGGCGGGGTCCTCCTCCTCACCAACGAAGACGGCGATCAGCGATGGAACGTTGACGAGCGCGCGAAGAACAACGTCCTGTCCCTTCCATGGTGTGATTCGGCCGAAGACGCCGACGACACGTAATCCGGGCGGGGAGAGCTCGCCGCGCAACGCACTGAGATCGACGCTGGTATCCGTGAAGGGAGCGGCGTCAAACCCGTCATAAACCACCTGCACGAGATCGCCGCGTCCTCCCGCCGAAACGAAAGCGGCCGCGGTCGCCTTGGAGTTCGCCAGAATGCGAGCCGCGGTTCGATTCGCAACGGCTACGAGAAGCCGGATGGTTCGCGAGCTGAAGTGAGTTTCATCCAGCAGGTCGTGCAGGAACCAGATGACCGGCTTTCGCCTAACGAGACGTGCGACGCTGGCCACGAGCAGAGCCTTTGGCGAGTTTGCATAGATTAGATCCGCGTCGCTAGCGGCCTTCGCAGCTAGCCACGCCAACCGCACGACGCTCGTCACGTTGGCCACGCTGAAGCGCGGACCCTGGCGTCGGACACCCCGGGCGGCCCATTCGCTGGGGAGAACAACGACCCGGACGCCTGCCGTCTCGAGCACATGCCGAAAGCAACCGTCGGTAAACAGGACCACAATCGAGGATTCACGGAAACGGCGCGCGACCGAGAGCAGGTGCAACTCCGCGCCGCCGATGATCGCGGTGTGATGGAGGAAAAGGATGCGTGTCGCCATTCGCCCTCATCTGCTGCGCAGATGTTGTCTGAGCCGCCTTACTGTTTCCACCACACCGTGCGTTTTGAAAACACGCCAGGCCGACGAGGCCAGCATCCAGGCGTCTCTGGCTGGCACCGCGACGTGGGTCACGCGCGGCTGGGCGCAGAAACGAACCAGCGGTCGAACTGCAATACCCCAATCGAACAAGCGACGGTTTTCGAAAATGCGGGCGCGACAGGTCCCAGCGAAATTCCGATCGTTTGCGATCCGTTCGATCGCGCCCGCGACCGCCTCGGCATCTCCCGCCGGAACGACAATCCCGAAGCCATGCCGCGCCACCATTTCGGCCATCACGTCGCCGTCGGTGCAGACGACCGGCAACCCGGCCCAAACGCAATCCAACAGGCGCGTGCGATAAGCGAAGCGGCTTTCCAGATTCGCGCGATGCGTGCTCACGGCCGCGTCGCACTCCGCGAGATACCGGCCACGCTCGCCGTACGGGACGTAGTCATCGATGAAGTGCACCGAACGGCCATTGAGCTGAAGTTCGTTCGCTAGCGCACGCGCTTTTCTCGCCGCTGACGTTTCGATGTGTCCTTCGGTGGGATGCCTGCCGGCAAAGAGAACGAGGTGAATTCCGGGCGAGCGTGGCTCGAGAATACGCATCGCCTTCACTACAATCTGCGGATCGGTCCAATCCCAGATGCCGCCCGGCCAAACGACGATTCTCTCTGCTCCGGCGAGAGCGGGAACGGCTGCGGTGAGAGTGAGACGGCCGGCGGTCTCCGGGGGAATCGGTGTTGGATCGATTCCGAATGGGACAACGTCGATCAAGTCTCGCAGGTCTGGATCAGCCGTCGCGGAAGCGGCGGTGCGTGCGTTCGTCACGAGCGTGCCCAACCAAAAATCGCGCTGCCGTTCCGAAGCGCAGATGAAAAAATCGCCGCGACGTAGCACCTGGTTGAGAAGTTCGACGTGGCTGCGCAATCGTCCCGCACGCTTTTCTGCCGCGGCGTCCGAAGCCGTTTCCATCAGTTCAAATAGGACCGGATCGTAAATGTCGAAGACGAGTGGAATCCTTGCTCGCCTCAGGAACGGAAGTCGCGCCAAAGCGTGGAGCGGGAGAACAGCGACATCCGACGTTTCCAGCAATGGCTTGAGTGCCTCGCGCGGGGAGGCGCTATCGAACGGCCTGAGTCGAAACGGCTGATCTGGATAGCTCCCTTCAATGCGGGTCGCGGCGACCGTGGGCAGGTGACCCGCGTCTGCCAGCGCGCGGGCGAGACCGAGAACGCGAATAACCGAGCCGCCGATCCGCGGCCCGATCACGTCGAACGTGATGAGGAGAATTCGCCGAGCTGCGGCTGTCACTCGCTGACGAAACCATCAGCGCGATGCAGATGAAAGTTTAAAATCCCGCGCCGCCGCGCAAATCTTCCGATTCGATAGGTTGACGCTTCCGGGATCGATCTGTATGACGAGGGAAGCTTTCTATGAAGCAACTCCCGCACGCGCACGCTTCCGTGCTCACCTTCAGCGTCGTCATTCCAGTCTGGAACGGCACGGCGCATCTGGCGAAGTGTCTTGAGGCACTCGGGGCTTCGACTCGAAAACCGGATGAGATCGTAGTGGTGGATGACGGCTCCGACGACGACTCGGCGGCAGTCGCGCGAGCGCACGGCGGCAAAGTTGTTTGCGTCGCAGGTGGGCCGTTGGGACCCGCGACAGCCCGCAATCGTGGAGTGAGCGCCAGCTCCGGACAAATCATCGTTTTCATTGATTGCGACGTGGCGGTGCATCCGGAGACGCTCGGCCTGATGGAGCAACAGTTCCTTGCAAACCCGGATTTGTGCGGGCTCTTCGGTTCCTACGACGACCGGCCGACCGATGCCGGACTGATCTCCGGCTATAGAAATCTGCTGCATCACCATGTCCATCAGCAGAGCCAGCGCGAGGCGTCCACGTTCTGGTCGGGGTGCGGCGCGATTCGAACGCAGGCGTTCGAGGCGGCGGATGGGTTCGACGAGACTTACCGATGGGCCAGCATCGAGGACATCGAACTGGGCCTGAGGTTGCACCGCGCCGGTCATCGGCTGTTGCTTTGCCCGGAGATTCAGGCCACGCACCGAAAGCGCTGGAGCCTTTGGCAGGTGATTCATACCGATGTTTTCCGCCGTGCGATTCCGTGGACGAAACTGATTCTGAGTCAGGGCTCTCTGCCTAACGACTTAAATCTTCGAATGGAAAATCGTGTCAGCGCGATCGCTGCGTGGGGACTGGTGTTTCTGCTGATCTTCGGGTCGGCTCATCTGCGAGTGTTGGGCGCGGCCATGGTTCCGGTAGCGCTTCTTCTCGCGTGCAACTGGCCTCTTTACCGCATTTTTTGTCAGCGTCGCGGGTTTCTCTTCTCGTTAGGCGCAATCGGTTTGCATTGGCTGCACTATCTCTACACTTCTGCGACCTTTGCCATCGTCGCTCTTGAATCATCGCTGCGGTCGGTGACTGGATCTGCGCGACATCTCCGGCCTCTAATCGTCCGCGATTGAAATTGGCGTCCCGGTCGCACAAGCAGCGAACTGATTCCTCGGCGAGTTCCCGGACAGCGCTCGCAGCCGGTCTCTGCCTGATAATCCTCCTGTTCGCGTTCTCGTCGGGCTACAACGCGCCCGGCGACCCGATGGACGAAGGCATGGCGCTGGTCTATCCCGAACTGATTCAGCACGGAGCTGTCCCGTATCGGGATTTCGAATCAGTCTATGGACCCGGTAACTGGTGGTTCCTCTCGGGCGTTTACGCGGTTTTCGGGACGAACGTTTATGTCGAACGGACGGTCGGGCTGTTCTACCGGATCGTCTGCCTGATCGCAATTTTCGCACTGACGCGTCGCTGGGGAGTGACGGTGGCCGCGGCTTGTATGCTGCTCGCAGGTTCGCTCCTGATTAACACCGGAATTGTGGCTCTCAGCTGGTGGGGCGCGATGGCTTGCGCACTCACCTCGCTCGCGTTGTTGGCGGCCGGTGCTACGCCATGGCGCTGTGTCGGAGCGGGCGCAGTCGCCGGACTGGCGATCTTATTTCGGGTGGATGTTGCTCCGGCGCTTTGCCTGGCGGCGTTGCCAATCCTGTGGAAGCTGAATTGGTCCCACCGGTTGCTGCTCTCGGGTGCAGCGGCAGTCACGGCAATCACCCCATTACTTTGGGTCGCATATTTGGCCGGTGTGGGGCCGGTGCTAAACGATCTCTTCTTCCTGCCGGTGCTACATTCCAGCCCGGCGCGGAACCTGCCATTCTCCGGGGTGGAATTCCGCCTGTTGTTGTTCTTTGCCGTGAGCCTGGTCGCAGTAGTGCTCAACATCGCTGCCGGAATCATTACGATGCGCATGTTCGACGACAGCCGCACGCCGCCGGTTTTGCTCGCCGTCGCACTTTTCGCGGCGGGCATTACGCACCAGCCCTACCATCGACTGGATTTCATCCATCTGCTCTTCGTAGCCTTCTTAACCGTAAGTTTCTTGCCCGTCTCGTTTCTAATCTTCGCGAGTGCGATACGCGGCCAGCTTCTGCGTCAACCTTTTGCGGGAGCGCTTTGTGCTGGAGCGGCAGCCGTTCTCTTCCTCGGTACGCCTTCCATCCGGACTGGGACGATAATCGCTCTCGCCCACCCACTGGGGACTACGTCGCGTAGTTCCTTTCTCGTGAAACGAAATGGTCGCGACTTTCCTCTCCTATCTCCCAGCTCCGCCTCGATGGTCGACCAAATGCTGGAGAAACTCGAACTCCTCTCAAAACCTGGTGAACGTCTCTTTGTTGGACCCGCGGATCTGCGGCGGACCAACTACTCTGATACCTTCATCTATCATCTCATGCCAAGACTCCGGCCGGCGAGCCGGTTCATCGAGATGAATCCGTTCTCTGCCAACGCGCCGGGATCACGCCTTTCGAAGGATCTTGAGCAGGCCGATTGGCTCGTGCTGAATCGGGCCTGGGATGACTGGCCGGAGCAGAATCGGTCGCGCGAGAATGGTCCGGACGAGCCTCTACGAGTAGTCAGGAATGACTTCATCCTTGTCGAAGAGTACGGCTCTTTCGGACTCTTCCGTCGCAAGGGTAGAGTCGGAGCACCTTAGATTCTTCTAGCGCTGTGCGATCAGCAAATGTAGAGGCGCTTGTGCCAAGCGTCTGACCAGGAACAATAGGCGCTTGGCACAAGCGCCTCCACACCTCACTTCACGACTATCCAGCGCGTCAAGACAATGCTGCACTCTCTCAAATCTTTTATCGAAGTTGCACCCGATTCGCATTTCCCGATCCAGAATCTTCCTTTCGGAATTTTCAGGCCGGCGCAGGGCAATGCGCGTGTTGGCGTCGCGATCGGCGAGTTCGTGCTCGATCTCTCGGTTCTCGAAGAGCTGGGTCATTTTCGAATACCGGAGTTTCAAGATCGGCGTGTCTTCTCGGAAGGAGCCTTGAACGCATTTCTTGCTCTGGGCCGCCCGGCCTGGAGCAAAGCGCGGGAAGCCATACAGCATTTACTCGCCGCCGATAGAGGGACTTTGCGCGATGACGAGGCACTGCGCGGCCGGGTCTTCCATGCGCAGAAAAATGTCACGATGCAGCTTCCGGCGCGCATTGGTGATTACACCGATTTCTACTCCTCCTATCACCACGCCCACAATGTCGGCACGATGCTGCGCGGCCCCGAAAACGCGCTCATGCCAAACTGGAAATGGCTTCCGGTCGCGTATCACGGCCGCGCCAGTTCCATCGTTGCCAGCGGTGCGGAAGTGCGACGACCGCATGGACAAATCAAGCCGCCCGACGCTCCCGCGCCCATTTTTGGTCCGAGCCGCAGTTTCGATTACGAACTGGAAACGGCTTTTCTTATCGGACCGGGAAACGCCCTGGGCGAGCCGGTGCCGATCGAGCGCGCGACAGATCATATTTTCGGTCTCGTCTTGATGAATGACTGGAGTGCGCGCGATGTGCAGGCGTGGGAATATCAGCCGCTCGGTCCGTTTCTGGCGAAAAATTTCTGTACGAGCATCTCACCATGGGTCGTAATGCTGGAGGCGCTCGAGCCATTTAGAAAGCCGCTCCCCGCGCAGGACCCCGAACCGCTGCCATATTTACGAGCGGCGAACGACTTCACCTATGACATCCAACTGGAAGCGCGCTTACGGACGCCTTCTCTGGATGCGCCGCATGTCATCACGCGCACGAATTTTCAAAATCTTTACTGGAGCATTGCGCAACAACTCGCGCATCACACGGTCAACGGCTGCAATCTTCAACCGGGGGACTTGCTGGCGAGTGGAACAATCAGCGGACCCACGGAAGATTCGCGCGGCTGCATGCTTGAGTTAACCTGGCGCGGCGCCAATCCGTTAACGCTGCCGAATGGCGAAACGCGGAAGTGGCTCGAAGACGGCGACAGCCTGACGATCACGGGCTGGGCGCAAGGCGACGGATATCGCGTTGGATTCGGCGAAGTGAGCGGACGGGTGATTCCGGCGTCATAGCTGTGGTTGTCATCGGCGAGTCGCGCAGATGGGACCGCGGCCAGGGGAGGAGCGCTGATCTCGCCGACGCAGCTTCCGCGTCCCGTGTCGAGGTTGGTTGCTTTTCTAGCGTCCGCGCTCACTGGATAAGGAGTCATCTTGCAGCCTGGAGGCCCAGGGACTACAACGGAGGCGATGTCCCCCGATTCACCAGCGGAAGAATCCGGTAACAAGACGGTCAGCTTGCTCCTGGTCGCGTGGATATGTATCGCCGCGGGGGCAGGAATAGCCGGATGGTTGGAGAGGGCCAACGCTCCCGTGGTCGCAGCCATTGTCTGGACGTTGACGGCCCTGACTCTTCTCGCGTGCTGGAAGGTTCCAACGTTGCGGAAGTGGGCGATCAAAGTCGACCTTCGCTGGCTGGTGCTTCTGCATCTGAGCCGGTTCGTCGGCATTTACTTTTTCGTCCTTTCCAGCCGGGGTAAATTGCCGTTCGCTTTTGCCGCGCCCGCCGGCTGGGGTGATATCGTCGTCGCGGGCCTGGCGGTCCTCCTGCTCGCGCTCTCGGACGCCCGAAACTGGAGCATGCTCATCATCTGGAACACGATCGGCCTCACCGATATCCTCTTCGTTGTGATGACGGCGCTCCGCCTTGGACTCGAGGACTGGCAATCGATGCACGCGTTGCGCGAATTTCCCCTCAGTCTCCTGCCCACGTTCCTCGTGCCGCTGCTTATCGTCTCTCACGTCCTGATTTTCTTCCGGGCCGCCCGGCTGAAATCGCCACCGGTTTCGGGAACAACCGCCTAGGCGCCGCAGCGTTCAGTATCGAAACTCGTAGTCGGTCCGAGAAAAATTCCCGACATGGGTTAGTCCACTCGGCAAGATCACGTAGCCACGCAGTTTTCTGCGATCTTGTTTTGCCACGAAGATACCGCCGCTGTACTGCAGGCCCCCCGAGAATGAATGTTGCGTGATTTTTCGCGGCGCCCGGTAGTAGTAGCCTTTATCGTCGACCGCATCGAGGACATAGAGGCCTCGAGGAAAGTGAAGCGTTGCGGCGGAAGGCGCGGAGCGCAGTTCGAGGTAAGGCGGTGCCGAGCTCGTCGTAGCTGCGTCGATCACGCGAAAGTGATGGCTGCCGCCGCACGATGTAAGAAGAAGTAGGACGGCCAAACCGGTAACAACACGCATCGAGAGCACGGATCTATTTCCAACCGTGGAGGACACCGCCAATAACTAGGCCTCCCACTGCGCCAATAATGATAATTGGGGCGTAGGCCTTCGTGATCAGCGCACTGGGCACGCTCAACAGTAACCCGAAAACGATCCCGATTATCCAGCCCGGCCAGGGCAACTGGACGCAACCGATCACGAGGCCGATTCCAAATCGGCTGATGAAAGCCGCCAGCAACGCCGTGGTCTTGTCGGGAAACTGCATCGGTAGCATCAGTCCCACCGTGAGCAACCCAAAGATCAAACCGCTGATCAATCCACCAGTTAGATTTGCCATGCGAGGATTCCAGCGCGTCGCACATGGCCGCGTCAATCACAAAGGCAACCGGACCTGGCGGGCGCGGAACACTTCGGTTGCACTACGAGAAAACGCCGATCATGCTTCAATTACGATGACATCGACTACCCGAAGAAACTTCATTAAGGTTTCCGCCGTCGCCGGAGGAGCAATAGGATTAGGACTTCGCACCGCCGTCGGCGGGGAAGAGAAAGCGGCGAAGCCGTTGCGCATCTTGATTCTTGGCGGCACGGGTTTCACTGGACCGTTTCAAGTTCGCTTCGCGCTTGATCGCGGACATAAGGTAAGCGTTTTCAATCGAGGCAAAACGCACCCCGGCGAACTGCCAAAGGAGGTCGAACAACTCATCGGCGATCGCAACGGGCAGCTGGATGCGTTGAAAAACAGGAAGTGGGATGTCGCGATCGACAATCCGACTTCGGCGCCCGTGTGGGTGCGCGACGTGGCGCAGGTTCTTAAAGGTAACGTTGATCGTTACGTTTTCATCTCCACGATTTCGGTTTACGCGGACACCGGCAAGCCGGGCACGGAAGAGAGCGCGCCACTGGCGAAATACAATGGCGCCGACGCCATGAAAGAGTCGCGCGAGAGCATCATCGCGTCGAAATACGCGCTCTATGGACCGCTCAAGGCACTCTCGGAACAGGAGGCCGAGAAATGGTTTCCAAAACAAACGCTGATCATCCGGCCTGGTTTGATCGTGGGGCCGCGCGATGAGACCGACCGCTTCACCTACTGGCCGGTTCGCATCGATCGCGGCGGCGAAGTGCTGGCACCGGGCGACCCGAACGATCCGGTGCAATTCATCGATGGGCGTGATTTGGCGGAATGGGTGATTCGCATGGTGGAACAACGCCAGACCGGCATCTACAACGCGACCGGACCCGACAAGACGCTCGGAGTCGGTGCGATGCTTGAAGGAATCAAGGCCTCCAACAAATCCAATGCGAACTTCACCTGGATAAATACCGATTTTCTCGAAGCCCAAAAAGTCGCTCCATGGTCGGACATGCCGGTGTGGGTTCCGCCGCGCGGCGAGGAAGGTGGAATGGGGCGCATCAGCATCCAGCGCGCCCTGGCGAAAGGCCTTACGTTCCGCCCCCTGGCCCAGACTGCGCGCGACACGCTGGCGTGGTTCAAATCGCAACCGGCCGAGCGGCAGGCAAAGTTGAAGGCAGGCTTGTCTGCTGAACGCGAGGCTGAAGTGCTGGCTGCCTGGCATAAGCGGCCCGCTTAGTGTAGCGCTCCCCGATGAACGGAGACGAGGAAAGGTGACTCGGACGCCATCTCCGGTCCGGCGTCACACCTGTAGTGGGTTCGCGTTACTTGCTGGGCATCTGCGCCCTCATGACTCAGGATCGCGATCTATGAAACACGTTACTGGCATCGGCGGAATTTTCTTCAAGGCGAACGACCCGGAGAATCTGGGCGAATGGTATCGGAAGCATCTCGGCCTGGATGTGGAAGAATACGGTGGCGTTACATTTCGGGAGGGCGAGACCTCCGCCCAGGCTCCCAAACGACAGGCCTACACCGTTTGGTCACCTTTCGCGGCCGATACCGACTATTTCGCTCCCAGCGAAAAGCCGTTCATGATCAATTTCCGGGTGACCGACCTTGACGCCTTACTCGCGCAACTTCGACG
The DNA here is from genome assembly GCA_041167205.1 of Verrucomicrobiota bacterium. Taxonomy (GTDB): domain Bacteria; phylum Verrucomicrobiota; class Verrucomicrobiia; order Chthoniobacterales; family UBA10450; genus AV80. Next base: position 18,111 of record JBEEHC010000036.1, read on the forward strand.
CGAAGGAGTGAAGGTGGACGAGCGGATAGAGAAATCGGAGTTCGGTTACTTCGGTTGGGCGATGGATCCGGAGGGAAATCGCATCGAACTGTGGGAGCCGCCGGAGGTCCAAGCGGTGGAGGACGAAACTGGGCGGTGAGGGTTTCGAACCCCCGACCTACTGGGTGTAAACCAGCCGCTCTACCACTGAGCTAACCGCCCGATGTCGCTCGAGACATTTGTGCAACACTCGGTCTTGGGCAAGTCCTGGCGCAACAGCGCATCTTGCCCTAAGCGATCCTAGCTTCGAATACCGCGGTGCGCCAGATATGCTCTCAAGAAATTCTGTCCTGCGGCGTATCATTGGCGTCGATTGCTTCCGCGTCTGCTGAGTAAGCCAACGGCACTAATCGCCCCGGGATGCCTCTTCGAGTGACTTATATCCCGCGCTTCTGCGATGGCGAAACTTGTGCAATCTTGATAATCAATTGTGGAAGATTGGCTGCTTTATCTTAAATCCGTTGCGGGCAAATACGGCGACGAATTTGATCTGACGCAACTGTCGCCAGGCGATGTCTTAAAGGTCGTTACTCAGCATACCGATTATCTTTTCACGACTATCGAGGGATGTGAGGCTGAGCTTTTCTGCTCGCGCGCCGATCGCCCGAAAGGTCGAGTGCGCATCATGGGGTGCACTTTTGGCAGGTCCTCCTCCATCAAGCCAGATCACCTTTTCTGCGGCGGCAATCTGGAGTTGACCTATGATCTCCAAGGCGTGTCGATGAAACACACCACGACTGCAATTCGGGAGATCTACTGGCGTATCGGTCAAGGTCCCCTATTGAAGTAAGCGGTGCGCCTAAAGCCGCTTGAGCGCAAAGACTAGAATAAAACTCGCGCTTTCCCCTTCGGCGAGCTCGCTTCGAATGCCATCGGGGGTATTTTCAAAAGACTTCTTCTACGTCGATCAAGTAACTATATTTGGTCGCCTTAAGTTACTGTAGTATTTCGCTTGCAGTTATTCTTGGCTGAGCTATCTAGGAGCCTATGGACTTGTCTCTAACAAAACTAACGGAAGCTCTCTCAATAAGGAACCAGATCAACTCGCTCGAACGCCGGTTGGCCTCACTCTTCGCGGGTGGTGGCTCAAGCACTGCGAGTGCTCCTAGCTCACGCAAACGCGGTGGATCCCGCAAGCGCAAGCCGATGTCGGCTGCGACCCGCGCCAAACTCGCGGCGGCCGCACGGGCACGGTGGGCTCAACGCAAGGGCACTGCGCCAGCCAAAGCGCCGGCCAAGAAAAAGGGCGGGCTTACCGCCGCGGGCAGAAAGAAGCTTTCTGACGCGATGAAGGCGCGATGGGCGGCACGGCGGAGAGCTGCCAAGCGCTAGTCGACGCAGACGCTCAGTCTGCTAATACCGCTTTATACATTGACGCGAGCCTTCCTCTGCGAGGGCTCGCGTTGATTGTCTTATAGGAGACACCATCAGCTCGGCGCCAGAGATCAGCTTGTCTTAGGTCTGGCCGATCCACGTCCTCGACCGGATGTCGTCCCAGCGCTCGCGGATCGCTTCGAATTGGTCCTCGCTCAAGGGCCCGGCCTCGATCATTTTCGCGTTCTGCAGCCAGCGGTCAGGTTTGGTTGTGCCGACAATGGCGGTATGGACGCCAGGAACGCTGAGCGTGAAGCGCAGGGCATGCGCAATCGACTCCCCCAGCGGCCGTTGTTGGATGAAGTCGTAATGGAGTTTGCTCAGCCGGTCCCAGTAGACGTGGTGGTAAGAATCGATAGGCTTGTGCTGTTCCTTCCAGGCGGCATTAGCGATGGGGCGCTTGGCGATTAGGCCCATCTGTTTTTCGCGCGCCAGCGGCAGCGTGAGATCGAGCGCCTCCTGGTCCGCAACGTTGATTGAGGTCTGCAGGGTGTCGAACGCTCCGCATTCCACCGCGAACTTCGCCGCGAGGCTGTCGCCGCTGTATCCTATGTAGCGCGAGTAACCCTTCTCCCGCGCAGCCTGCAAGGCTGTGATGACGTCGCCTTTGCGCAAGACGGATTCCGAACAGCCATGCAGTTGAATCAAATCAAGACTATCGGTCTTTAAACGCCGCAAGCTGCGCTGAATGCTTTCGAGGAGAGAAAGTGCCGACCAGTCCTCGCTCCCGATGCCGCGAGGATGACCGCACTTTGTGAAAAGGTAAAAGTCTTTGCGGCGGTGGCTGACCGTTTTGCCGACAAGCTCTTCACTACTTTCGTAGCACTCCGCCGTGTCGATGACATTCAATCCGGCATCGAGCGCGCTATTCAACAGTTTCGCAACGGTCTCTTCGGAAGCGCTTTCGTAACCGATTTCGGAACCCCCGAAGCCGAGCACAGAAACCTGCATGTCCGTCTTGCCGAGCTGCCGTCTTTCCATCTTTGAATTGTAGGGCGTTTCTGTGAAACGCCAATGCAGAATGGGGTCCCGCGCCGGACGCACTACATGATCAGTTGCGTCTTCCCTTTTCCGCGCTCGATCCGGCCGATTTGTTTCGCCTTTAACTGACGCCCCACCTTCTTCGCGTCTTTCGCCGAAACAATCGCGACCATGCCGATACCCATGTTAAATACTTGATACATCTCAGCCCGGCGAACCTTCCCGTTCCGTTGCAGGACATCAAAGATGGGTGGAACTCGCCAGCTCTTGGTTTCGATCACCGCGTCACAGGTTTCCGGCAGAACGCGTGGCAGGTTGTCGACTAGCCCGCCGCCGGTGATGTGAGCCAGGCCGTGAATCATGCCCGCGGGAATCTTCGCCAGCAGCGGCTGATAGTTTCTGTGGACCCGGAGGAGCTCCTCGCCTAACGAATGCTTAAGCCCTTCGATGGTTGAGGCCGGCTTGAGGCGCATCCTCTCAAAAAGGATCTTGCGCGCGAGAGAGTATCCATTTGTGTGCAGCCCGTTTGAGGGAAGCCCAAGGATAATGTCGCCCGGTTTGATCTGGCGGCCATCTATCATCTTCGCGCGCTCGACCACGCCGACGATGCAGCCGGCGAGGTCGTACTCGCCTTTGCGATACATGCCGGGCATCTGCGCCGTTTCACCGCCGATGAGAGCGCAACCCGCCACCCGGCAGGCTCTGGTAAATCCGGTCAGCAGCTGGTCGAAAACGCGAGGCTCCAGTTTCGCCGCGCCGATGTAGTCGAGAAAGAAAAGCGGACGCGCCCCAAGAACAGCGATGTCGTTTACGCAATGATTCACCAGATCGGCGCCGACGGTATCGTGCCGGTTCAAAGCAAACGCGACCTTCAATTTCGTTCCGACGCCGTCGACGCTCGCCACCAACACAGGCTCGCGCATACCGGAGAAGTTTGGGGCGAAGAGCCCGCCGAAGCCGCCGATTTTTCCCAGCACCTCGGGACCGTGCGTGGTTTTGACGTGGGCTTGGATGCGCCGCTTAACCAGATTGCCGAGATCAACGTCTACGCCGGCCAACGCGTAAGCCTTTTTCTTTTTACCTTTTGTCATTCCGAGCGCCAATCGAGGAACCTCTTACTTAAATCAGAATAACCATCGCACGGAAGGCCAAGTAAGAAGTGTCTCGACTGCGCTCGACATGACAAGAAGGCGAAGCCTATTTCAGGTCCGCGAACAAGGTCGGGTGGCCTCCCTCGGCCGCGAGAGCTTTGGAGCGGCCTTCGCGCTTTTCCATGATGTATTTGTCCAGTTCAGGATCAACGGGCAGGGGATAGTTGCCGGTGAAACAGGCGAGGCAGAACTGATTTACCGGCTTCCCGGTCGCGCGCACCATTCCTTCCACGTCAAGATAACCCAGGCTGTCCACCCCGAGATACTTGCAAATTTCATCCATCGGCATCTGGTTGGCGATTAGTTTTTCCGGATCGGGGAAATCGATTCCGTAGTGGCAGGCAAAACGATGCGGCGGACAGCTCACCCGCATATGCACCTCCTTCGCGCCCGCTTCGCGCAAATTCACCACGCGCGCCCGCGCCGTCGTCCCCCGTACGATAGAGTCGTCGACCACCACAACACGTTTCCCCTCCACCGCTTCCTTGATCAAGTTCAACTTCACCCGCACATCGAAATCGCGAATGAGCTGGCTCGGCTGGAGAAATGTGCGCCCGATGTAATGGTTGCGGACGAAGGCGTGTTCGTAAGGAATATTGAGCTCATGTGCGAAGCCAAGGGCCGCGTAGTTTCCTGAATCCGGCACCGGCACGACGATGTCCGCTTCGACGGGAAACTTTCTCGCCAGTTCGCGTCCCATTTCGGTCCGGACCTTCGCGACGTTGATGCCGCCCATGATGCTGTCCGGCCGGGAAAAATAAACGTACTCGAACATGCAAAACGCCTGGTCTTCAGGTGGGAATGGCCGTTCGGACCGGATTCCATCTTCGCTAATGATGACGACTTCACCGGGCTCTACTTCGCGAATGAATTCCGCGTGCACGAGGTCGAACGCGCAGGTTTCAGAAGCGAGAATGTAGGCCCCGTCGAGTTTGCCGAGAACAAGCGGGCGGAAGCCGAACGGGTCGCGCACTCCGATAATCTCGCTCTCGCTCATGATGATGAGACTGAAGGCGCCTTCCAGACGCCGCAGCACACTCAGCGGGCTCCCGCCATTTTTCGATGGTTGAGCGAGAAGGTGCGGAATGATCTCGCTGTCCGCCGTCGTTTGGAAAATGGAACCTTTGCTCTCCAATTCATCGCGCAGCACGGCGGCATTAATCAAATTGCCGTTGTGCGCCACCGCGATCTGGCCGCGGAAACAATCGACCACGAAAGGCTGCGCGTTTTTCAGCGTGCTCGAGCCGGTGGTGGAATAACGAGCATGCCCGACCGCGCGCGTGCCTTTCAAACGCTCCAGCTCGTCCGCACCGAAAACCTGTGAGACCAAGCCCATGTCTCGATGAAGCTGGAAGGTGGAACCTGGCCCCTTGCTCGTCACGATGCCGGCGCTTTCCTGCCCGCGATGCTGAAGCGCGAAGAGGCCATAGTAAGTTAGCACCGCGGCATTCGGATGGCCGAAAACCGCGAAGATCCCGCACTCGTGCTGGGGAAACGCGTGTGCTGGGTGTTCGGTATCCACTGCCGGTTCAAACGACATCGTAAGCAAGCATCCGCTAATCGAATCGCGAATCAATCGCGACAATTACTCACAAGCTCGGCACCGGTTCCGTCTCGGTCTCGACCGCGCGGCGAATGGCGTTAAACCAATCGTCGTAAAGATCGACGATTGGCCACGATAGCTCGGAGCCGGACGTCCTTACCCGAAGCGTCTCCATCACAACGCGGCCGAGCAAACCGTGGGGGATATTTTTTGACCGCAGCAGGGACAGGATCTTTTCTGTGGCGTTCGGCGCGCATGAAATCACAATGCGCGATTGCGATTCGTTAAATAACATCTGCGCTGTTATGGATGCACCTTGAAGATCGATTTCTGCGCCGAGCAGACCTTGCGGATCAAAGCATGATTCCGCCAGCGCGACGGCCAATCCGCCTTCCGAACAATCATGCGCGCTTTTCACGAGGCCCGCGCGAATCAGTTCGCGTACGGAATTCTGCACAGCAAGTTCGCGCCCGATATCGAGTCGTGGCGGCAGGCCTTCCTTGCGACCGTGGCAGACTTTCAAAAAATGGCTCGCGCCCATTTCGTCTCCGATTTCACCGACGAGGATGATTGCATCTCCGGCGTCCTTGAAAAATTGCGTCGTGATGTGCCGTTCGTCTTCGATCAGGCCGACCATCGCTACGGTCGGAGTCGGATCGACGACTCCGGCTGGGCTTTCATTATAGAGAGAGACATTTCCGCCGACGACCGGAGTGCCGAAGGCGCGGCAGGTTTCGGACAAACCCTCCACCGCCTCGCGCAACTGCCAGAAGTTTCCCGGCTTGTAGGGATTACCAAAATTCAAATTGTCCGTCACGGCGAGGGGAGTCGCGCCGGAGCAGGTCAGGTTTCGCGCCGCTTCCGCGACGGCGATCCGGGCGCCTTCCCGCGGATCGAGCCGGCAATAGAGCGAATTGCAGTCCGTGGTGGCGGCCAAAATCTTGTTCGCTTCGCGGACGCGGAAGACCGCGGCGTCCGAGCCGGGCGCTACAACGGTCCCGGTCCGCACCATGTGATCGTATTGGCGGTAGACCCAGTTCTTGGAGGCAATGGTCGGATCGCGCAACAATTGCCGTAGCGCTTCCCGATTATCGATCGCTGGAATGCGCGCGAAATCGATGGGCGGCGTGGGCGGCGGCGCGATCGCGTCGCGGGAATAAAGCGGCGCTTCGTCCGCCAACGGCTTGGCGGGAATTTCCGCGGCGAGTGTTCCGTTGTTGCGCACCCGCATCATGCCGTCATCGGTGACGCGGCCGATTTCCGCGCAGGGCACGTCCCATTTTTCGAAGACTTCGCGCACGACATTTTCGCGACCGCGCTTGGCGATGATGAGCATTCGCTCCTGCGATTCGCTCAGCAGAATCTCATACGGCGTCATGCCCGGCTCGCGTTTGGGCACCTTCGCCAGATCAATTTCCACGCCGGTTCCACCGCGGCTCGCCGTCTCGCACGTCGAACAAGTGAGTCCCGCCGCGCCCATGTCTTGAATACCGGCGACGGCATCGGTTGCGAGCAATTCGAGACAGGCTTCGAGTAATAATTTCTCCTTGAACGGATCGCCGACTTGCACGGCCGGACGATCTTCGCGGGATTCTTCGGTCAGTTCCCGTGAAGCGAAAGCGGCGCCCGCCAGACCGTCCCGGCCCGTTTCAGCTCCGACGTAAAAGACCGGATTGCCGACGCCGCTGGCCGCCCCTCGCGCGAGTTGCTCGTGGCGCAGGACACCAAGGCAAAAAACATTTATGAGCGGATTTCCCTCAAAGCTTTCGTCGAAATAAATCTCTCCGCCGATGGTCGGAATACCGATGCAGTTCCCGTAATGAGCAATGCCGGAGATGACGCCGGTGAAGAGGCGCCGGTTCATTTTCAAATTTGCCCCGTTGCCGGTGATCGGGCCGAAGCGTAGGGAGTTGAGCAAAAACTCCGGTCGCGCGCCCATGGTGAAGATATCGCGAATGATGCCACCGACACCGGTCGCCGCGCCTTGAAAAGGCTCGATTGCGCTTGGGTGGTTGTGGCTCTCGATTTTGAACGCCACCGCCCAGCCGTCGCCGATATCCACTACGCCGGCGTTTTCTTCACCGGCTTTGACCAGAATGTTCGGCCCGCTCGTGGGAAATTTTTTCAGTTCTCGCCGCGAATTCTTGTAGGAACAGTGCTCGCTCCACATGACCGAGAAAATGCCCAGCTCGGTGAAGTTCGGTTCCCGCCCGAGGATTTTTTTGATGCGCTCGAATTCCTCCGGCATCAGCCCATGCCTGGCGACCAACTCAGGAGTGACTTTCGGTTCGGCCGCGGGCATTGAGATGCCACGTTAGCCGAGCCGATTGGATTGCACAATTCCCAGCCGGGGCATACTTATTCTCAGCGACGCCGCATGATCACGAGGTCTTGGTATCCGCCGAACGCGGCATCAATCATATCAACGATTTCGAAATAGCGGCTCCAGCGTTCGTAGACGTAGCGGCGACTGTGAAAAACGTTTTTGTAATATTCGTTTTTCTTCATCTCCGGCAGGACTTCATCGAGATCAGGGCAGCGACCGTAGACGTGGAATCCCTCCCTCTCCAGCGCGAGGAACCGCTGAAAATCGCTGTCCGCGCGGACGAAAGCGATTTCGCCCTGGACCGACATCAAGACGGCGGCGTCCGGTTTGGTGATGCGTTGCAATTCAGCCAACCAGCGATCCTGATCGGCCTCGGAAAGATGAGTGAAGACCGAGATGCCGTAGACCAGGTCAAAGCTTTCATCGGCAAATCGGGTGGGCGGATCAAGATCTATGCGATCGAATTCCGCCTGCGGGATATTTGTTTTGCACCACTGGATGTTGTCCGGATCAATGTCGATGCCGGTCAACTTTCGCGGCGCGAATTCGGCGACGAAACGCGCCACCCGCGCGCAACCGCAACCCCAGTCGAGAATCGCCTGGCAGCCTGCGTAATCGCGATTGAAATACTCCTGCAGCGCCCGGCGCATCGTCATGCAGTCCGAAAACGCCATCGACTCGAACAGGATGGCGTCCTCCGTGCCGGCGACGCGAACGCGGCGGGCAGGGTCCGCTTGCAATCCGGGCTTCAATCGCAAGTACCAATCGTGATAAGGCGATAGCTCGCGGCCGGAGCCGGGCCGGAACTCGATCCGAAGATTTTCCGCCTGGCCGAGCTGGTCCATCGGCATGGCGCAGCGAAATGTATATTGGGCGGAGTTGCCGCTCAATCCGTAGCGTTTCGCGAGGGTCTCCACCGCCCCATCCACCCGTTGCTCCACGACGGGACATTCAATCCCATTCACAAAAAACCGCAGCCGCATCGGCAGATCCCGTGGTGGGATCGCGCAGCCGTCGAAAATGAGCTTGCCGTTTTCTTCGCGCGCAAGCCATAAAATCCAAAGCCCGCGCGCGAGCAATGCGTGGCGCACGATACGATAGGTCTCCTCCAGTTCTTCCTCCGGCCGCCGGCCGTGTTTCGAGACGAGCTGGGGCGGCAGGATCCGATCGAAGGTAGCGGGCATCTGCGGGTACGTTAACCGATGTGACTGTGCGCTCAACTCGCGAAGCTTCGGATTCAATTACCGAATTTTCTTGGCACGCGAGTGAATAGGAGGGCGCTTTGATCAGTCCAACCTTTTCACGGCGGACACTCGTCACGAGCCGTCCGGGCGCTGCTGGCGACACAAATTCCCAGCAACGTTATTCAAAACACACAAACGAAGGGAACATAATGAAACGAACAATCCTAGGTCTGGCTTGCGCGCTGATCGCCCCGCTGGCTTTCGCGCAGACAAGCACGACCACGACTGAAACGAGCAGCACCAAACCGACCACGGCGACGACCACCGAAACGACGACTACCACCACGGATGGAACGGTTACGACCTTCACGCCGGGGAAAACGATCGTCGTGAAAACGACGGCTGTGGATCCGATCAGTTACATGTTGGGCAAGACGGTCCACTACGTAAACAAGGCCGGGAAGGAAATCGAAGCCTCGATGATCAAACCGGGCGCTCGGGTCCATGTCTATTATGACGGCACCGGCGAGACCCGTGTGGTGAATCGAGTCGTTGTCGACGATTAAACGACACGTTCAGGAACAAAAAAACCGCAGGTTCCGCGAGGAATCTGCGGTTTTTTTTGTGTGACAGAAGGGGCGCCCGCCGTTGCGTTTCGCCTCCACATCGGCTACACGATTTTCATGGCATTCGACTTGAAAGAGACGGTGGCCGCGCGGCTCGGCGAAAATTACCAGCTGCACGAACGCCACCTGAACCGCACGCTCGTCGCCGCCCAACGCGTGATCGGTTTCGACAAGGTCTATGCCCGGGCGGAGGGCGCTTATCTATATGATATGGATGATACGCCCTATCTCGATTTCCTCAGCGGCTACAGCGTTTTCAATATCGGGCGGAACCATCCGGCGGTGAAAAAGGCCATCCGCGATGTGCTCGATCTCGACCTGCCGAACATGGTGCAGATGGATTGTTCGCTCCTGAGCGGGCTCCTGGCGGAAGCGATCACAAAACGCACGCCCGCGCATCTCGACGCGGTTTTCTTCTGCAACTCCGGCACCGAAGCGATGGAAGGCGCACTGAAATTTGCGCGCGCGGCCACGGAGCGGAAACGGGTAATTTCGCTGGAGAGCGCGTTTCATGGGCTCAGTCTCGGATCGCTCTCGCTTATGGGTTGCGAAAGTTTTACGGAAGGCTTCGGACCGCTCATGGAGGGTTTCGAGACGCGCGTGGCTCTGGACGATATTGCCGCGCTTGAGCGCGAACTGTCCAAGCGCGATGTCGCGGCCTTCGTCATCGAGCCAGTGCAGGGCAAGGGGTGCAAATCGCCGAAGACCGATTTTTTTCAACGCGCCCAGGAGCTTTGCCGAAAACATGGGACGATGTTTATCTGCGACGAAATCCAGACCGGCCTTGGGCGCACCGGCAAGATGTTCGGGTTCGAGCATTGGAACCTCGAGCCGGACATCATCACCCTCGCGAAAAGCTTGAGCGGCGGTTACGTGCCCTGCGGCGCGATCGTGAC
>JBEEHC010000037.1:0-18928 GCA_041167205.1 Verrucomicrobiota bacterium
GATAAGCGGCCCGGGCTCTGAGCTGGCAAAGAATCTATATGCCGTCGGCCAGACGAACATGTACAAGGCGGCGATGAGCGGGACATAGATCAGGAGCCTCGATCGAAATGGCTTTGGGAAGAGGCCCATTTTCTTCAAGAGCCACGCGCAGAAATCCTGCAGAGCGAGAATGTGACATCCCCAACCGCAGACAAAACGCCCGAAGATCAACGTCGCCAAGATCGCCAGGGAAAAAAAGATAAAGCCCGCGTTGATCGCCCCGCGCTGGAGCGTGTGCATGGTCTCGGAAGGCTCGATCGGGGAAACCGTTCTGCCCATGATCCACCACTGGATGACGTGGGCCACCATCAGCAAATTGAGCAGAAGGAGCGCGGCTGCCCGCCAGCGGCTGGTTTTCGATTTGCGCAGCCCGCGGTGCGGCTTCGGCAGGCCCTTGAGAACCGGGAGCTGAAGCAATCCCTGATTCGTCAAATTCCGATCTTCAACCCCGCTCTTCATGAATTTTATTATCTGCGCACGAGCGTGCAGGACGCATTTCAGCCCAAAAAATCGAGATCCTTTTCAACAATATTTAACGGTAGACTACTTTTCTCGGAGGCGTATATATACCACCGCATCCGGGAGCCCGCGACACACAACGTACCTCGCAGTCGTGATTCAGGGCTTCATTCATAACAGCGGTTATCAATTGGAGGATTAGGATCATGTTTAGGAAAATATTGGGCTATTTCACGCTTCCGCTGCTTTTGCTTTTGAGCAACAGCTCGGGAAATTCCGCACCACAATTGTCAGGCCAGAGCCTGGAAGGGCAGACCGGCACCCTGGAAAAACTGATCGTCGCCCGGGGAACCGCCGCGCTCGATCTCGATGTGAATCGCCTCAATGGAGCCGGCTCCGCCGCCAAAGAATCGAAATTGGACAACTTCCATTTCGAAGTGGGCCCCAATTCCTTTTTCACCATCCTTGTTTTTAACAATGTCCTGCGCGGTCCCGAGCCGGGCGCGATGGGATTAATCTGGGGGAACTCCAGGAGTCTTCCTGAAGTGTTGAGTGCGTCCTCAAGCCAGCTCATCATCGAAAAAGTCCCTTCGAATGAAGCGTTCGACCTCGTGGTCCGTGACGGGAAAACGGGCTTCGTCTTTTTTAATATTGAAGGAAATCTCTATGAGTACGATGCCACGGCGCATCTGCTCAGCATCAAGGACGGAAGGCTTTTGATTTCACCAGAGCTTGCGAACAAGCTGGGACGTCCTGCGGAAGCGGGCGCGCTCGTCGGAAAAATTTCAATCTCCACGACGATGTATCCGATCGAAATCACCACCGTCCTCAACGGCGCTGCCCAATCCGCAATCCTGCGCTCGCGCACTGATCGCAGCCCGAACGCTCCGGATGTTTTTGTGCCGGGACCTGATGTCATCGTGGGAGATTTGCCGTCTTTAACGCAGGCTGGGAGTAGCGGGACCCAAGTTGGCCTGGCCGTGGGGACGACCTCCTGCAATAACGGCGATGTCGATCTGAACTGGTTCGCGTTGCCGCAGGTAGATCACCCCGTCATTCCGCAAAATCTGTATCGGATGAGCGGCGGTGCGACCAACGACGATCGCTTTGAGCAAATTGGCCAATCGTGGCTGAAGCATGCGTTTACGGCGTTGACCGAAAATGCCTGCGGCTTTGGCTGCAACGGGGTGGGGGGATCTCACCTTGGCACGGGATGCTCCGATCCTTACAGCGCGAGTTTGAATGGGAGTCAAAGTGGCTTGGGTTCACGCGCTTTCGTGAATCCCTTTACCGGCGCTTACCCATCCACTTCAAGGGACCACAGCGGCCATACGCACGACGGAACTTCACACAGAATCCTGGTGGCGGTGAGTGATCTTGATACCACGCAGAATCCCGGGGCGACCTATTACGCCGAAGCTCAGTACGTCACTCCGCATGAATACGCCTGGTGCCAGGCCCATGCGGGACAGTGCAACATGTACAACAACGCATCTTACCGCCGTTTCAATGTCAGCGGCACGACGAGTTTCAGCTTTTCACCGGTTGGATCCACGTTTCGAACGACACCTGGCATCAATGCCTGGACTGGAGCGACCGTCAAAACGATCGAACCCGAGCCAGGAATCGATGGCCGTGCGTTTATTGCCTACAAGGTGACAGGCCCGGTTGCTGGCGTTTACCATTATGAATACGCGATCAATAACCAGAACCTGGATCGCTCGATCCAGTTCTTCAGTGTGCCTCTCGGATGCGGAACGACGGTGACCAATGCAGGGTTTCACGCCCCGCTTAATCCTCCTGGATTTGCCAACGATGGAACACAAGGAAGCGCGGGACTTAGCAACGCCGCCTGGATCCCGAATCAAACCGTCAACGCCCTGAGCTGGAGCTCGGAGACCTTTGCCCAGAACCAGAATGCGAATGCATTGCGCTGGGGTACTTTGTATAATTTCCGCTTCGATTCCACCAGCCCGCCACAGACGGCGAACGCGACGATCGGCTTCTTCAAGACGGGAACGCCCATCACCGTGGCGATCCAGGGCCCTTCTACGGACGCATGTAATTCGACCCCGACACCTACCCCGCCATCAACACCTACTCCACCGACAACGCCTACTCCAACCCCACCGACAACACCTACTCCGCCGGCAACACCGACACCCACCCCCACACCTACCCCAACGCCCACACCCACACCTACGCCGACAGCTACCCCCACACCTACGCCGACAACTACACCAACCCCGACACCTATCCCTGCGTCTCAGGCCATCAATCTCTCGACTCGTCTGCGAGTTCAGACGGGTGATAATGTTGGCATCGGCGGGTTCATCATTACGGGAACCGCTCCCAAACATGTGCTCCTCCGAGCCATTGGACCTTCGTTGAGCCAAGTCGGTGTCCCCAATGTGCTGGCTGACCCCGTGCTGGAGCTGCACGGTCCGGGCGCCTTTGCCACTATCACGGACGATAACTGGAGAGATGACCCCGCGCAGCAAACCGCGATTCAGGCGACTGGCCTCGCACCGACTAACAATCTCGAATCAGCGATTGATACGACCTTGAATCCCGGAGCCTATACCGCGATCGTCAAGGGCAAGAATAACACCTCAGGCGTCGCCTTGATTGAAGTGTACGATCTCAGTCAGGCAGTCCTGGCAAGGCTGGGCAACATCAGCACGCGAGCCTTCGTCAGCACGGGTGACAACATTGTGATCGCGGGCTTTACCCTGGGCAATCAGAGCGGCACTGACAAGATCGTGGTGCGTGGTCTCGGCCCGAGCCTTGCTGCGGTGGGAGTGACTAATGCGCTGGCAGATCCGACGTTGGAACTGCGCGACGGTAATGGAGCCCTTTTAGTATCGGATAACAACTGGCAGGATAATCCAGCTCAGGCGGCCGAACTGACCGCTACAGGTCTGGCGCCCGCCAACACCCTCGAGTCTGCCATAGTCGCGACGCTGCCGCCGGGCCTTTACACCGCGCTGCTCTCGGGAATGAACAACAGCTCGGGCGTCGGGTTAATTGAGGTCTACGACCGAGTGCCCTAGCGAGAGGGCAAGGAACTTGGCAAGGCCGACGCGACGCTGATCGTATCGTGCGCCTTGGCCGAGGCATTACACTGGGCTGCCTTGGTTTGCTCCCGGGAGGGAAAGGGTCGATGCGGGCACGACCTCATCGCGCGAGTCGCAAACTGGAAGCGCAAGAAATGCAGCAAACACTTCCAGGGCGCGAGTCGGGATCGTGGCGACGAGACTTGTAAAGTCGTGATCGTAATGAATCTCCCGGACAGTTCCCTCGCGATGTAGCCGCGCGAGCAAATCCGCGCGCGCATTAGGCAGGCGCAGCTCAACCGTCATGCTCCCTCGCGCGACGAATTCGGAAATGCGTTCGATCAATTCGTCCATTCCTTCTCCGTTGAGAGCTGAAACCGAAACAGCGTCCGGAAAATGTCGGCGTAAGGCGAAAAGCGCCGAAGGATCGACCACCTTGTCCACCTTGTTGAAAACGACGAGCATCTGCTTGGTGTCGGCGCCCAGCTCGGTCAGGACGCTCATGGTCGTATTGTAAAATTCCATGACTTCCGGCTGGGAGGCATCGAGCACGTGGATCAGAAAGTCGGAGAGCGCGGCTTCCTCGAGCGTGGCGTTGAACGCTTCCACCAACTGATGCGGGAGCTTGCGCACGAAGCCAACGGTGTCGGTGAGTAGGAGTGGTTGCTTGTTCGGGAGCGCGATTTTTCGCGTGGTGGTATCAAGCGTGGCGAAGAGCTTGTTCTCGATAAAAACATCGGCGCCGGTGAGCCGGCGCAGGAGTGACGACTTGCCCACATTGGTGTAGCCGACGATCGCCGCGTTCGGCACCGGGGCGCGTTTGCGGTCTTTCCGTTGGGTGGCGCGAGAGCGGCGTACCGTTTCCAGTTCGCGCTTGAGCCGATCGATCTGTAATCGGATTTTCCGCTTATCCTGCTCGAGCTGGCTTTCGCCTTCGCCCTTCGCGCCAATCCCGCCGCCCTGCTGTCCCAGGTGGCTCCAGGCGCGCGTCAGTCGCGGCAGCGAATATTCCATGCGAGCGAGATCCACCTGGATCCGGGCCTCGCGGGTCTGCGCGCGCGCGCCGAAAATATCGAGGATGATTTCGTGCCGGTCCGCAACTGTCATGCCGGCGAGCTCCTCCCAATTGCGCTGTTGCGAAGGGCTCAGCTCGTTGTCGAAAATCAGGACATCGCACTCCAGCTTCTTCGCCAGGTCGACGATCTCCTGCGCTTTCCCCGAACCGATAAGATAGCGCGGGTGTTGTTCGCGATGATGCACCAGCATCCGCTCGACCACCGGGAGACCGAGCGTGTCGACGAGTTCTTCCAACTCCGCGAGCAAACTCTGCGCGTCCGTTTTTTTGGCCACGTCCAGGTACGCTCCCACCAGCAGCGCCCGCTCCACCATCTTATCCTTTGCCTTGATCTCAAACATCGGATCGCCAATCTAGCACGCGCTGTCCAGTCGCGCCGGATGTTCCAGGAACAGCGCTCAGGTCGCCTTCGTTTGAATATCGATCTCGGAGCTCAGCGTACGGTGGACCGGGCACCTGTCCGCAATTTCGAGCAGCTTCTTTTTTTGTTCCGGGTCGAGCTTTCCCACCAAGTGAATCTCGCGCTCAATTCGGTCGATCTTGCCTTCCTTTGTTTCGCAATCCCGGCAATCCGCCGCGTAGATCTTCGAATGGCGCAGATTCACCGTCACACTCTCGAGCGGCCACTTTTTCGTTCTCGCGTACAGGGAGATGGTCATCGACGTGCAGGAACCGAGCGCGGCGAGAAGCAGATCGTAGGGCCCCAGTCCGGTATCTGTGCCGCCGAACTCGATGGGTTCGTCCACGCTCAATCGATGTGATCCAACAACGATCTTCTGGGCGAAGCCCGTGGCGTCGCCCGTTACGATTACATCCGTGGAATTCATGCCTGAACTTTACCTTTGTCTCGACCGGCCGCCAGTCGCCGTAGCATCCTGGCGGGAGATCGCAG
The DNA here is from genome assembly GCA_041167205.1 of Verrucomicrobiota bacterium. Classification (GTDB taxonomy): domain Bacteria; phylum Verrucomicrobiota; class Verrucomicrobiia; order Chthoniobacterales; family UBA10450; genus AV80. The sequence continues at coordinate 5,522 of JBEEHC010000037.1, forward strand.
TCCTAGTGGGAAAAAGGCGCAGTTAAATGCCAAAATGAAGTCCGACGGAAAGCAGTCTTCTGTAATGGGGTGCGCGGTCGCGGGGATCATCGGGGCCTTAATACTTTGCGCATTCCTGTATCCCTTCCGTCAAACCGGAAAGCAATCCCTGGATGCATGGACCCGGGCAGGGTGGATGTTTTCGAACGCAAAGGACGAACAGACCTTCCCACCCAAAGCCGAACTGTGTGCGGCGCCTTTTTGCCGGCGGACGGACACCGAACCCAAATACGTCGGTGGCAACCCCGGGCATCGCAGCGCAACCACGCTGCCCTTTTGCCCCGAGCACACCTCTGGTCTGCCCAAGACCGGAACACGATATGACGATCTGCTGCGCTTCATTTATTGGGTCGTGGCAATGATCCTGTCGTGGATCGAGTCCACACTTATTCTGGGCGTCGCCTTCTACCCGGTGGCCGTTGTCTGGGAGTTCCTTCGCCCGAAACCGGCAGGAGAAGGACCCTGGAAGCGCGCTCTCGTTTCCTCCGTGGCTCTCGGCCTCTTCATAGGAGGAGCCGCTACCCTCCTGGTGTGGGGAATGTTCGCGTGGTGGTAGCAAACACCTCGTCCGGCTACTCCGTCCGGAGCGCGACCATTGGGTTCACGCGGGTGGCGCGGCGGGCGGGGACGAAGCAGGAGATCGCGGCGACAAGGGTGAGGAGGCCGGCGACGACCAGGTAAATGAACGGGTCGAGCGGTTTCACTTTGAACAGGATGTTTTCCAGTGCGGCAGCCGCCAGCACGCCGAGCAGAAGCGCGGCTGCTCCAATTCCAAGAACGAGGCCGATGGCCAGTTGCCAGGCGCCTTGTTGCATGACCATGCGGAAAATGCGTTTCGCGTCCGCGCCCAGGGCCATGCGGATGCCGAATTCCTGCGTGCGCTGGTTCACCGAGAAACTCATCACTCCGTAGAGACCGACGGCCGACAACACGAAGGCGACCGCGCCGAAAATGGTGAACAGCGTGGCCGTAAGCCGATTAACACCCAGGATCTCGTCGTGCAGACGCGCGGGCGTGCCGGTGAAGTAAGTGGGCAGGTTCGAATCCAATTCGGCGATCGCTTTGCTCAGAACGGGGCCGATGTTCGCCGCGTTTTGGCCGGCGCGCGGCCGCACAACAATGGTGCAGAACTGAGCGGCTGGAGTGGCCGCCAGCAACGGAACATAGAAGCCCACACTATCCCGCTCCGCGTTGAATGGCCCCTGCATGAGCATGTCAGGCGCGACCCCGACGATCGCGCGCCATGGCTCCGGCTTTGCCGGATTGAAACGCCGCACCTGATGGCCGAGCGCGCTCTGGTTTCCAAAGTATTTCCGGGCGAAACTCGTGTTCACGATCGCCACCGGTTGTTTGGCGTCGGAATCCTCGATCGTGAAATCCCGGCCTTCGAGGATCTTCAAGCCGAGGGAGCTGAAATAACCGTCCGAGACTGACTCCGAGTTGCCCCGTGGCCGATCGCGGTCCGTCACGTAGGTCTGGCCGTCGACTTCGTACTGGCCGAAGTTCGCAAAAGTCATGCGGAACCGGTCGCTCATTGCCGCATTCTCGAACGCCGAATTGGCGCGGAGCGATCGCAAGGCGCGGACAAAAAACTGGTGCTTCGCGTTGTCGGTCGGGTAATCGCCTTCCATCAGTCCCATCCGCGCGCTGTAAACGGCGTTTTCATCGTAGCCGTAGTCCTGCGAGGTTTGGTTCCGAATCGACTTGATCTGCAACGTCGCGGCAATAAGCAACGCTGCGGTCAGCGCGATCTGGCCGATGACAAGGACCCGCGTAATCACGTTCACCAGGCGACTGCTGTTACCGCGACCGCCTTCTTTCATCATTTCCGCGGCGTTGCCTCGGGCGCTTAGAATCGCGGGGAGGAGCCCGGACAGGAGCGTCGCGAAGAGGACAATGCCGAGGGTAAAGGCGAGGACTTTGCCATCAATGGTGAACTGGACCCAGTAGGGCAACGGGAACGGAAGAGCATTCATTGAGCGGATGAGCAGACGAACAGCCCACTCGGCGAAAAACACACCGAGCAGGGCGCCCATCGCGGCAACGAGAAAACTCTCCGTCATCATTTGACGGACGAGGCGCCAGCGGGTGGCTCCGAGCGCTCCGCGGATCGCCAGTTCTTTGGCGCGCAAGGCAGCGCGGCCAAATTGCATGTTCATCACGTTTACACAGGCAATCACCAGGACGAGAATCACCGCGCCGAGCATTGCGTACACGATCTGGCGCAGTTGGGGACCGGTGAACGAATTGAGCAGCGGTTGCACGCTGGCCGAGGTCAGGTGCTCGTTTGTTTTCGGGTTGTCCTTGGCGAGGCGTTTCGCCAGCGCGGAGAATTCCGCGTTTACCTGATCGAGTGAGACCCCGTCCTTTAACCGTCCCATGACGGCGGGCGCTGAGCCGCCGGCCCGCGTATCCTCCCGAGGAAGGAGCGGAAACTCGTTGTAGAGCGGCACCCACAGTTGCTCCGAAATCGGGAACTTGAAGTTTTCGGGCATGACTCCAATGATTGTGGCCGCCTTGCCGTTAATTCGGACCGATTGCCCAACGATGCTCGAGTCCCCGCCGAAATCCCGCTTCCAGATTTCATAGCCCAGGATCGTTGTCTTCTCCGCGCCGGGCTTGTTGTCATCGGCGGAAAAATCGCGCCCCATGATCGGCGACACGCCTACGATCCGGAAAAAATCCTCGGTGACGTATCCGCCGGTGTAGCGCTGCGGATTGTTCTTGTAGGTAACGTTGATCGTCGAGCCATTGAGGTAGCCGGCCATCAAGGCGAAGGACTGTTGCCCGGCCTTCAAGTCTTCATAGTCCTGGGAGGAGGGGATGTTCCCGTTGCCAAAGTTATTTTGCTGTGGAGTTGCCTGCGGGTCGATCAGGCCCACGCTCACGAGTTGTTCCGGGTGCGCGAAGGAAAATCCGCGCAGGACAAAGGCGTTGACGATGGTGAACTGCGTGGTTACCCCGGCGATGCCGAGAGCAAGAACCAGCACGGCGAGCAAGCAAAACGATTTTTCCTTGAAGAGAATGCGCAAACCGATGCGGACGTCCTGGCGAAAGGTATCGAGTATCATAACGAGAAGTTGAGTTGGAGTTGGAGACGATGAAGGGCGCTTCGAAGATGAGATGCGGGGTAAGGCCGAAATGGATTCAAGAAATGCGAAGCGAATCGCGTGAATCGCAGGCTCACGCTGAAGAGACGCCGCGGGCCCGGCTTTTTGTCTAAGCTGTCCGGCTGCCTATTCGATCGCATACAAAGTTCCACCGGTGCTGCCGAAGTAAACGACACCGTTTGCCACCAGCGGGGACGAAAAGATCGCGCCGATGTTGAACTGCCGTTCCGCCGCGACGACCGGCGCTTCCCGCCAGGTGGAGTGAAAGAGCAGCGGCTCGTTGAATTTCCGGTCGGCGGTCAGGACCCAACCTTCGTTTTGCTTCGAAGCCTCGGTCTGGAAATCCCAGAGCACGTCGCCGCTCTTGAGGTCACGCGCCTGAAGGGTGCCATTGAGCACGCCGATCAAAACGACGTCTCCGGCAATCGACGGAGAGGAAAACATGTAGGCCTTGTCCGGTTGCTTCAGCACCGATTTGCCGGTAGCGGCATCTATCACGTGGAAGAGACTCGAATCGGACGTGGCGAAATAGACTTTTCCTTGTGCGACGGCCGGTGAGCTAATCACCCAGCTCATCTCATTATTGAATCGCCACTTCTCTTTTCCCGTCGCCGCGTCGAGTGCATACAAATTCGAATCCCGGCAGCCGACGTAGAGGATCCCATCCACCACCGCGGCGGAGGACTGGAATCCCACCTGATTGTGAATCAGTGGATCATTTCCCGGAATTTGCGCCGAGCCTTCCCAACGGCCGGACGCGCTCTCCGCCGCGTGACCAAGCGCAGCGGAAGCAAGAAAGATTAGAGCGACTAATCGCAACGGAGTTCTCCGGAACCGCGTTGTCGATTAGGATTGCCGATTTGTCTCCGCGGAGCGCGCGACCGACGTGGTGTGGATCACGTCGCCTTTAGGCAAGGCAACGGGTTGCTGCGCCACCTGCCAGATCGAAAAAACCGCGCTTAGGATGAAGACGAGATAAGCCACGCCTTCAAACACGCTGCGTTCTTTTTCTTCAGAACGAACGAGCAACGCGTAGGTCGACTCGAAGCCTTCAGCTGAGAGAGTATTCGTTTTCATATGATTAATGGGTTGACGATGAACCCTTACGCAAAGCTCGTGCCATGAGCGTCGAACGAGTTTTAAGTCGTTAATCTCCAGCGGCTTCCGAATTTCCTCCAGATGAGGACCTCTTTATATTTGTTTCGCGCTCGGGAATTCTCTGTTCCGAATTTGGGACAGATTTATGGCCGCATTAACTGTCTCGTTCGATCTTGCGCCCAAGCCGTGCTGAAGCGAGCGCAACGCACACCGCTTATCAAAACATTCCGCAAATCTGTTCTTGTCTCACCTTCCGTTGCGGATGATCTGTGTAACCCAACCACTATGAAATTCATCTCTCAGCGCGTCATTGTTTTCGGAACGGCTTTGATCGGAATCGGAGCAATCGCGACGGCACGCGGCGACCTTTCGTTGCCAGACGTAAGTCAGCTCGCCGTCGCTAAACAGCGCGTCGGATTGACCGACATCACGATCACTTATCATCGGCCTCTCGTGAACGGTCGAAAGATCTGGGGCGGGCTGGTTCCGCTCGGAGAAGTCTGGCGGGCGGGCGCGAATGAAAACACTACGATCGAATTCAGCGATCCGGTTTCAGTGGAAGGACAGCCGCTCGCGAAAGGGACCTACGGATTGCACATGATGCCGACCGCGGATTCGTGGACGATAATTTTTTCGAAAATGTCGAATGCGTGGGGGAGCTACACCTACAAACAGGAAGAAGATGCCCTTCGCGTAAACGTGAAACCACGTCCGAACGAGATGGAGGAGGCCCTCGAGTTCGAGTTCGAAGACCTGAAGGCTGACTCCACCACGGTGACGTTGAAATGGGAGAAACTCGCCGTGCCGTTCAAGGTCGCGATCAATGAGACAGACGGGACGCTGGCCAACATTCGCAATCAAATGCGCGGGCGGGCCCGGTTTGAAGTGGATGCGCCGAACAAGGCCGCGCAGTTCTGTCTGAGCAAAAAGATCAATCTGGAGGAGGCGTTGACCTGGGTGGACCTGTCGATCCAGAACGAGGAACGTTTCGACAACCTGACCACCAAGGCCGATTTGCTCAAGGCGATGAACAAGCCTGATGACGCCAAAAAAATTTGGGACCAGGCGCTCGCGAAGACCACTCCCGGGCAGCTCTATTCCTACGGACGCCGGCTCCAATCGGAGAAGAAAGACGCCGAAGCCATGGAGATCTTGAAGGACGTGGCCAAGCGTTATCCCACCAGTGCGCAGGGGCATCTGTCGAACGCCCGGATCAAATCCGCGGCGAGCGATTTTACCGGCGCGGCGGAGGACGCGAAGAAAGCGCAAGCCGCCGCGGCTTCCGATCAGCAAAAAAAGAGTATTCAAACGCTGATCGATCGGCTTCAGGCGAAACAAGACATCAACAAATAATCCGCGAGTCGCTCCTGTCCTGGCGGCCCGAAAGGGTTCCGGACTGCGCCCCGGTTAACCTCTGATGTTTTTTTGGTGAGCCGATCGATGATCTGGAAAACGATTGTGATGCTGATCGTGACTGGTATCGGCCTGCGCTCTGGCCGCGCGGCCGATCCACCGCCGGCATTTCCGCCGCCCATGAACGCCGCTGAGATTCAGCTCGCGCTTCAGAAACTGAATGTGCTTGGGCGCGTCCTTTACGTCGCCGCGCATCCTGACGACGAGAATACAAATCTGATGGCGTTGTGGGCGAATGGTTCGCTTTACGAAGGGGGTTATCTCTCGGTCACGCGCGGGGATGGTGGCCAGAATTTGATTGGGCCGGAATTGCGAGAAAAGCTCGGCGTCATCCGCACCCAGGAACTTCTCGCCGCGCGCCGGCTCGATCACGGCCGGCAATTTTTCACGCGTGCAGTCGATTTCGGTTTCTCAAAGACATCGGAAGAGACGTTGCGGATTTGGGACCGTGACAAGGTGCTGGCGGACATCGTCTGGGTCATTCGTCGATTTCGCCCGGACGTAGTTGTGACGCGTTTCAGTCCGGACGACGACAAGACGCACGGTCATCATACCGCCTCGGCGATCCTCGCACGTGAAGCGTTTCAGGCCGCGAGGGATCCGAAACGCTTTCCGGAACAACTGGCTTTCGTCGAAGTCTGGAAACCGACGCGGCTCGTTTGGAATACTTCGCCGTTCTTTTTCTCGAACCGAAATTTACCCTTCGATCCAACGGGCCTCGCCACGCTGGAGGCCGGCGGTTTCAATCCGCTCCTCGGCAAAGCTTTCACCGAAATCGCGGCGGCGAGTTTGAGCATGCACAAGAGCCAGGGCGTGGGCAGTCCGCCACGGCGCGGCGCGCGCAAAGAATATTTCAAGGTGCTCGAGGGCGCGCCGATCACGAATGGCTTGTTCGATGACGTCGACACCACATGGGCACGCGTGCCGAAATCGGAAGCGATCGCCGAAAAGATGAAACAAGTGGCTGCGGCATTCGTTCCGGCCGATCCCGCTGCTTCCGTTCCGAAGCTTCTGGAACTCCGCCAGGCGCTGACTCAATTCGGCGACAAGGATTGGGGCGCTCAGAAACGGGCGGAAGTCGATTCCATCATCGCTGCCTGTCTGGGCCTCAGTATCGAAAGCTCGGCCACCGTCGCGGCGGTTTCAGCCGCTCAGCCGTTGCCGATAAAGTTCGAGGCCATCAATCGCTCGAAGGTTCCGGTGCAATTAATCGAGGCGAGGATGCCCCTCTCGGGAGAGACGCTTCAATTGGATTTGCCGCTGCCGACCGATCAATTTGTCGCGAAGGACCTCGCGCCAATTCTTCCGAAAGATGTGACCTGGTCGCAACCCTATTGGCTCCGGAAACCAGCGACGCTCGGCACATTTTCGGTGGACGATCAGAAGTTGATCGGCCTGCCGGAAAATCCGCCGCCGTTTCCGGTGGAGGTTGCTTTGCGGGTCGGCGATCAGGAGCTTCGTTACCGCGTCGATACGAAGTACCGCACCGTCGATCCGATTATCGGGGAAGTGCGGCAGGAGCTCGTTATCGCTCCGCCGGTCTTCGCGAATCTATCGAATTCAGTCTTTGTCTTTGGAAACGACAAACCGAAATCGGTCCAAGTCCACCTCGTGGCTTCGACCGCCGCTATTCGCGGTGAAATGAAGCTCGAGGCGCCGAAAGGATGGGGGATCGAGCCAGCCTCCGTCCCCGTGGATTTAAAAGGCGCAAACGCCGTAACATCGGCCACCTTCACCATCACGCCGCCGTCGCGTGGCGGTGAAGGAACGCTGCGCGCCGTGGTGTCGGTCGAGGGCCGCGATTATTCATTCGCGCGAGAACGCATTTCCTATCCGCACATCGGTTTGCACGTTCTGATGCCTCCAGCGGAAGCGAAGATTGTGCGCGCCGACATCCGGACGAAAGGCGAACAAATTGCATACATTCCCGGCGCCGGTGACGAGATTCCGCAGAGCCTGCAGCAAATCGGGTACAGCGTAAAAGTGTTGGATGTCTCGGAAATTACCGCCGAGAACCTGAAACACTTTGACGCCGTCGTGCTCGGCATCCGCGCCTACAACACACAGGAACAAATCACGAATTGGCAACCGGCGTTGCTTGCTTACGCGAAGGATGGCGGCGTCGTGGTGGTTCAATACAACACGACATCGGATCTGAAGACGAAGGAGATCGGCCCGTTCCCGCTGGAGATTTCCCGCGACCGGGTCACCGACGAAAATGCCGAAATGCGGATTCTCGCGCCGGATCATCCGTTAATGAACACGCCGAACAAAATCACCGCCGAAGATTTTAAGGGCTGGGTCCAGGAGCGTGGACTTTATTTTCCGAACAAGTGGGATCCGGCGTGGACGCCGATTCTGTCGTGCAACGATCCGGGAGAAAAACCACTCGACGGCGGATTACTCGTCGCAAAATCGGGCAGCGGCTATTTCATCTACACCGGTTATTCGTGGTTCCGGCAATTGCCGGCCGGAGTTCCTGGCGCTTATCGCCTTTTTGCCAACATGGTTTCGCTCCGCGCGGTGAAATGAGCGAACAGGACCGACCGCCTATCTTCGGCACCTGGCGCAAGGCTTACGCGTTCGCGATCGCCCTGTTTGCGATCGAGGTCGCTTTGCTTTACGCGTTCACTCTCCGGTTTTCGTGAATCGGATCGATTACTTCGTCCTGATCGCGACGATTCTCGCGATTCCGCTCTACGGATTGTGGCGAACCTGGAATCACCCGAACCTCCGTGAGTATCTCAAGGGAGATAAGACAATCCGCTGGGGCACGATCGGCCTCTCCGTTCTGGCGACGCAGGCCGGCCCGATCACATTTCTCTCCATGCCCGGCCAGGCCTACGAGAGCGGAATCGGATTCATCCAAAATTATTTCGGCCAACCCTTCGCGCTCATCGCGGTCTGCGCGATTTTCGTTCCGATCTATCAACGGCTGAAAGTTTACACCGCTTACGAATATCTCGGTCAGCGATTCGATCGGAAAACACGGCTGCTCGGCGCCTTCTTGTTTTTGGTCCAGCGCGGCATTGCCGCCGGCATTACGATCTACGCGCCAGCCATCATTCTTTCCGCCTTGCTCGGCTGGGATTTGAATCTGACCATCTGGCTCGCGGGTGGATTCGTCATCGCCTACACGGTTGTCGGAGGCACCAAGATTGTCAGCCTCACGCAACGCTACCAGATCCTGGTCATCCTCGTCGGAATGGCCCTGGCCTTCGGCATCGCGGTTCATCGATTGCCGGCCGACCTGTCTTTCACGGACGCGCTCTCGATCGCCGGCAAAATGGGAAAACTTCAGGCCGTCGATTTCTCGATCGATCCGTCCCGGCGCTACACTTTCTGGTCGGGGATTCTTGGCGGTTTCTTTCTCTCGCTCTCGTATTTCGGCGCGGATCAGTCGCAGGTGCAGCGTTATCTCGCCGGCGGATCCTTGCGCGCCAGTCGCATCGGTTTGCTTTTCAACGCGATCGTGAAAGTGCCGATGCAGTTTCTCATCCTGCTGCTCGGCGCGATGGTTTTTCTTTTCTATCAATTCGAAAAGCCGCCGATGTTTTTCAATCAGCCGACTTATCAACGCGCGATCGAGCGCGGCTACGGTCCTCAACTGACCGCGTTGCAGGCGCAGTTCGACGACGTCTTCACCCGCAAGCGCGAAGCCATTCAAGCAATGTCCAATGCTTCCGCGGAAACTTCGGCGGCACTGACGACGCAGGTCCGGGAGTTCGATACGCAAGCGCGCTCCATTCGGGACAACACCAAAAAAATTCTCGAACAGGCTGGCGCGAGTCCGAAGAGCAAGGACTCCGATTACGTCTTCATCACTTTTGTGATCCATCATCTTCCGCACGGAGTTGTCGGCCTGCTCGTCGCGGTGATTTTTTGCGCGACCATGTCCGCAACTTCCGCCGTTTTGAACGCGCTCGGTTCCACCACCGCGGTTGACCTCTACCGTCCGCTCATCCGCCCGAAGGCGAGCGATCATCATTATGTCATCGCGACTAAAGTGCTGACCGCCGCGTGGGGCCTGGTCGCGATCGCGGTTGCGTCGTTCGCCAGTTTGGTCGAAAACCTGATCGAAGCAGGCAACATTTTGGCCTCCGTTTTCTACGGCAGCATTCTTGGATTGTTCCTCGTCGCTTTCTTTCTGCGCAAGGTTTGCGGTTCGGCGGTTTTCTTCGCCGCCGTGATTGCGCAGACCATCGTGCTTGTCCTCTTCTGCACTTCCGGTATCGGCTACCTTTGGTACAATTTCATTGGTTGCATGGCCGTCCTGTTGTTCGCCTGGATCCTGCAACAAACGGTTTTCCGGAACACTCAGCCACCGGCAGTTCGTTCGGAATGAGCGGGCCGATTATCTGCTTCGGTCAACAACCGTGCGGCTTTTTTCCGAAGCGTTTTCTCTACGCCAAGATTTCGACCGCGCGCCAATTGCAGCGGGAGATCGGCGGCGAAATCGTGTTTTTCTTTCACGATAGCGATCACGATTGCCGCGAAACGATCACCCTGTTACGCGAACGGCACACCGGCCGCGATGACGCCTTGAATTTTCAATTCGCGAACAAGATCCAAAAGCAATTTTCCCCACTGTATGTGAAGCGCGTCCTGCCGGAATGGCAGACAAAGCTGGCGCGTCAGCTCCCGAATTACGTCGCGCCCAAACTGGTCGGTCATTTCAAAGCGGTTCAAGCATCGACCGTGGCTGAGTTTTGCCGCGATCTTTATGCGCGGATGGGATTACTGGATGGAATTCGCGTCGAACGCTCGGGCGATCCCGAATTCCGGAAGCGGGCGACCTGCATTGACGACTACTTCGTCGACGTTCCCTGGGAGGGCGAGATCGTTCGCGCGCGACAACGTGATGGACAATTGCTCCTGCACAAAGGCGCGGATCGATTTATTGAGCTTCCGGCCCAGAAATTCGATGCCACGCAAATCAGCCCGACGCGCGACACACGACTGCGCTGGATGCAATCGGTCATTGGCTGCACGCACTATGTCGCTGGAGCGGGTGAGCGCCAATATCTCGACGAAGCGGACGCACCCGGTGTGACTTTTGTTCAGCGCGAAGAGATCGCTGATTCCAACCACGCGTATATTGGGTCCTGATGGAACCGGCGCCGCTCAAGATAGGGATCACCTGTTTCCCGTTGATCGGGGGCAGCGGAATTCTCGCGACCGCGCTCGGGACCGAGCTTGCGACTCGCGGCCACACCGTTCACTTCTTCAGCTACGCCCAACCGGTCCGGCTCGATCTTTCCGCGCCGCGAATTCACTTCCATCAAGTCGAAGTTGGTCAAAGCAGTGTGTTCCCGTGCCCCGATTACACTTTGCCACTCGCCGTCAAAATGGCTGAGGTCGGCCGAGAACAGAAGTTGGACGTTTTTCACGTGCACTACGCTGTGCCGCACGCGACAGCGGCTTTCCTGGCCGCGGAAATGATTGGCGACACCGCGCCGAAGATCGTTACGACACTGCACGGAACCGACACGACTCTGCTCGGTCCGAATCCTCAGTACCGCGCCGCGATCGAACATGCGCTGCTCCATTCCGATGCAGTCACGACGGTTTCCGAAAGTCTGCGGCAGCAAACGGAGGAGACTTTTCAACTGCGTGAACCGATCCAAGTCATTCCGAATTTCTTCACGCCAGCTACAGCGACCCGAACGCGCGAGGAAGTGCGACGCGAGCTGGGAATCTCGGATGAGTTCCTCGTGGTGCACATGTCAAATCTTCGGCCGGTCAAGCGAATCGATCTCTTGTTGCGAGTGATCGCGAGAGCATCGAGCCGGGAGCGCATCCGATTGCTGATTCTGGCCGGCGGGCCTTTTGCTCCCTACGAAACGCTCGTGAATGAGCTCGGATTGCGCAATCGCGTCCTCGTGAAAGAAGACGCGGCCGCAGTAGAAAATTATCTGCCGGCAGCCGACGCCGGCCTCTACACTTCGGAGAACGAAAGCTTCGGCCTGAGTATCCTCGAGACTTTGTTCTTCGGAAAACCAGTCGTCGCCTTTCGCATCGGTGGAATTCCCGAGGTCGTAGGCGATGCCGCTTACCTGCACGAGTTTGGCGACATCGCGGCCATGGCATCCTCCCTTGACCAGCTCGTCGACTCACCGGACCGCGTGCGGGAACTTGGCGAGCTCGGTCGTGTCCGAGCGGAGACGCAATTCACCGCCGCCCGAATTGTGCCTCGCTATGAGGCTGTGTATCGGCAAGTCATCGCGTAATGGCCTCGCGTTTGAACTTTCGTCTTGACGCGCAGGCGACCGGCTCCCGCGCGCGCGCCGCGACGTTTCGGACCTTGCACAACGAGGTGCGGACGCCGCTCTTCATGCCAGTGGGAACGCAGGCCACGGTGAAGGCGCAGCTCCCGCAAACACTCGAGGACGCGGGCACCCAGATTCTCCTCGCAAATACTTATCACTTGTTGCTGCGTCCCGGTCCCGAGGTTTTTCGCCGCACGGGCGGCATTCACGGTTTCATGAGTTGGAAACGCTCGGTGCTGACAGACTCGGGAGGGTTTCAGATTTTCTCGCTGCCGCATTCGCGCGCGATGAGCGAAGAGGGCGCGGTTTTTCAAAGTTACCTGGACGGGAAGACAATTCTGCTCAGTCCGGAAGTCAGCATCGAGACGCAGAAAGCAATCGGTGGCGACATCATGATGGCGCTCGATCATTGCATCGCCTCGACCGCGGATGAAGCGACGGCACGGGCCGCGCTCGGTATCACGCATCGCTGGGCCGCGCGCAGCCTCGCGGCCCGCGGAGATTCGCCGCAATCGATGTTCGGCATCGTCCAGGGTGCGCTCTTCCAGGAATTACGGCGCGAAAGCGCGGACTGCCTGAGCGACATGCCATTCGACGGATTCGCCATCGGAGGGCTCGCCGTGGGAGAGAGCAAGAGCGAGCGCGAAGACGTGTGCGAATTCACCGCCCAGCTTCTGCCAGAGGACAAACCGCGTTATCTCATGGGCGTCGGCACTCCGCTCGATATGCTCGAAGCCGTCCATCGCGGCGTGGACATGTTCGATTGCATCATGCCCACGCAACTCGCGCAGCGCGGCGCCGTCTTCACCTCTCGCGGATTTTTGCAGATGCGTCGCGGTGTTTACAAATTCTCCGACGAGAAACTCGATCCGACCTGCGCCTGTCCGACCTGCGCGCGCTACTCGCGCGCGTATCTGCATCACTTGACCAAGACGAGCGAGACGCTCGGGTGGCAGTTACTGGGAAAGCACAACATCCACTTCTACCACCAGCTCATGCGCGAGATTCGCGAGAGCATTCTGGCCGACAGCTTTCTCGATCTCTATAGGGAGAAGCGTGCCTTTTTGCACGAATCCGATCTCGACAATCCGATCCGCGCGCAAAAGCCGAAGCGGACAAAGCTCCGCACCCTGGGGAATTACGAAGTGCACATGGCATGGGAAGGCTTTGCCAGCATCCGCCAGATTTCGTCCGGCGAGATCATGCACTCGCGCACGCCGCCCATGGAAGAAGCGAGAAAACTTTACATCGAGCAATCGAATTTGGCCGAGCGCGTGCAACTCTCTCCCAGCGAAAATTTGGAGAGTGCCGAGCTCCTGGTCATCTGGGATGTTGGACTCGGCGCCGCGGCGAACGCGATGGCGGCGATCCTCTGCTATGAAGAGCAGGCGACAAACGGTCCGGTGCGTCCGTTGCAAATCGTCAGCTTCGAGAACGATCTTGACTCACTGCGGCTCGCGTTCCGGCACAGCCGCGAT